>JAFGLY010000010.1 GCA_016927815.1 Deltaproteobacteria bacterium | reverse complement strand
TCGAAGGTGTCGGTCAGCCAGAGCCCGAGGAGCAGCCACCCGGCCGCACCCGAGACCACCGACGGCCCGCGGGCGAGGCCGAGGAGCGGGATCGCGGGTGTGCCGACGAGTCGGAGAGCCGTCAGGCCGTCCGCCAGGTGCTTCAGTCCGGAGTGCGTCGGCTTGTGGGGGGGTGACGCCGCGTCCTCGGGATGGGCCAGGGGGAGGGACATGACAGGCCGGACTGTAACGCCAGCCTCGAAACGATGGCTGAAGGATCGGCCTCAGAGGGGTTCAATCCGACGAGTGACCTTCTCGGGGGTCGGAGCGGGCGGCAATCCCCCCGGTGCGAACCCTGTGCCCGCCCCCGGGGATCTGGCGCCTCGGGCCCGGCTTCGGTAGGGTGCCCACGAGGTGCACCCATGAAGCACGCCGTACCGCACGATCTGGGCCGGGAGCGCGCCCGCCGGGTCGCCGAGGCAGCCATGCAAAGCTACGCGGTCCGGCTCGCCCGGTACCACCCGAAGAGCGACTGGGTCAGCGACTGGCGAGCCCGCATCTCCTTCTCCGTGAAGGGCATGACCCTGCACGGAGCCATCCAGGTCACGACCGATGCCCTCGAGATGGAGCTCGACGTGCCCCTCCTGCTCCGTCCCTTCCGAGGGATCGCCATCCAGGTGATCGAGGACGAGATCCGCGGCTGGATCGCCAAGGAGAAGGCCGGCGAGGTCGACGATGCCGTCCATTCGGAGCCCTCGCGGGCCGGGTGAGCGCCTGCGACGACGCCACGCTCAGGGGTCCGTGGGGGCGCTCGCCACCTCCGGCTCGGACGCATCCTCGGGCCCCAGCCCGTAGCGCACGGTCCACTGCGTGTAGCGCAGCAGCTTCGAGATGCGCAGCAGGCGGTGGGCGCCGAGGCGGGGCTCCTCCTCGTCCACGTAGCTCCACTCCTCGAGCAGGCGGATGCCCGGGGCCCAGGACTCGACCTCGTGGCCGTCCCGGATGCCGAACCGGAACGATACGCCCTTTCCGAGCCCGAACGCCTTCTGCAGCTTCACGTCGATCATCCACTTGAGGCACGGCCGGAACCACGCTGTGTTGAAGGCCTCGAAGACCAGCTCGCTTCCCGCGAAGCGCGACCGGAGGTCGACGACGAGCGAGCGGACGTCGTCCGGCGGAAGGTACATGAACAGCCCCTCGGCCAGGAAGAGGAACGGGCCGGTCTGCTCGGTGGCGAGGCGGTCCCTCCACGCGGGATCGAGCACCGACTGCCCTACGAGATGGTAGCGGTCGGTCTCCTCCACGAGCACGCGCTTGAGCGCGATCATCTCGGGCAGATCGAGGTCGTACAGGTGCAGCCCGCCGTCGTCGATGCGCCAGAAGCGGGTGTCCAGGCCGCACCCCAGGTTGACCACCGTGGCGCCCGGATGCCGGGCGGCGAAGGCGCGCGCGTATCGGTCGTACTGGCGCGCCCGCATCGTCAGGTGGAGGACCAGGGCGGGCTGGGACCCGTAGCGCCTGAGCTTGCGGTAGAACGGGGAGGGCGTGTCCGCGAGCAACGGGGTCAGTCGATCGACGATGGCCTCGGCCCAGGGATCCTTCAGGATGGGAACCTCGGATCGGCTCTCGGCAGCGTGGGCGAAGGCGGTGAGCAGACCCGTCGTCGAGACGTCGGACAGCGTGGCCAGGCGGGATGCAGCCTCGTCCATGAAGCACCTCGTTTCGCGCACCTGCAGGATACCCGGCGGTGGATCCGCAGCAAGTCCGACACGGCGGCCGAGAGGAGGCACCCGTCCGGGTTAGGCGGCCTGGGCCGGAGACCGCCCATGGCCGTCCAGATCCACCTCGGCGACAACCTCGACGTGATGCGTCGCTTCTCCACGGGCTCGTTCCACCTGGCCTACCTGGATCCGCCCTTCAACACGGGACGCCGCCAGGCCGCGACCCGGATCCGGGGAACGCCCGATCCCGACGGCACGCGGGTCGGCTTCCGGGGCCGCCGGTACCGCACGGAGCGCGTGTCGGGTCCGTCGTTCGAGGACACCTTCGACGACTACCCGGCGTTCCTGGGCCCGCGCTTGGAGGAGGCCTGGCGCCTGCTGGATCCCTCGGGCTCGCTCTTCCTCCAGCTGGACTGGCGGGAGGTCCACCACGTGAAGGTGCTCGCCGACGCGCTGTTCGGCCGTCGGCGCTTTCTCAACGAGATCATCTGGGCCTGGGACTACGGGGGCCGGAGCCGGCGGCGCTGGCCCGCGAAGCACGGCAACATCCTCTGGTACGCGAAAAATCCCCGGAAGTACACCTTCCGGGCCGAGGAGGTGGACCGGATCCCCTACATGGCGCCGGAGCTGGTGGGCGCCGAGAAGGCGGCTCGGGGCAAGTCGCCCACCGACACCTGGTGGCACACCATCGTGGGTCCCACGAGCCGGGAACGCACGGGCTGGCCCACCCAGAAGCCGCTGGGCATCCTCGAGCGCATCGTCCGGGTCCACAGCGCGCCGGGGGACCGGCTGCTCGATCCCTTCGCGGGCAGCGGCACGCTGGGCGAGGCTGCGCTGCGCCTCGGCCGGGACGCGGTGCTGGTGGACTGCGATCCCCGGGCCGTCCAGGTGATGGAGCGCCGGCTGGGCGTGTCGGCCTGCCCCTAGGGCATCAGGTGCGGCCCTGTCGCCCGTGCGGCCGCACCACCTGTCCCCGAGGGGCCTCGGCCGGATCCCGAGGCGCGAGGCGGCCGTCCATTTCGGCCACGTGCTCCACCGGAGGCAACGGCGCACCCAGGAACCGGGCGCCGTGGCGCCCGAAGTCCTCGGGGTTCCCGGTGCAGAGGACGCGTAGACCGCCCGTGCCTTCCGGATCGTAGCCGGGGTGGCGGGCCAGCCAGGCCACGAGGGACGAGGCCACGTGGGGGGCAGGGTCCAGGACCGCCACCCGCTCCGGCAGGGCGGCCCGGATGGCCGGAAGCAGCAGGGGGTAGTGGGTGCAGCCCAACAGGAGGGTATCGATGCCCGGCAGGTCCGCGAGGTAGCGGCGCACGGCCTCCCGGGCCATGCCGGTGTCCTCCCAGCCCTCCTCCACGAGCGGCACGAGCAACGGCGCCGCGCGCTGGGTGACCCGGTGTCTTCCCAGCTTGCGGATCTCCGCGACGTAGGTGCCGGACTCTACCGTGCGACGGGTGGCGATGAGACCGATGTGGCCTGCACTCGCGGCTACCGCCGCCTCGGCCCCGGGGATGGTGACCCCCAGGATCCGGCGGGGAGAGGCCGGCCCGCAGTAGCGCCGCTGGAGGTGGCGCAGCGCCACGCAGGAGACGGTGTTGCAGGCCACCACCACCAGCCTGCAGCCCTCCTCGAAGAGGCGCTCCACGGCCTGCTCGGCGAAGTCGAGGATGGTGTGGGGATCCCGGCCGCCGTAGGGGGCCCGCCCCGAGTCGCCCAGGTAGACCAGGTCGCGATCCGGCAGCGCCCTCCTCAGGTGGCCGAGCACGGTGAGGCCCCCGAAACCCGAGTCGTAGACGCCGATCACGGGCGGGGCCTACGTGTCCTCGAAGAGCGTGACCATGCAGCGGAACGCACCGTCGGTGACCTCGACGGTCCGGTGCGTCCCGATGTCCATGTCCTCGAGCGTGGCCTCGAACGTGCCCCCGGCCATTCCGATCTGGCCGTCGGAGCCGGTGTCGAAGAGATGGTGGTTGAACCAGTCGATCTCGAAGGTGCCGGAGATGGACATCCACTGGGAGTGGTCCTCGCCCCACAGGTACACGGCGGGCATCCCCCACCCCGTGACCGGAGCGAGCGACCAGGTCTGGGACTGGCTGCCGTCCCATCCGAACAGGACGGCGTTCAGGGGTTCCTCCGACCACATCTGGATGTGGTTGGGATCCTCGTAGGTGAACAGCACCCCCTCGACGTCGGTCCGCTCGTAGGGCTGGCCGTCGATCGTGGCCCGGACCCAGGTCTCCTCGGGCTCGGTCTCTTCCGGGGCACAAGCCGTCGCGAGGAGCAGGACTGCTGGAATGAGCGTTCGCATGGAACCCTCCGTCAGAGCGGAAGGACCCTACCACGGGGGCCGGGCGTGCACGGCGCCCGAGCGCGTCTTTTACGGATTCCTCGCAGATGGCAACCGGATAGCCTCTCGAGCCGGGCCCGACGCTTCGGAGGCCGCATGGGCCAGCGCCCCTCGCCCCACGACGATCCCCTCGCTTTCCCAGGCGTCCCAGGGCCGGTCGCCCCCACGCCCCGGGCCGCCCAGCGCGGGAGGCTCACCCTCGTGGCTACACCCATCGGCAACCTCCAGGACCTGACGCTGCGGGCCCTCGCGGTGCTGCGCGAGGCGGACGCCATCGCCTGCGAGGACACGCGGCGCACCTTGAAGGTGCTCGCCCACTACGGGATCCCTCGGCCGGGAGCGTTCTTCTCGTGCCACGAGCACAACGAGCGCGCCGTGGTCGGCCGGGTGCTCGGCCTGCTCGGCCGGGACCTCGCCGTGGCGCTGTGCACCGATGCCGGCACCCCGCTGCTCTCGGATCCGGGCTACCTCGTCGCCCGCGAGGCCCGCAGCGCGGGCTTCCCGGTGGAGGTGGTCCCCGGCCCCTCGGCCGTCACCGCGGCGCTGCTCGCGTCCGGGCTGCCGGCCCATGCTTTCACCTTCCGAGGCTTTCCCCCGCGCAAGCCCGGTCCACGGCGTCGCATGCTGGCCGCCCAGGCCGGTAGCGACACGACCCTGGTGCTCTTCGAGGCGCCGGGCCGCCTGGGGAGCCTGTTGGCGGATGCCGCGGTTGCGTTCGGTCCCGAGCGCGAGGCCGCGGTCTGCGTGGAGCTCACCAAGCGGTTCGAGGCCGTGGATCGGGCTCCGCTCGGCGAACTCGCCGCCCGCTACGCCGACGGGGGGGTGCGCGGCGAGGTCACGGTAGTGATCGCTGGGATCGGCCGAGAGCAGGCCCGCGAGGAGCGGCGTTCGGGTCGGCGACAGGAGGCCTGAACGGGGGGGGCCGGAACCCCCCCGAAGCCTGCTCGAACGCCTCGGCCACGTCCAGCAGGCGCGCGTCCGCCTCGTGCGGCGCCACGATCTGGAGCCCCACGGGGAGGCCGTTCGCCAGGCCCATGGGCACAGAGATGGCGGGCTGCCCGGTGAGGTTGAAGGGACACGTGTAGGTGAGCAGCAGGTGAGGGTCCGGGCTGCCGAAGGGCCGAGCCGGGAAGGGCGTGGTGGGGCAGATCATGAAGTCCAGGTCGATGAAGGCGTCGCGGGCTCCGGCCTCGACCGAGGCCCGCTCCGAGAGAGCCACCGGGTGCAGGGACGGATCGGCGGCGCGGCCGCGGTCCAGGAGGTGGCGGATCTCGGGCCCGAAGCCCTCGGGCCGCTCCTGGAAGCGGATCCCGTGGAGCGCCGCGGCCTCGGGCTCGGAGATGGCCTTCAGCAAGCGGATGCCGCGCTCGAAGCCCGGGACGTGGACGGATTTCAGGCGGGCGCCCAGCCCTTCCAGGACGGTGATGGCCGCGTCGAAAGAGGCCCCCACCGCGGGGTCGGCCTCCCGGCCGAATCCCTCCAGGATCCCGATGCGCAGGCCGGTGAGCCGCTGGGGGGTGGCGGGCACGTACCGGCCGGCCAGCACGCCCAGCAGGATCCGCACGCCGGCCACCGAGCGGGCCAGGGGACCCACGTGATCCAGCGAGGGAGAGAACGGCAGCACCCCGCTTTGCGGCAGCAGGCCCCGGGTGGGCTTCAGCCCGACGATGCCGCACAGCGACGCGGGGATCCGGATGGAGCCGCCGGTGTCGGTCCCGAGCGCTCCGGCCACGGAGCCGGTGGCCACCACCACGGCGGACCCGCCGCTCGACCCGCCGGGGATGCGGGTGGGATCCCAGGGATTGCGGACCGGGCCGAAGTGCGGGTTCTCGCTGGTGACCCCTCCGGCCAGCTCGTGCATGTTGGTCCGGCCCACCACCACGGCGCCCGCGGCGCGCAGGCGGGCCACCACCGGCGCATCCCGGGCCGGCACCCGGTCGAGGTAGGCGGCACAGCCCCCGGTGCACGGCACGCCGGCCTCGTCGAGGTTGTCCTTCAGGGCCACGGGTACCCCGTGCAACGGGCCGGAGGTGCGACCCGAGGTCCGGGCGGTGTCGAGAGCCCGGGCCGTGGTGACGGCGACATCGCGGTAGACGCGAATCCAGGGGTTCAGGATCGGCTGCTCGTTGGCCATGGCCACGAGGGAAGCCTTCAGGACCTCGGCCACGGTGGTCTGGCCCGTGCGGACGTTGGCGGCCAGAACCGGCAGGTCCTCGATCATGTTCGGAACGTAGCCGGATCGCCTCCAGGGATCCCGCGTGCGGTAGAATGACCCCACCCGGCCCACGCTGGCTCGGTTCCTGCCGCCCTTTGGAGCTCCGCATGCGCCCTGCCTCCCGGATCCTGGCCTTTCTCGCCCCTCTAGCCGTGCTCCTCGCGATCGTTCCGGCCGTGCGCGCGGCCGGCCCCCGCTCGGGTGCCCAGGTCTGGTCCTCCGCGTGCGCCGCGTGCCACGGGTACGGAGGCGCGGGGGCCGACCCCGCGATGGCCGCGGCCCCGCTGGAGCTTCCGGATTTCACGGACTGCAGCTTCGCCTCCCGCGAGCCGGACGGGGACTGGGGCGTGGTCATCCGGGAAGGAGGACCGTCGCGCGCGTTCGACGCCTGGATGCCGGCCTTCGGCGATGCGCTCACCGACGAGGAGATCAGCGCCGTGCTGGACCACCTGCACGCGTTCTGCGGGGAGGACCGCTGGCCGCGTGGGGATCTCAACCTGCCCAAGGCCCTCCGCACGGAGAAGGCCTTTCCCGAGGACGAGCTGCTCCTCGTCAGCCGTGTGGGCACGGGCGACGAGGCCTACGTCCGCAACAAACTCATCTTCGAGAAGCGCTTCGGCGCGCGCAACCAGGTGGAGGTGGTGGTGCCCTTCGCCGCGCTCGAGCACGCACCCGGCGGCGGCTGGACCGCCGGCATCGGCGACCTGGCGCTCGCGTACAAGCGCGTGCTGTTCGCCAACCTCCGGTCGGGCACGATCTCCGCCCTCACGCTGGAGGCCGCCCTGCCCACCGGCGATGCGGATCGTGGCCTCGGGGACGGCCACGCGGTGCTCGAGCCGTTCTGGACGCTGGGCCAGATCCTGCCCGCGGACTCTTTCGTTCAGGCTCAGCTGGGGGCCGGCCTGCCCACCACCTGGGAGGACTACGAGGCGTTCGGTCGGCTCGCGGTGGGCAAGACCTTCACGCGCGGGATCGCGGGTCGCTCCTGGACACCCATGGTGGAGGTGCTGGGTAGCAGCGCGTTCGCCGACCTGGCCCCGGCGTGGACCTTCATCCCCCAGATCCAGATCTCGCTGCCGCAGCGCCAGCACATCCTGCTCGACGTCGGGGTGGGCCTCCCGCTCGAGGACGGCGGCATCGGCCAGCCGGAGGTCCTCGTCTACCTCCTGTGGGACTGGTTCGACGGCGGTCTTCTGGAAGGCTGGTAGCACCATGGAACGCACGCACCTCGTACGTCTCGTCCTCCCCCTCGCGGCCTTCGCGGGCATGGTCCCCGCGCTGGCGGCTTCCCGCAACCCCCTGCCCGAGCTCTTCGCCACCTCCGATCGCTGCCAGGCCTGCCACAACGGGGTTTCCGGGCCCGATGGCCGCGACCTGTCCATCGGCCTGGAGTGGCGGCCGACCATGATGGCCAACGCCTCCCGCGATCCGTACTGGCAGGCGGGCGTGCGGCGGGAGCTCCTCGATCACCCCGAGTCCCAGGCGGCCATCGAGGCCGAGTGCTCGACCTGCCACATGGCCATGGCGCGCCAGACGGCGGTGGCCGGGGGCGGCCAGGGCGAGGTGTTCGCCAACCTGCCCGCAGGCATGTCCACCCACCCCACGGCCCTGCTCGCGGCCGACGGCGTGTCCTGCTCGGCCTGCCACCAGGTCCTGGCCACGGGCCTGGGGGAGAAGGAGACCTTCAACGGACGGTTCACGGTGGACTACAACACGCCCGCGGGCGAGCGGGCGGTGTTCGGCCCGGTGACCGTGGACCCCCCCATCGCCCGCGTCATGCGATCGGCCACGGGCTACGATCCTCGCGAGAGCGCCCACATCCAGGAGGCGACCCTCTGCGCCTCCTGCCACACGCTCATCACCCACAGCCTCGGACCGCGCGGCAAGGTGCTCGGTGAGTTCCCCGAGCAGGTCCCCTACCTGGAGTGGAAGCACAGCGACTACGAGGGGAAAACCCCGTGCCAGACCTGCCACATGCCCGTGGTGGACGGGGAGGTCCCCTTCGCGAGCGTGCTCGGGGATCCCCGCGAGGGGTTCGCACGCCATGCCTTCATGGGCGGCAACTTCTTCCTGTCGCGGGTGTTCGCCCGCTTCCAGGGCGAGCTGGGCGTGACGGCGGGGGTCCAGGACTTCGAGCGCAGCCACGCGGCCACGGTGGAGCACCTCCAGGCGGGGGCCGCGCGCCTGTCCGTCGCCTGCGACGACGGGCCGCTCGCGGCCGTGGTCACGGTCGAGAACCTCGCCGGGCACAAGCTCCCCACCGCCTACCCCTCCCGGCGCGCCTGGCTCCACGTCACGATCCGGGATCCCTCGGGCGCGATCGTGCTCGAATCGGGGAAACCGTCCGCCGACGGCTCGATCGCGGGCAACGACAACGACGCCGATGCGCTCGCCTACGAGGCACACCACGCGGTGATCCGATCCGCCGACGACGTGCAGATCTACGAGACGATCATGGCCGACCCGGAAGGCGGGGTGACGACCGGCCTCCTGACGGCGGTCCGCTACGCCAAGGACAACCGCCTGCTGCCCACGGGGTTCGACAAGACCACCGCCGAGGCCTTCGTGGCCGTGCATGGGAAAGCGTCCTCGGACGCCGACTTCGCGGGAGGCTCGGACCAGGTGCGCTACGAGGTCGCCCCGGCCGCCTCCGGCGCCTACCTCGTGGAGGCCGCGCTCTGGTACCAGCCCGTGGGCTACCGCTGGGCGCACAACCTGGGTGCCGTGTCCTCCATGGAGACCGACCGCTTCGTCCGCTACTACGACGCCCTGGCCCAGGCGTCGGGCGTG
>JAFGLY010000084.1 GCA_016927815.1 Deltaproteobacteria bacterium | reverse complement strand
CGTGCGGGAGGGCCGCTCGTTGCGGGCGCCGCATCCCGGCATCGACAGCGCCGGGTGGGGGAGTGTGTCCAGGAGGAGGGCTTGCACGACCGGTTCGATGGCCCCGGCCACGAATCCGATGACCCGGACGCCGTGGTCGTCCAGTTCCCTCCGGAGCGGCTCGGAGATGGCGCCGCACACGAGCGTTTCGACACCGAGATCTTTCAGGCGTCCGACCTTGGCGGACGGATCCGGCGTAGCGAGGGACTCCGACCGTCGAGAGATCTCGGTTCCATGGTCGATTTCCAGGACCAGAGCTTCGCGGCTCACGTCGAATACAGGGGAGATTCGTCCCTCCCAGATGGTCATCGCGATGCGCATCGGCCGGGCACCTCGCCACGAGGAGGATGCAAGCCCCGTACCGCTGGAGTCGATTCCCCCCGGAGACATCATCGCGCCCGGGAGAACGTCGGGTTGTCCGCCTCGCTCCCGATCCGGGACCGCATGGACAGTTGCGGAACCGCGACTCGAGCCCTGTGGAGAGTCGCCGAACGGAGCCTGTGCCTAGGCGTCGGTCCTGCGGCGGGTCCGTCCGTCCGCCGGGGGCAGCTCGATGCCGAGTCGCCGGACCAACCTGAAGAAGGTGCTCTTGTGGAGGCCGAGTTCCCGGGCCGCGGCCAGCCGGTTGCCGTGGTGACGGGCCGTGGCCTCGAGGATGGCCTGGGTCTCGATGGCGCGCACCGCCTCCTGCATCCGGTGGCTGGCCCCGAGGCGGAGGGACACGGGGACCAGCTCGGGAGGGAGGTCGGCCAGATCGATGCGCCCCTCGTGCCGGAGCACGAAGGCGTGCTCGATGACGTTCTGGAGCTCCCGCACGTTCCCCGGCCAGTCGTGCGCCGTGAGGACGCCCAGCACGTCGGGGCTCACCCCGGTCACGCGCCGGTTCTGGAGCGCGTTGTACAGCTCGATGAAGTGGTGCACCAACAAGGGGATGTCCTCCCGGCGCCTTCTCAGCGCCGGAAGCTCGATCTTCATCACCTTGACGCGGTAGTAGAGGTCCTGCCGGAAGGTGCCGCGTTCCACGAGGGCTTCGAGATCCTGGTGGGTCGCGGCCAGCACCCGGACGTTCGCCTCCTCGCTCCGCGTGCCTCCGAGCGGTTCGAAGCGTCGATCCTGGAGCACCCGCAGCAGGCGGACCTGCATGGCGGGGCTCACCTCGGCGATCTCGTCGAGGAGGAGAGTCCCGCCACGGGCCAGGGCGAAGCGACCCGGCTTGTCCCGATGGGCACCCGTGAACGCACCGGCCTTGTAGCCGAAGAGCTCGGACTCGAGGAGCGTATCGGGCAAAGCTCCGCAGTTCAGGACCACGAACGGTCCCTTCCGTCGCGGACTCAGACCGTGGATGGCCCGAGCGACCCTCTCCTTGCCCGTGCCCGTCTCGCCCTGGATCAGGACCGTGCTCTCGCTCTCCGCCACCAGGGGGAGCACGTCGATCACGTGCTGCATGGCCGGGCTGCGGCTGACGATGCCCCCTGCCTGGAACCGGCCCCGGATCTCGTTGCGCAGCTCCTCGACCAGGCTCAGGTCACGGAACGTCTCGGCGCCTCCCACCACCTGTCCCCGTCCGTCCCGGAGCAGGGCCGTGGAGACGCTGATGGGGATGCGGGACCCCTGGGCGTTCACGATGAAGGTCGCCTGGTTGACGACGGGCTCGCCTGTCTGGAACGTGCGGCGCAACGCGCAGTCGGTCTCGCACATGCTGGCACGGAACACGTCGGAGCACCGCCGGCCGATGGCCTCCGATCGCCCGATGCCCGTGATCTGCTCGGCCGCACGGTTGAAGGAGGTGATCCGCCAGGCTCCGTCCACGGTGAAGACCCCGTCGGAGATGCTCTCCAGGATCGAGCCGGTGGCGATTCCGGAGAGGGGTTCGGCGTTGGGCCTCGATCGAGACGTGGACATCGGGTGTTCCTGGAGCGTCGTTCTATCCGGAACCCGATCCCGTGGAGCCAGGCGCCCCCCGCGAGCGGAGAGCGTTCAGGGTCGGAGACGGCCTCGATGCGGGCGGATCAGGCCTCGGCCGCTGCGCGCTTCCGGACCGCCTCGAGGTACATGGCCAGGGGCCGGTACAGCAGGTGGGCCCACTTCCCGAAGGGAACCTCGACGGCCAGCATCGGCACCGCGACGCAGAGGTGGATCACGTACGCCACGTAGGTGGGCATGGCGAGATCCATGAGGCGCAGCAGGTGGAGGACGATACCGGTCAGCGACGTGAGGGCGAGGAGGATCGGGAACAGCCAGTCGGTGAAGTGGCTGAACGCGTGCATCTGGGTGCGCTTTCGAATCCGATCCGAGAGGATCGTGAAGGAGGCTGCCAGGAGCACCAGCGTCGCGTAGTAGCCGAGGAGGCTCGTCCAGTGCCACGCCGTGTCCTCGACCTGGAACGGGTTCAGGAACACGACCACCAGGACGAACATCGTGCCGTAGCCGGACACCAGCAGGATGTGGCGCAGCCAGTTGAAGCGGGAATCGTCGTTGTCGCAGTCTCGCCACCGCCGCTGCGTGAGGCCGTGGACCACGAACTCCGTGACGGGGCGAATCCAGGCCCGGATCGGCACCCGACGACCCCGCATGGCCAGGTACACCATGCGTGCCGCGTTGCTGAGGAGGAGCGTCGAGAGGACGAACGCGAGGATCAGGTCGCCGATGTGCACGAACGTGCGGGAGGCGAACAGGTCGAGGCGAACGGTGTCCAGGGCCTCGGGGTGGCTGGAGAGCGCCCGGAACCCGAACCCGGACGGGATCAGGAAGAGGGCCAGCACGACTGCGGCCACCGCCAACAGCGCTCCCAGTTCGACCCAGTGCGAGCGGTACATCCACCGGCTCAGCCCCGTCCAGTCATAGCGGGCGGTGAGCCAGCGCCGGGCCGCCATCATCGTCTCCCCGGGGTTGGCCTCGCGCGGACAGCTCACCGAGCAGTCCCCGCAGTAGTAGCAGAGCCAAGGCTCGAGAGAACCTTCGATCTGCCCCTTGGCTCCGATCTGCAGGTACCGGATCGTCTTGCGCGGAAAGGCGGCGGTACCCTCCGAGAGGGCGCAGGTGGCCGTACAGCTGCCGCAGTTCATGCACGCGGTGAGGTCACCCGCGCCGAGGCGGACGACGTCCTTGCGGAAGTCGGTGGCGAGGGACATGGACATGCCGAATCCTCCCTCAACGCTTCAGCGCGTAGGTGTAGACATCGCCCTGCTGCTCGCCCTCGACGATGTCCCCGTACTTCTTGAGCGCCATGACGAGCCAGAGGGCTTCTCGCGGATCCTCCTGCAGAACCGCCGCGAGTTCCGCCACGGTCTTCGGACCGTCCTCCAGTGCGGTGCGCAGGGCCTTCTCTCGGATGCGTTGGCGCTTCAGCCGTTCTTTCAGCTCGGTCGATGCACCCCCCATGCGCTCGGCCAGGACCCGTATCGGCTTCGGATCGGTCACGGGTGGCCTCCTGTTGCCACGATGGCGTCGACCATCGCGTCGTACTGCTTGATCTCCCAGCCACGGACGGTGATGGCCTCGTGGGGGCAGACCGCGGCGCACATCCCGCAGCCCTTGCAGAGCGCGGTGTTGACCACGGGAACCGTTTCGCCCTCGGCTCGGGTGAGTGCCTTCACGTAGACGCACTCGGCGAGGCAGAGGCCGCATCCGTCGCACAATTCGGCCTGGATGGAGGCGACGAACGGATCGAGGGAGATCACGTCGCCTCCCAGCAGGCAGGCCGCCTTCGCGGAGGCCGCGGACGCGGACGCCGCAGCCTCGGCGACATCCATGGGAGCCTGGCAGGCGCCGGCGATGAACAGGCCGTCCACGCAGACCTCCACCGGGCGGAGCTTCGGATGGACCTCCTGGAGGAACCCGTCCGGACTCCTCGGGAGCTTGAACATCTCGATGAGAGGGGTGATGTCCCGGGGGATCATCCCGGTGACCAGCACCACGAGGTCCACCGGCATCTCGATCGGCTCGTTGAACGTGAGCAGGTCCACGAGTCGGACCGTGATGGCCCCACTGGCGTCGATCTCGACGGTCGGGGGAGCGTCGCCCGCGACGCGGAAGAAGGTCACTCCGGCCCGAGCGGCCGCTTCGTAGATGTCCTCCTGGCCTCTCCCGTAGGTGCGGATGTCCTGGTAGACGTCGAAGATGTCGACCTGGGGGAACTTCCGGGCCAGCTCGATCGAGGCGAACAGCGCGGTGGTGCAGCACACGCGGGAGCAGTGCTCGTACAGGCGTCCGCCCTCGGGCGGTACGTGTACGCCCTCCAGCTGGCGGCTGCCCACGCAGTGGATGAACACGACACGCTGCACGGGCTTGCCGTCCTTCACGATCTGCCCGCCGGTCGGTCCTCGGGGATCGAGGCGCTCGATGAAGTCCGGGAGCGTCACCACGCGATCGGACATCCCGAAGCCCAACTCGCCCAGGGACGGCTGGTAGTGCTCGAACCCCGTGGCCAGCACGATGGACCCCACGGTCAGCTCCCGGGGTTCTCCCGACGGCCCTTGGAGGGTGAGTCGGAAGTTCCCCAGGTAGCCGGTGCTCGCGACCAGTTCGGTCTCGGTGTGGAGCGTGAGGCCGGGCAGGCTCCGGGCTTGGGCGAGAAGCCCGGTCAGGAGGTCCTGCGCTGGCTCATCCGTGGGGTAGACGCGCCCCGGCCGGGCGAGATGGCCGCCCAGGTCGGCGGCGCGCTCGATCACGTGCACCTCGAAAGAGCTCTTCGCGAGGTCGATGGCGGAGCGTAGACCGGCGATCCCTCCTCCGACGACGGCGACGGCCCGGGTGACGGGAACCCTCACCGGGTCCAGGGGCACCAGGTTCCGCGCCTTCGCGATGCCCGCCGCGACGAGGCGCGTGGCCTTGCGGGTGCCGCCTTCGGGGTCGTCCTTGTGGCACCAGCTGGCCTGCTCGCGGATGTTGACGTGCTCGTAGAGGTACGGGTTCAAGCCGGACCGCTTGAGCGTTCCACGGAACGTGGCCTCGTGGAGGCTCGGCGAGCAGGCCGCCACGACGACCCGGTCCAGGTTGTGGGCGGCGATGTCCTCAGCGATGAGGTTCTGGCCTGGATCGGAGCACATGAACATCTCGCGCCGCGCCACGACGACGTCCTCGATGTTGGCGACTCCGTCGACCACCTTCTGCACATCGATGACGTCCGAGATGTTGCCACCGCAGTGGCAGACGTAGACGCCCACACGTCGCTTGGTCTCGGTCATCGTCCACCCGCCTCCGCCTCGGTGCGCCTTCGCGATGCGTACGCGGTTCGGCGCAGGTGATTCGCCGCCTCCATGGCAGCAGCCCCGGCCTCGACGATGGAGTCCGGGATGTCCTTGGGGCCGGAGGCGGTCCCGGCCACGAACACGCCGGGGACGCGGGTCCGGCAGGGAGCCAGAGAAGCGTGCTCGGAAAGGACGAAACCATCGGATCCGATCTGGACCGGTATCACGGAGGAGGGGTCCCAACCGGCCACGATGCCGGGCGTGAGGACGACCATGTCGTGGGGCTGGTCCTCGACGCGACCGTCCTCCTCGATCCGCTCGATCCGGAGGACGGGGTTGGCGTTCTCCCCCTCGGTGATGCGCGCGACTCGGGCCTTCACGAAGTTGATGCCCATGGCCCGGGCATTCTGGTAGAACTGCTCGAAGCCCTTCCCGAACGCCCGGATGTCCATGTAGTAGATGGTGATGTCCACGAGCGGGAGCGAACCGGAGAGGAGCATGGCCTGCTTGATGGCGTACATGCAGCACACGCGGGAGCACCAGGGCACGCCCTGGCCCTCGGGGAGGCTGTGATCGCGGGAACCCGCGCACTGCACGAACGCCACCGTGTCGGGAATGCGCCCGTCCGAGGGACGCAGCACGCGGCCGTACGGGCCGTGCGGTGCGAGCAGTCGCTCCATCTGGAGGCCCGTGAGGACGTTGGCGAGTTTGCCGCCCCCGTACCGGTCGGCTGTCTGGGTCTCGGTCAGGGCGTAGCCCGAGGCGACCACGACGGCGCCCGCCTCCATCTCGGTGATCGCGGGTTCCTGGAGGTAGTCGATCGCGTCCGTCGGGCAGGCCCTCGCACAGGCTCCGCAGAAGGTGCAGTTCTCGACGTCGAGAAGGGCCACCTGGGGCATGGCGTTCGTGAAGGGCACGTAGATGGCCCGACGCGCGCCGAGGTTGCCCTCGAACTCGTGGGGCACGAGCACCGGGCACGCATACTCGCACTTGCGGCACCCGATGCAGGCCGACTCGATCACGTACCGAGGTCGCGTGCGGATCGTGACGGAGAAGTGCTCGCCGACCCGCTGGACAGCCTGGACCTCCGAGCAGGTCATGATCGTGATGCGCTCGTGGTGGGCCGCCGCTGCCATGCGCGGTGTGCAGATGCAGCTCGAGCAGTCGAGGGTCGGAAAGACCTTGCTCAGGCTGATCATCTTCCCGCCGATGGATGGTTCCTTCTCGACGATGACGACGTCAAAGCCCTGGTCGGCGAGGTCGAGGGCCACCTGGAGGCCGGCGATGCCGCCTCCGATGACCACCGCATCCGTGATGGTGTTCATGTCGTCACCGATCCGGTCGTCGCTTGACTGAGGAACGCGTCCATCTCGTGGATCTCCTTGAGAAACGGACGGGCGCACACGGTACAGATGGAGCACAGCCGCAGGCGCTGCGGGTCCATGCCGAGTTCCCTCATGCGTGTACGGACCACCGCCACGCGCCTGGCGAGGCGATCGTAGGCGCCTTCGTAGGGGCACTCGTGCCCACAGGCCATCACGATGATCCCGGCGATCCCTTTCTCGAAGCAGCGCAGGTAGAACGCCTCGGGGAAAATCACGGGTGCAGGCACGCGCAGGATGTACGTGTTGGAGGGATACGAGGCGTGGATCTGCCCGACGTAGTCGGCCCCGGGGTAGGCGCAGCTCTCGGTGGCGAGCACGAGGATCTTGGGTTTCTGTTCGTTCATGGGGTGCTCGTCGGTGATGCGGTCTACGCGACCCATGCCCCGGGAAGACCCCGAGGCGTCGCGTTCCCGCTCGCAGAAGGGTCGGGCGCCTAGCGCCCTCGCGTGATGAACAGGCGGTCGTACCCGTCGGCTTCCAGGGCGCCGAGGAACTGGTGACCGACCTTCTGGGCCCAGAGCGGCAGGTCCTTCTTGGTGGAGGCGTCTCCGCTCAGCACCTCGATGGTCTGGCCCTTCGCCACCGTCCCGATGGCCTTCTTGGCCTCGAGGAGGGGTCCCGGACAGGCGCTGCCCCGGGCGTCGACGGTCTTGGATACCTGCACCTTGGTGAGATCGATTTCGGCCACGGTCGTACTCCTGGCGTTCAGAAGGTGAGGACGATGTCGGCCTTCTCGGCGAGGTCCACGAACGTGGCCACGCCTCCGCACTCGACACCGTCGATGAGGTCGGCCTCAGTCATGCCGACGATGGGAAAGGCCGCCGAGCAGGCGATGAAACGCGCCCCGAGGCCCATGAGCGTCTCCACGAAGGCGGGGAGAGGCTTGGGGGCGCCGGGGAGGACGATGGCCTCCGCGCCACCCTTGCGCACGATGTTCAGGCCGCTCATGGTGAAGAACAGGGCGACCTCCATGTCGCAGGCCAACGCGCCCGATCCGAGCATGAAAGGGGGGAAGGCCTTCTCCGGATCGTCGGATCCGCAAAAAATGAGGACGGTCTTCTCGTTCGGCATCAGAGTGCTCCTTGTGCGTTCGAGCGGGTGGATGAGGCCTCTCCGAGCGCCTCGCGCCGCACGTCGGCCTTCTCGCGGGGCTGCTCGGGGTGGCGTGTGGACAACAGGTCGAGGAGGTGGGGCACCAGAGAGGGCCGCAGGATGTAGTAGCAGCGCAGGGGGCCATCCTTGTGGCTCGCCACCAGGCCGACCCGGCGCAGGGCGCGCATGTGCTGGGAGAGCTGGGGCTGGGGCAGCGCGGGGATCAGCGCGTTGAGATCCTTCACGCAGTGGCTGCGTACGCTCAGGGCCTCGAGGATCTGCAGCCGCACCGGGTGTGCGATGGCCCGGAGCAGGAGCGCCTCGGCGATCCAGTCCCCCGAACCGGCTCGGGCGGCCATGCGCGGGGGGTCCTCGGGGGGCATGAGGTTCCTCGAATGGAGGGAGGCCTATATACAAGAGCGCCCATATAGCATGGGTCGCATCCAGGGCAAGCACGCAGAGAGTGGGGAGGGTACGATCCGGATCAGCGGCCGTGGCCCGTGGCGTCCCGGTGTCTCCGGACCGGGACGCAAGGCCGCTCCTCCTGCGGACCGGGGCCCACGAAGGGAGATGCGAGATGAGAACCCTCGGCCTGTTGGGCGGCATGACCTGGCACTCGACCGTGGACTACTACCGTCTCGTCAACGAAGGGGTGTACGCTCGCCTGGGCGGCGCGCACTCCGCTTCCCTGCTGCTGTTGTCGGTGGACTTCGCTCCGGTGGAGGACCTGCAGCGCCAGGGCGACTGGGTGGGTCTGGGGCGCCGCATGGGCGAGTGGGCCCGCACCCTGGAGGCAGCGGGCGCCCAGGGCCTGGTCATCTGCACGAACACGATGCATCGCCTGGCCGAAGACGTGGCCCGGGTCGTGTCCATCCCCCTCCTGCACATCGCGGACGCCACCGCGGTCGAGGCACGACGTCTGGGCATGGGACGGCTGGGCCTGCTCGGCACGCGGTACACCATGGAGCAGGACTTCTACCGAGGTCGGCTCGAGCGGGATCATGGTCTCGAGGTGATCATCCCCGAGGAGCCGGACCGCACGCGCGTCCACGAGGTCATCTACGGCGAACTGGTGCACGGCGAGGTGAAGGAGTCCTCGAGACGAGCCTACGTGGCAGTCATCGAGGCCCTGAAGGCTCGAGGGGCCGAGGGGGTGGTCCTCGGGTGTACGGAGATCCCCCTCCTGGTCCGAGCCCAGGACAGCCCCCTTCCGCTCCTGGACACGACCGCCCTCCATGCAGCGGCTGCCGTGGAGTTCCTGCTGGCGGGTTGACCTCGATCACCCGGTGCAGGGCCGCTTGGGCACGCGGTCTGCAGGGCCCACGATCCCATGGTACCGTGAACCCTGTGCACCGGAGTGGACATGACCCTCATCGCACTCCTCTTCGCGACGGAGGCGTGGGCTGACCTGCCCACGACCCTCGAAGACATCGACCTCGACGCGACCTTCACCGGGGAGGCCACGTTCGACTACGCCGGGCGGACCCTCTCCGGAGCCGCGGACGTGAACGGCGACGGCCTGCCCGACCTGCTGGTGGGCGCCTACGGCAGCGACGACGGCGCCCGCGGTGGCGGGGAGACCTACCTCGTCCTGGGCTCCGAGGTTCGGTACTCGGGTTCGCACGGCATCGACGAGGCCGATGCGTCCTGGGTGGGCGACACCGAGTCCGAGTACACGAGCCTCGAGATCGCCCTCGCCCCGGACCTCGACGGAGACGGCTTCGACGACATCGCCATCGGGACCTACCGGAACAGCGACGTGACCACCGAATCGGGAAAGGTCTACGTCGTGTACGGCGCCTCGGGCGGGTGGACCGCCAACACGTCCCTCGCGTCCGCGGACGCTTCCTGGCTCGGCCAGGGGGAGTACGACCACGTGGGCCGGGCCGTCGCGGGCCTCGGAGACGTGGACGGAGACGGCTACGGCGATCTGCTGGTCGGAGGCTGCTGGAACAGCGACATCGCCTACCGCGCAGGCAAGGCGTTCCTGCTCTACGGGGGGTCCACCCGGTGGACCCCGGACACCTCCCTCTCCGAGGCCCAGGTCGTCCTGGCGGGTTCGGAGGAGGAGGAGTTCGCCGCCCGCGCCGTCGCGGGAGTCGGGGACGTGGACGGCGACGGCCTCGCGGACTTCCTGGTGGGAGCGTACGGCAACGACGACGGCGGCACCGATGCGGGCGAGGCGTGGCTGTTCTTCGGCGGGAGCCTTTCGGGCGAGATCGACCTCGACTCCGGGGCCGACGCCTCCTTCGAGGGCGAGGCCGCCGGCGATCGGGCCGGGCTGGTCGTCGCCTCTGCGGGCGACGTCGACGCCGACGGGTACGACGACATGCTCGTGGCCGCCTACCTGAACGATCGGGGCGCGGCCAACGCCGGCGCGGTCTTCCTGGTGCGGGGCCGGGCGTCGGGCCTCGCGCCCGGCACCTCCCTCGAGGAGGCCGACGCGGTGCTCACCGGCGAGGACGCCTACGACTACGCCGGCCGATCGGCCAGCGGGGTGGGCGACGTGAACGGGGACGGGTTCGACGACGTGCTCGTGGGGGCGACCGGCGCGGACGACGGCGGCACCGACGCGGGGCGGGCGTACCTGGTGCTCGGCAGCGCGAGCCCCACCTCCTGCTCGCTCGCGGACGCGGACACCCTCATCACGGGCACCGAGGAGGGCGCGGAGTTCCCCTATGTCCTGGCACCCGCCGGGGATCTGGACGGTGGCGGGAACGCGGACATCGTCCTTCCGGCCTACATGAGCGGCGCGACCGCCCGGGAGGCCGGCGTTGTCTACGTCCTCTACGTGGAACCCTGGATCGACCAGGATGGAGACGGGTACTCCGAGAGCGAAGGCGACTGCGACGAGGGCGACGCCGGCATCCACCCGGGCGCCACCGAGGTCCCCTTCGACGGCGTGGACCAGGACTGCGACGGAGCCGACTCCTACGACGCCGATGGCGACGGATACGACTCCGAGGACTGGGGCGGCGACGACTGCGACGACAGCAACGTGAACATCCACCCCGGCGCCGTCGAGCTGTGCCTGGACGGCGTGGACAACGACTGCGACGGCCACGTGGACTGGGCCGACGTCAACGGCGACGGTATCGATGACTGCCTCTACGAGTGCCCCGATCCCTACATGGACCCGGACCAGGACGACGACGGCGCGGTGCGTGGCGAGTGCGGGGGAAACGACTGCGACGACCTGGATCCGGACGTCTTCCCCGGGGCAATGGAGATCCCCTACGACGGCAAGGACAACGACTGCCTGGACGG
>JAFGLY010000083.1 GCA_016927815.1 Deltaproteobacteria bacterium | reverse complement strand
GGACCGGGAAAAAGTACCAAGGTTGCCTTGTCAAGAGTTTTCGAAAGCGGTACAACAGGAGAGCCCGCTCTCCAGGCGGCCCTGCCCGCCCGCCCCTCCGCTTCCCCCCCCCTCCTCCTCAGCGCGTCCCCCGAGCCCCCGCCTTGGCTCCCTGCGTCTTCCCCAGACCCGCCTCGCCCTGGCGGCGCCACCTGCGCCGCGGTCTGTGGATACCCGTTCTCGCCGGATTGGCCTGGTCGCTCGCCGCGATCGCACGCGACGTCCGATTCGGGGTCCAGCAGGTGGTCGTCGAGAACGCCACCGTGTGGCCGCCGGGCCGGACGACCCAGGTGGGCGAAGGGGAGATCCGTCACCTGGCCGACGTGCGCATGGGCCAGCCGCTCTGGAAGGTGGATCTCGGCCGCGTGGTGTCCGGGGTCGCCCGACATCCCTGGGTAGACGAGGTCCAAGCCGCGCGACGCTGGCCGAGCACCGTGGTGGTCCGGATCACCGAGCACGTCCCCGTGCTCCTGCTCCAGCACGAGGGCCTCTTCTACGTGGACCGCGAGGGGGTCGTGTTCAAGCGAGCCCGCGGTACCGACCTCGACCACCCGGTGCTGAGCGGCCTGGATCCGGAGGGGGTGAGTCGCCACCCCGAGTACGCCCGGCGCGTGATCGCATCCAGCCTCGCCCTGCTCGCCGCCGTGGAGGATTCCGGCGAGTTCGGTACCCGGGAGGTGAGCGAGATCCACGTGCATGCCCAGGACGGATTCTCGCTGATCCTGCGCAACGGCACCGAGCTGGCCTTCGGCTTTGCCGATCCGCTCGCGCGCACCGATCGGCTCGCGCGCCTGAGGGCCGCGGGCTTCGATCCGACGGTCCGCCAGCGGGTGGACCTGGCGCCGGACGAGGTGGCGGTGGTGGTGCCCCTGCCCCTCGCTCCGCTCGTTCCCCCTGGCCTGCCCGAGGGCGTTTCGCTCCCGGACAGGGCCATCTCCCCCCTTTCCGGCGGGCGGCAGCCCGCCACACCGCCGACCCAAGCACCCGAAGGACCAGGGGCGGTTCCGAAGGTCGCCACCACACGGAGGACAGTGCGATGATCGAGCTCGTGGAAAAGGAGATCGTGGTTCCCGCCAGGATCAAGGTGATCGGTGTCGGCGGCGGAGGGAACAACGCCGTCAACACGATGATTCGCCGGGGCCTCGGAGGCGTCGAGTTCATCGCGGTGAACACCGACGCCCAGGCACTCGCCAACTCGCTGGCCCCTCGCCGCTTCCAGCTCGGCGAGAACCTCACGCGCGGGCTCGGGGCCGGGGCGGATCCCACCGTGGGTCGCGAGGCGGCCCTCGAGGACCAGGACCGGCTCTCGGAGCTCGTCTCCGGTGCCGACATGGTCTTCGTGACGGCCGGCATGGGCGGCGGAACGGGCACCGGTGCGGCTCCCGTCATCGCCCAGATCTGCCGGGAGGTGAACGCGCTGACCGTGGCGGTCGTGACCCGGCCGTTCCGGTTCGAGGCGCGCAAGCGGCACAAGCAGGCCGAAGAGGGGATCGAGGGCCTCAAGCAGGTGGTGGACACGCTCATCACCATCCCCAACGAGCGCCTCGTGTCCCTCGCCAACGAGCGGACCACCATCGTCGAGTCCTTCGAACGGGCCGACGAAGTGCTCCTCCAGGCGGTGCGCGGGGTCAGCGATCTCATCTCGAAAAACGGCCACGTGAACGTGGACTTCGCCGATGTCCGTACCGTCATGGCCGCCAAGGGTGTGGCCCTCATGGGCGTGGGGGGCGCCTCGGGCGACAACCGGACCGTGGACGCCGCCTACGGGGCGATCTCCAGCCCGCTGCTCGACGACGTGAGCATCGCCGGTGCGACCAGTGCCCTGGTGAACGTCACGGGCCCCAAGACCCTGACCATGTACGAGGTCAACGAGGCCACGATGCTCATCCAGGAGGAACTGCACGAGGACGCCAACGTCATCTGGGGCCTGGTCATCGACGAGTCCCTCGGGGAGGAGGTACGCGTGACCGTGATCGCCACGGGGTTCGAGCAGAGGGCCCGTGCACGTCGGCCGGGTGCCGAGGAGCGGCTCGCGGCCCAGGTCGGGGAGGGTCCGGCCCGGCGCGTGGTCCCGCATGCCATCGGCGGGCTGGCCTCGGGCTTCGACATCAGCAGCGAGGACTACGACATCCCCACGTTCTACAAGGGCAGGGATTGATCCGATTCTGAAGCGTGTTCGGCCGGCGGTGCGTCCGAAGCGGGTGGCTTGACGAGGGCCTCGAGCCGGATCGCCGCGCGCGCTGCGCGGAGTTCGGCGAGCGGCCGGCCCACCCACCCGAGGCGACCCGCCAGCGCCACACCCTCGTCGTAGTGGCGCCAGGCCTTGGTGCCGAGGATCCGGGTGCGCGTCTCGAGCTCGGCCTGCCAGCGCGCCACCCCTTCCTCCGAGAAGCCGCGGGGAGGGGACGCCTGCAGGAGGTCCGAACGCAGGTCCTCGTAGGCGCGACCCAGCAGGAGCAGACCCTCCAGGATCCACTCGGGCTCCTTGAGGGCCGTCGCCGCGGTCACCTCGGCCTCGGCGTGTCTCAGGTACGTGGCCCGCTCCTCGAGGCGCCGCGCCTGTCGACGATCCGGACCCGTGAACCGGATCCGGGCTGCCGCCTCGGCCCATACCCGCGCTCGGGTGAGGTAGGCCTTGGCTCTCAGGTAGGTGACCTCCTCGGTGTCCGAAGTCGCGGCCAAAGCGTCGTCCAGGAGGCGAAGGCCCTTGTTCCGCCGACCGGATCGGACCAGGGAGATGCCCCGTTGGAGGTCGAGCGTGTACCGGTCGTGCCGATCCAGGCCCTGGGAGGTCCGGATTCGCTCCAGGCTGCGTACCGCCTGGCGGTGGGCTCCGAGGCTCTCCAGGCAGAGCGCCCTGCGGAACCACCCGTCCTGGCTCACGGGCGCATCGGGAAACGTGCGTACGAGGCGGTCGTACACGGCCAGGGCCACCTCCGTCTCCTCCTCCGCCTCGTAGCAGAGGCCGAGCTGGTAGAGAGCCTCGGCCTCGGCGGGGGAGGGGGTTTCCCGGGCCAGCACGAACGCGAGCACCCCACGCGCACCCTCGAGGTCTCCACGGAGCCGGCGGGCCGCCGCATCCTCCACCAGCGCTGCGTCCGGTACGTGAGCCGGGTAGGCGGGCACCGAGCCCAGCAACGGAGCGACGAGCCTCACCGGATCCACGTCGGGCACGCGCACGTGAGCGCAGGCGAGGAGTGCAGCCAGCAGGAGGAGGGGGGGCATGGGACGCCTCCAGCCCGATCCTTACCGCCTCCTCGTGGATATCGCGTCCCCAATGTCCGTCGGGGCGGGAGAACCGTCTCCCGCCCCGGGAGGAATCCCGCCATGGCGGTGCGGCCCGGAACGGCACCCCCTTCCCTCTGGGAAGGCGGATCCCTGGTCGTCGCTTCAGGCTTCCCGAGAGGGCATGCACACCGCGCCGACAGGCGGGATCCGGGTGATTGGCGTGGGGGAACCTTTTGTTCCGTGCCTGGCACCAGCCCGGCAGGAACCCCAGGATAGATCCGGGATCGGGCGAATGCAAGGGCTCTGGGGGCCCGGGGGAGGTGTTGACGGAAAGATGACGTGGGGGGGGGAGGGGGGCGCCGACTGCCTGTCCCCCTTTCCCCCACCGGGGGAGGGGGTGGCGCCGGCAGGCGCCGGGTGAGGGGGCCAACGATCTCGGTCTCGTTCTCGATCTCGGTCTCGTTCTCGATCTCGGTCTCGGACTCGTTCTCGCTCTCGGGGGTGCGCCGTCTTCCTTTCCCCTCTCCCCCCCCGGGAGAAGGTGGCGCCGATCGGCGCCGGGGGAGGGGGCCAACGATCTCGCTCTCGGTCTCGGTCTCGGTCTCGATCTCGGCTGGTCGGCTCGGGGGCGGGGGGTGG
>JAFGLY010000082.1 GCA_016927815.1 Deltaproteobacteria bacterium | reverse complement strand
GGATCCTCTCGATGTCCCGGCCGTGCGCGGCCCGGAAGGCCGCACGGGCGGCCTCGAGCTTCTCGGCCCGCTCCTCGTGCTCCAGGTCGGCGATCTTTCCCGCGATCACCTCGCGCACGGTGGGGTCCTGGCTCAAGGCCCGCTCCTCCCGGAGGAAGCGCAGGGCCGTGCCCCGCATCTTGCGCCGCTCCAGCATGTCGGCCGCGGCCGCAGCGTACCAGGGCGGCGCCCCGGGCTTCCGGCCGGCCTCGGCCAGCCAGCGGGCGGCCGCCTCCGGGTCGTCGCGCAGGAGGACCTGGTTCATCCCGAACGCGAAGGGGAAGTAGGGATCGTCCGGCAGGGCCTCCATGCCGGCGAGAAAGACGGCGTCGGAGCCGTCCGCGTCCTCCAGCACCCGGAGCATGCCGCCGCCGTACAGGTAGGGGGTGCGCCAGGTCGGGTCGAGCTGGGCCACGGCCCGCACCATGCCGGCCAGCCAGCGGCCCCAGGCCGGGTCCGGATCCACCCCGAACCGCTGGCCGAACAGGAGCACCGCCCGGACCCAGAGGAGATCGGCCAGCGGCTCGTGGAATCCGGTGGCCGCGATCCTGAGCGAGGCGCCGTCCGGCAGGAAGGCGAGGGCCGTGTCCACGTCCACCTCGTGCCGGACGCGGTCGGCCCGGACGTGCAAGGCGTGCGTGGCGACCGCGGTACAGGCGGCCAGGACGAGGACCAGGAGGCGGCGGAGCCAGGGGAGCACGGCCGGATCGGTAGCCGAAGGCCGGGCCGGGGGCCAGCCGGCACTTCACTCGCAGGCGGCCCGACGCGTGGCGGCGTCCGGGATCCCGCCCAGGGTGAGGATGCGGTCCACCTGGGGTGCGGCCGGCTCGCTGCCGCTCCAGCGGGCCGACAGGGCCCGCCAGGGTTCGCAGTCGCCGTGCGCCAGGCCCCAGGCGGCCAGCACCAGCCCGCTGCGGTCCCTGGGATCGCCGGGCGCGGCCCGGGCTTCGGCCACGGCCTCGTCCCAGCGGCCGGCCATGGCCAGGAGCGCCGCCCGGTGCCCGCGGAACCGGGCCCCGCGACAGGTCGCGGCCGCGCCGTTCGCCAGGGCCACGGCCTCCCCGAGCGACACGGTCACCGAGGCGGTTTCGAGGAGCGGGTCGCAGGCCTCGGTCCAGGGCGGCCTGCCCGAGAGGGCCGCGGCGAACCGATCCAGGGCCTCCCGGTCCCGGCCCGCCCGCCTGAGCACGTGGCCGAGCGAGGTGTCCACGAACGCGCCGGGCGTGTCCCGCCGCGCGGCGGACCAGAGGGCCACGTCGTCGTGCCAGTCCGGAACCCTCAAGGACACGATCCCCACCCAGGGCACCGCGAGCGCCAGGCAGGCCACCGACACGCGGCCCCGGTCCGGAAGCGCCGCGGCCACGGCCAGGGCCAGGCCCGCCATGGGCAGGTACAGGTAGCGCTCGCCGAAGAGCGCCTTGTCCGCGAGCGCCAGGACCGACGGCAGGAACGCCAGGAGCGCGAGGGCGAGCCCGGCGGCCGCCAGGCGACGCCTCGGCCGAGGCAGGAGGACCGCGAGCGATCCCAACGCGAGCGTGGCGATCCCCAGGACGAGCACCGGCCCCGAGGGCTCCAGGGCCTCCAGGTTGCGGCCCACCGAGAGCGGCCAGGGCCAGGCCAGGAGCGCCCCGGCGGTGCCGGCCACGGCGCAGGCCCGGTCGGCCAGGAGGGCCCACCCCTCCGGGGGCGGCCAGGCGGCCCGGTGAACCCCGGCGGCGAGCCTCAAGCCCACGGCCAGGCCCACCGCGGCCCAGGCCACGGCGTGGCGCCGCCCCCCGACCGGCCGACCCGAGGTCGCGAGGTCGAGCGCCAGGAGCGCGAGCGGCAGGAGGAGCGCCGTCTCCTTGGCCAGCATGGCCCCGAGCCCTACGAGCCCGCCGGCCAGGAGCCGACCGGGCCCCGCCGCCCGGGGCAGGAGCAGGACCAGGGCGCCGATGAGGAGGGCTGCGGCCATGGGGTCGTTGCGGGCCGCGATCCAGGTCACGGCCTCGGACTGGACCGGGTGCAGGGCGAACAGGGCCGCCCCGGCCAGGGCCGGCAGGGGGGCGACCCACCGCAGGAGCAGCCGGTGGAGGACCCCCACCGCGAACAGGTGCCAGGCCAGCGAGTGCAGGTGGAAAGGGCCGGGTGCCAAGCCGAAGACCGCCCGGTCGAGGGCGAAGGAGAGCAGCACCAGGGGCCGGTGGTAGCCCGAGGCCGCACCCCCGTCGGCCTGGGCCCACAGGTCCTGGAGGAAGAGCCGGCCCGGGTGCGCGAGGCCGGCCGTGGCCTCGTCGAGCACCACGAGCGGGAGGTCGTCCCAGACGAACCCGGCCCCCACGGTGCCCGCGTAGGCCGCGGCGGTGACCGCGAGGAGGAGCAGGCCCTGGACGTGGGGCCGTCCGAAGCAGGCGACGCGCATCTCAGAACCTCCAGGTCCGGAAGAGATCCGCTCTGGAGGCGCCCTGGTCGCCCGTGCGCACCTCCACGGTCCAGGCCCGGCCGATGGACCACTCCACCGTGGCCTCCAGGGTGTTCTCCTGCAGGGCGGGGTCGGCCCCGGGTCGCCAGGCCACGGTGAGGAACAGCCTCCGCCCGATGGACTGCCCGACCTGGGCCGCGCCGATGCCCCCCGTGGCCGAGGCGTCGATGCGCAGCATGTCCACCTCCAGTCCGCCCAGCGTGCGCTCCAGCTCGCCCGCCAGGATGCCCGAGGCCAGCGCCAGGGCGCCGTTCTCGCCCGCGCCCTCCGGTGCCTCGGAGAGCGGGCGTCCGAGCACCAGGATGGCGGCGATGTCCGTCTCGTCCGGCCAGTCGGTGGACGAGAAGGCCAGGGTCAGGGCGTCCAGGCTGCCGCCGATGTCCACCTCCACCTCACCGTACGCGCCCGCGTCGTGCACGGCCTCCATCCCGAGCATCGGATCCAGGACGTCCCGGCCGGTGAACGCCACCCGACCGCCGGGCTTCAGCTCGAAGAGCGCGCCCAGGATCTGGGCCCGGCCGCGGATCGGGACCACCTCGCCCACGAGCGAGGGCGTGCCCCGGGCGAGGTCCAGCGAGAGCGAGCCGTCGAGCTGGGAGGAGAGGCTCATGGTCGCGAGCGAGGCATAGAGCGCGCCGAACCGGTCGTCCAGCGGCATCTCGATGTCCACCCAGGCGCCCTTCTCCAGCGCCACGTCCACGTCCGCCGCGATGTTGTAGTACCAGGGCGGAGCCGTGTCCCCAGGCACGGCCGGGGCCTGGCGCCTGAGGACGATCCGGGGATCGAGGGCCAGGGCCCGGTCGCCCAGCCAGAAGGACCGGCCCGCCTCGAACCGGGCCTCGTCCGCCACCAGCTTGCCCTTGACCTTGAGGCCCGGCCAGAGCCCCGAGACCGCGACCCATCCCGTGAGCACCAGCCGGACGTCGGGCCGATCCACCAGGCGGAAGGCGTCGGCCTGGCCCTTCACGGCCACCAGCTCGGGCCGCCAGGCGTCGAAGGAGGCGCTGCCCACGAGCGAGAGCGAACCCGCGTCCCCACCGCCCGTCGCCTGGCTGGTCGCCCCGATCCGGCGGACCTCCAGGCGATCCCCTTCGAGCGAGGCGTCCACCTGGATCCCGGTGTAGCGGACGGCCAGGTCCCGCACGGTCACGGCCCCGTCCTCGAGGGTCACGTCGAGGTGCGGCTCGGGCAGGCCGAGGGACCCCTCGATCCGGCCCGACAGCTCGAGCAGGCCCTCGGCCTGGGCGATGGATCCCGAGAGCGCGTCCAGCACCGCCAGGGGCACGCGCGCTGTCACCTCCAGCGCCAGCCCGGGCCGCTCGAGCGCCGCATCGAGGGTCGTGCGGTCCAGGGTCAGCGGGACGTGGCCCGCGATCCGGAGGTCCCCGTCCTGCGCGCCTTGGCCGAACCCCGCGCCCAGGAGCACCCGGTAGCCCTTCCCGTCGGGGGCCAGCTCGAGGGTGGGATCGTCGAGCCACACGTCGCCCAGCCGGGCATGGGCGAGCTGGAGGCCTCCCTCCACGCGCGGCGCGAGGGGATCGCCGCGGACCGTGAGGCCGCCTCGCATTTCGCCCGAGAGGGCAGCGGGAAAGCCCGGCAGGAGACGGCCCAGCGCCTCCACCGAGAGGTCCAGGGGCACGATTGCCACGTCCAGATCCGAGGCCCAGGTGGCGGGATCCGCGACCTCGGGGCCCGCCTCGCCCTGGACGAGAGCGCGCGCCACCTGGGGGAGCCGCGTCGTGGCCGTGCCGGACACCGTGGCCCGGGTATGCATGTCCTGGCCCATGCGGGCATCCAGCGCGATCCGATCGCCGTCCTGTCTGGCGGACAGCTCCACGCGGACCCGCTCGCCCTCGCCCATCGCCACGTCCGCGGCGCCGCCCAGCGTGATCACCGGGTCCCCCGGGGTGCCCTCCACGACCAGGTGAGCGCTCGCGACGCCCTCGGGCAGGTCGGGCAGGTCGAGGATGTTGGACCATCGGTCGAGGAAGCCGGGCGCAACCAGGGCCTCCAGGCGCCAGGGTCGATCCACGGCGAGCGTTGCGCCGCCGGTCCCGAGGGTGGCGGGCAGCCGGCCCTCCACCCGGGCCAGCCGGTCGCCCTGGGCGTCCGGGACCTCGAGCAGGAACCCCACCTCCCCTTGTTCGGCCTCGAACGAGAACTCGGCGTCCAGGTCCCGCACCGCGCCGGGCACGACCAGTCCGGACACCGAGGCCTGTCCGCGTGCCACGAGCGCCTCGAAGGTCCCTGCGAGATCCAGGTCCAGCCGCACCCGGCCGCCGATCCCCTCGGGCAGGCCCGGGATCGCCGGCCCGAGCGGATCCAGATCCACCCCGTTCGCGTGCACCTCGAGGTCCACCTCGCCCAAGGTGTCGAGATCGCCCCGGAGGTCGATCCGGGCGCCTCCCGAGACCAGCGTGGCGGCCAGGTCGCGGACCCCTCCGGGCGTGAGCGTGAGGGCGACCGGACCCTCATTCGCCCACGACACGCCCTCGATGGGCGCCCAGACCAGCGTTCCGGCCCGGACCTCGCCCGTGCCGGCATCGAAGCCCCCTTCCAGGATGGCCACCGGCCGGCCGTTCCCGGCTCGGGCCTCCAAGGCCAGGATGACGCCGGCCTCGCTCCAGGAGGCCGAGGCGGTGAGCCGTTCGGCCGCGAGCGTGGGCACCGAGAGCCTTGTAGCGTCCAGGGTGGCGGTGAGTTCGGGCGTGCCTCCCGGGGGCAGCCGGCCCTGGACCGTCACGCGGCCGGTATCCAGAGCGAGGCTGGGGCCCGTGACCTCGGCCACCTCGGCCGTGATCTCGAACTCGATCCCGGCCTCGTCCATCCGCACGGTCCAGGGGCCGTCCAGCCGGGCGAGACGGACCCCGGCCGCCTCCACGTCCGCGAGCGCGACGACCCCGCTCCCGTGGAGCCCCGCGTCCCCGCTCCAGCGCACCCGACCCGCCGCGGTCCCCGTACCGGCCAGGCCCGAGGCCCCCAGCGCGGCCAGGCCGGCCAGGTCCAGGCGGGGGACATCGAGGGCGAGGTCCACGGCCCCCGAGCCCGCGTCCACCGTGCCCGTGGCGCGCACCTCGCCGGCCGCGGTCCCCAGCGAGGCCCGCTCCAGGGCGATCCGGGGTCCATCCTGTTGTACCTCGGCCTCGAAGGCCTCGAACGCCACGCCGGCCACCGACCCGGCACCCAGCTCCACGTGGGCGGCGGTTCGTAGGCCCTCCCCGAACCCCACACCCCCCACGCGCACCTGGCCAGCCAGCCGGGTGCCCTCGGGCAGACCTGCGACCACCCGCTCCGGGACCACGTCGTCGAGATCCAGCACCACGTTCCAGGGCCAGGGCTCCTGGGCGAGGTTGACGCCCATCCCGGCCCGCAGCCGGCCGCCGGGCGTGGTCAGGATGGCCTGCCCGGCCAGCGCGTCGAGCGTGCCCCAGGCCTCGGCGTCGAGGGCCAGTGGCCCCGAGATCCCGAGGTCGCCCACGAGGGGTGCGAAGGCGGCGGGGTCGACCCGCCTCGCCTCGAGGGCGAGCGTAAACGCGGGTTGGCCCTCCAGGTCCTTCACCCGCCCGGAGAGGTCGATCTCGGCGCCCGCGATCCGGGCGGCCAGCGGCCCCACCTCCAGGTCACCGGCCACCAGGGCGACCGATCCGCCCAGCGCGAGGTCCAGCAACGGGGCGGCCCGAGCGCCCTCCGGGCGGGAGCCGAGGCGGGCGCCCAGCCGGAGGTCGTCCACGCGCACGTCGCGGCCTTCGAGCGCCACGCCCGCGTCGAGGTCGAGGGCCTCGACGACCCAGGCCCCGGCGGAGGTCGTCCAGGCGAACGCGCCGTCGCGCACGCGGACGGCGTCCACGCGCACGGGCAGCGGCGTGCCCTGCCAGCCCTCGCCCGGCTCCCCCCCGCCCAGACCCAGGGCTTCCACGAGGTCCAGGCTGCCGTCGGCCCGCTCGCGGACGGTCACCCGCGGCCGGTCCACCTCCACGGCGGTCAGGTGGGCCTCGCCTGCCAGCAACGCGGCCAGCGACCACCGGACTTGGATCCGATCCACCCCGATGAGTTCCTCGCCCTCTGGGTCGGTGATCCGGGCGTCCTCGAGGAGCAGCGTGGACAGGACGTCGGTCTCGAGGTGCGAAGCCTCCAGGCGGGCCTGGGGCAGGAGGCCGCTGGCCGCCTCCAGCACCCGGGCCAGGAGCCAGGCGTTGCCCGCCCGCGTGCCGAGCAGCCCCACGACCAGCCCGGCCAGCACCAGCACCCCCCCCGCGATCCCGGCGCACCCCAGGCCGAGGCGGGTGCGCCAGCGGGCCATCAGAAGGCCTCCGCAAGAGAGAAATGGAGGTTCCAGAGTCTTTCCTGGCTGAACCTCGGATCGTCGTCCAACCGGAAGGCCAGGTCGAACCGCACCGTGCCCACGGGGCTCGCGTACCGGAAGCCCACCCCGGTCGCGGGCAGGAGCGGGGAGGAGAGGAACGCGGCCGCCGTGTCCCACGCCATGCCGGCATCCAGGAAGGCCACGACCCCCAGGCCCCACCGGAGGGGCTGGCGCAGCTCCACCGAGCCGAGGAGGTAGGACGCCCCGCCGATGGGCACGATCTCGTTGCAGACCGAGTCCGAGGTGACCGGAGCGAAGACCGTGCCCCCCTCGGTGGGGGTGGCGCACAGGGCAGGCCCCAGGCGATCCGCCACCCAGCCCCGGACCGTGGTCCCGCCGCCGATCAGGAACCGCTCGGCGTAGGGGATGGCCGCGCGATCGCCGCTGCCCAGGGGCTGGGCCGCCCCCGCGGCTGCCCGCAGCGCCAGGGTGGGCAGGCGCTGGTGGCCGACGAGGTGGCGCAAAGGCCAGAACCAGCGGACGTCCAGGGTGCTCTTGAGGAAGTCGAACTGCCCGAACAGGGGAGCCCCCCCCCAGGGGCCGCCCGCCATGCCGAGCGACCCGGCCACGTACGCACCGTCGGGCGGGACGTACTCGCCGCTCGTGGAGGTCCCCGCCTGGAACCCCGAGGTCCACAGGATCCGCTCCTCGGCGAAGCTCAACAGGTAGGGATCCGAGAGATCCAGGCCCAGGCGCTGGCTGCGCACGCGGGAGAGGTCCACGTCGAGGTCGAGGTAGTCGAAGTACTTGAGGCGGTAGGCCGTGGTGAGGGTGAGGCGGCCCAGGTAGCGGTTGCCGCTGGCCTCGGCGAAGTCCACCACGCGCACGAACGCGGGCGTCCACGACGGGGAGGCGAACCGGAACCCGCTCTCCAGGCCCTGCTCGTACTGCACGCGCTGGTCCATCCTCCAGCGGGATCCGAGGAACGCGGGCCAGCCGAGCTGGACCCGGGCGTCCACCATGGGGGCCACGGTGCCGAGCGCCCCCAGGCCCGCCGACAGGTCGTCGAAGGTGGCCCGGGCGGCCACACCCGCCGTGACCCCGGCGTCCAGGGTCAGGAGCCGGCCGGCCAGGTTGGCATGGTGGGCGTCCAGCGTGACGTGGGCATCCTGCTGCCCGCTCTCGACACCCACCCCCACGCCTGCCTTCAGGCGACGGGGCCGGGTTTCGGCGAGCCGGATCCGGTAGGGCAGCAGGAGCACCTCTTGGGAGGCGCCGGTGCGGGCGTCCGGGCAGGTGTCTCGGACCGGATCTTCGGGCACCAGGTCCACGGCCGAGAAGGTCTCCAGCCCGAACAGGGCCCTGCGCGTGGCCGAGACCTGGCTGGCCTGGAACGGCGCGCACCGGGAGATCGAGAGGTGGTCGCCGAGGAGGTCGACGGGCACCCGGTCGTTGCCCTCGAAGGTCACGTCCCCGAACCGGAAGGCCTCCCCGGGCACCGCGGTCAGCGTGACGGTCACGGTCTTCTGCTCGGGGTCCACATCGACGCTCGACGTGACCTCGGCCTGGGCGTGGCCGTGCTCCTGGAGCCACAGGCGGGCCATGGCCTCGGTGGCGTCCAGGTCGGCGAGCAGGAAGCGCGATCCGACCTGCAGGGCGGCGTTCCTACGGATGTGGCTCTCGGCGGCCGTGGACCCCCCGAGCCGGAAACCCTCGATCGCGAGGTCGATCAGGAGGTAGGGCTCCCCCTCGGTCACCCGGCCCACCACCCGCCAGGTCGCCGGCCGGTTTCCGCGCCGGGGGCGGAGGCGTTGGAGGTCCCAGCCCTCCACGCGGGCGTCGAAGAACCCGTGGTGGGCGTACCAGACCTCGATGCGCCAGGCGTCCCGGTCCAGGGCCTGGCGGTCGAGCGGTACGGCCAGGCCCGGCGCGAGGCGGGCGGTCCACGGGCTGGCCTGCTGGTCCATGGCCTGCTCGAGGTGGAAGTCGCCGGTGCCCGTGAACACGCCGCCGTTGCCCTCGAAGCGCACCGAACGGACGATGTCCGTGGCCGGCGGGGCCCGGTGGACGCACCCGGCCAGCTCCGCGGCGAGCGGGGCGACGACGAGCAGGAGGGCCGGAGCCGTAGGCGTGCGCATGATCGGCGCTTTCGAGCATACCCCGCGCCGGCAGGCGGGACCGCGCGCCCCGGCCCTCGGAGCCGGATAGGAGCCCTGCATGTCCGAGCTCGCCTCGTCCGCCGGCACCCGATCCGCGATCGCCCACGTCCTGCTCTACCTGCTCCTGGCCGTTCCCCTGTCGGTGCTGGTGTTCCTCGCCTCGGCCGGTGCGTTCCAGGCCTGGGAGGGCACCGCGACCTGCTTCTACCCGAGCCGGGACGACCGATCGTCGCGCGAGCGATCGTTCCTGATCGTTCGCGAAGGGGCGCCCGACACCCGGGTGAGGCTGCCCACCGTGGCCCTGGCCAGCCGGGACCTGCCCGCCTGCAGCGGGGGGCTGCCCTCCCTCACGCGGCCGGAGGGCGCGGTGCGCGTCGAAAAGCGGCGTTTCCGCCTCTTCGTGGAGGTGGACGGCCGGCTTTGGCCCACACCTCGGCCAGATCACCTGCTCCTGACCCTGGGGTGCCTCGTGCTGGGCTTCCCGCTCTGGAACCTGGCCACGGTGGGCGCACCCTTCCGGGTCACCCGGCGCACGGAACCCGAGGTGCCGATCCCCGTGGAGGAGATCGAGGTGCCCGGGGTCCGCCAGCGACCCTCGGGCCAGGTGGTCCCGCCCAAGGATCGGGGCAGCGTGGGCCCTCCGCCCAGCGGCCGCCGGGCGAGACGACGCAAGGCCTGACTTTCACTTCCCTGCCCGGCAACCTGCGTTGGTCGCCCATCTCCGGGCGCAAACCCTGCAGGGTGGTATACTGGCGGCCCTCTTACCGAGCGCCTCCAGACCGGGACCGCATTGTCCTCCCCTCCCCCTGCCGATCCGCCTTCCACGGGCCATCGGGACGCCCTCGACGCCGCTGTGGAGCACCTCGCGCTCGCCGGCGACGTGCGGGGGGTGCTCTGCCTCGTGGAGCGCTGGGCCGCAGCCGAGCCGCCCACCCGGCGGGCCCGTCTCCACGAGGTGCGGGCCCTGCTCTCGTTGTGCCTCGTGGACCGGGCCGGCCTCCTCCTGGAGCAGATCCGGAACGAGGATCCGCTGGATCGCGAGGCCGTGGCCCTGCAGGCCCGCCTTTTTTCGGATCGGGGCTGGACCGACCGGGCCCGGCGCCTGCTCGCGGAGGCGCTCGAGCGCCACCCGGGGGCTGCCGAGCTGGAGCGGCTCCTGACCGAGACCGCCACGCCGCCGCCCGCGCCCCCGGCCGACACCCAGGCGCTGGAACGGAGCGGCACGGCCCGGGAGCTGGTGGAGGCCGCCGAGCGGCTGCTGGAGACCGGATCCACCCTGCCGGCCCGCGCGCTCCTGGATCGGGCCCTGGCCCTCGACCCCGCCGACGTGCGGGCGAGGGATCTCCTCTGGGGCCTTTCGGGCAGCTTCGAGACCGGCACCGAGACCGCGGATGCGCTGGCCCGCCGGCTCGCCCCCGAGGTCTACGCGTCGCATGGGTGGGACTCCTCCATGGAGGACGGGGACGTGGTGATCCCCGGCCCCAGGGGGGCGCGGCGCGGATCGCCGCCTGCGCCTCCCGGGCGGCCGATCCGGGTCGTCGAGCGGGTCTCCACCACCGGCCCGCTCCCGCCGCGGGGGCTCGGGACCGCGACGCTGCCCGTCGAGTCTTCGGTCCTCGACACCCGCTCCATGGTGCGGCACCACCCCACGCTGCGCCGGCGGCGGCGCCTGAGGATCGCCGCCACCCTGGCCACGGGCCTGGCCCTGGGGGTGCTCGGGATCGTGATCCTGTCCAGCCGGGGGAACACCCCCGGCGACCGGGCGAGCCGGGTCATCGCGGCCGACGACTTCCCCCGCCTGCTCCAGACCGAGACCTTCCTCCAGAAGGGCGCCGAGAGCGGCGATCCGGCGGCACTCGCCGCCCTGGCCCGGGTGGAGATCGTGCTCTGGAACGAGTACGTCAGCAATCCCGAGCGGTTGGACCGGGCGCGCACGCTGGTGGGCCGGGCCCTGGGCGCCGCTCCCGAGGACCCGCACGTCCGGCTGGCCCACGCCGAGCTGGCCTCGGCCGAGGATCGACTGGCCGACGCCCGCCGCGCGATCGGTGGCCTGGAGGGGCCGGACGCGGCGCTCCTGGCCGCCGCCCTGGCCGAGGCGGACGGAGACCTCGTGGTGGCCACCGCGAGCGCCCGGGCCGCCACCCGAAAGGCCCGCCGGTCGGTCCGTGCCTGGCGCGTGCTCGCGAGCCTCCAGCGCCGGTCTGGGGACGTGGAGGGCGCTCGGGCCTCCCTGGATCGAGCGCACGAACTCGATCCCCAAAACGTGCGGATCGACGTGGAGAAAGTCCTCCTGGAGCACCGCGACGACCCGGCGGACCTGGGCACGGCGCTCCAGACGCTGGACGCCCGCCTCCACCGGACCTACTCGGCCCAGCGCGTCCACAGCGCGGCCCTCCTCGAGGCGGCCAATCGGCTCGGCCACCTCGGGGACGAGCCCCGCCGGGCCCACGCGGTGGAGCGGGCCCTGGCGGTGGGCGGCATGGATCCGGACCTGCTCACTGCCGGCGCGATCCGGGACATCGAGGCCCAGCGCCTGGGATCCGCTCGCGAGGCTTTGCGCCGGGCAGCGGGCTGGCGCCCGGGGGACCTGGTCGTGCAGGGCCTGCTCCTGTGCGTCCTCCTCGACCAGGATCGGTTGGCCGAGGCCCACGCGGTCCTCGCGGCCGTGGCCGCCACCCGGCCCCTGCATCCCTGGCTGCCCGTGCTCCAGGCCTGGGCCGACGTGGTGGGGGCCTCCTGGGAGGCGGCCCCCGACGCCCGTATCGAGGCCCGCCTCGAGCACAGCCTCGCGCTCGATCCCGGGAACGGGGAGGTGCTGTGGCTCCTCGGCTACGCCCTGGCCCCCCACCGGCCCGAGGAGGCGCTTCCTCTCCTCGTGGCGGCCCAGGCGATCCTCCAGGCGCCCTCCTCCTGCGGGCGGCAGGCCCTGTACCCACGGACCCTGGCCGCACGCGTCCTGGCTCGGGATCCCGAGTGGAGCGCCCTCGAGGCTCAAGCCCTCGCCGAGGGCGGGACGGACCCGTGGGTCCACCTCGTGCTCGCCCGGGCGGCCGGAGCCCGTGGGGACCGGAAGGCCGCCGCCGCGGCCCTGGACCGGGCGGTGGAGACCGGGCCGGAGATGGCCCGGGCCTGGTTCGAGCAAGGTGCCTTCCTGCGCCAGGAGGCGGGCGGCCGGGCGGCCCCGGAGTCCCTCCAGCGGTACCTGGATCTCCAGCCCAACGGGCCTCGAGCCGAGATGGCCCGTTCCTGGCTGGATTCCGCAGAGCAGGCCACGCACCGGTCCCCCTGACCCCCAGCGTCTGCGGGCCTCCTCGCCTCCTCGGAAACCCCCGTTGGACGGGGGCCCCGTTGTCCATCTTGCGCCTCGTCCGGATTTCGGATACCCTGCGACGCGCCTGTGACGGGTGACGAGGGGTTCCATCCCGGGACCCCCGAAGATGGAGGAACACCGTGAACCCCTTCCGCTTCTCCCTGATTCTCCTGGGCACGCTCGGGCTCTTCGCGCTGGGCTGCGACAGCGAGGACGACACCGCCGACGACACCGGCGAGGCCGACACCGATACCGATACCGACGCCGATACTGACACCGACACCGACTCCGACGTGGACTACATGGACGTCTACTGGTGGAGTTGGGCGCTCTACACCGGCGTCCAGGGCAGCGCGTTCGCCGACGTGGAGGCCGACGGCAACGTGGTTCCGCCGCTCTTCGAGATCACGCTGGCCGAGGAGGAGTGGACCGAGAACTGGGACGACCGGTACGTCTGCTACCTGCGCTACACCGCCGCCAGCACCCCGGGCACCTCGGATCCCAAGGCCTGGTTCGACTGGAACCTCGATCTCACCCCCTCCGAAGAGTTCAGCACCTGCGACAACCTCGACCCGGCCATGTTCGGCGACGACCCCTGGACCGCCTTCTCGGACATGTCGTGGGAGTACACCATCGAGGGCATCGTGCCCGACGTGCTTGCGGACATCGAGGAGTGGAGCTGGGACGACTGGGACGCCGTCGAGCCGGCCATCTACGGAGCCGACACCTTCATCGACGGCACCTCCATCGCCGATTCCAACGACATGGACCAGATGATGTTCGGCTACGCCCTTGCGGTGGATGCCGACATGATCGTCGGGGAGGATCTGGTGAACGCGGTGGACGTGGCGGCCGGCGCCGACGGCTACTACCAGGTCTTCAACATGTACATCTACGGCATGGGCCGCTAGACCCACGCCCCTCCTGGAAGGCCCGCGGATCCATTCCCCGCGGGCCTTCTGTGCATCCGGGCCCGGCGCTCTGCCCGGGCCCGTGGTACAGTGGGAAGCGGTGGCCGAGGGTCAGGGCCCCACGGAGCCGCCGATGCACGCGAATCCGATCGTGGCCTCACCGCGTTCCGGCCGCCGGAGTGCGCTCCTGCTCTGCGCCGTGCTCGCGGTCGGCTGCACGGCCGCCAGGGATGGACTGGACACCGCCCCCCCGAGCGACACGGCCCCGTTCCTCGACACGGACTCCACGGACACCTGTACCGAGACCGGGGAGACGGACGCGCCTCCGGCCTGGATCCGGCTGTCCGCCGTGGTGCTCGTCGAGGACGGGATTCCCGTGGCCGACGAGTCGACCCTCCACGTCTCGATGCTGGGCACCGAGGCCGACGGCTTCCCGGAGATCTGCGCGGAGGCGTGGACCGTGTCCTCCATCGCCACCGCGGCCTTGCCCGGCGAGGCGGTCCTGGCGTGGTGGCAGGTGGTCCCCGGCGCACAAGACGGCACCTGCAAGGACCGGTCCCTGCCCTCGAGCCTCCACCTCGGCGTGGGGACCCTCCACCCCGACGTCGCCGCGCTGCTCCCCTCCCAGGGCTGGACGAGCGCCCAGGACGTCCTCTACGGTGCCTACGTCCAGTTGCCGGATCCAGGGGACGTCTGGACGTACGGCTACGCCTGGACCCGCGAGGGCGTGGACAGCGGCACGCCTGCCCGCGTTGCGCCGCCGCTGCCCGACGGATCCTGGCAGCTCGTCCCGGTCTACCTGCTGCCGGCTTGAGAGACTGTAGGCTGTAGGCTGTAGGCTGTAG
>JAFGLY010000081.1 GCA_016927815.1 Deltaproteobacteria bacterium | reverse complement strand
GAGGCGGGCGCGGGCGACCGGATCGTGCTGGCGGAGGTGGCCCGCTTTGGGCGCTCCTACTGGCTCGTCACGTTCCTGTGCCTGACCTTCTACTCGGCGATCTTCCCGTTCACCGCGCTGTCTACCGACTTCTTCCACGAGAAGTGGGGGCTGCCGCTCACCGTGTTCGACGAGGGGGCCGGCTTCCTCGCCCAGGCGCTCTCCAACTACCTGCACCTGTTCTCCACCGCGGGCGGCACCACGTCCATCGTCATCCTGGCCTCCATGGTCTGTGCGCCCTTCGCGGGCCGCCTGGTGGACCGGATCGGGCGACGCGCCTCGCTGATGGTGGCCGGCGCCTCGCTGATGGTGGCCGCGCACCTCGTGCTGGGCCTGACCCACCTGCCGCCGGCCCTGCCCATGATCGTGCTGGGCGCGGCGTTCGTGCTGGTGCCCGCCGCCATGTGGCCCTCGGTCCCTCTCCTGGTGGACAAGCAGCGCGTGGGCACGGCCTTCGGGCTCATGACCGCCGTCCAGAACGTCGGACTCATGACGTTCCCCTGGCTGAACGGACAGCTGCGCGACCTCACGCACGGCTACACCGCGAGCCAGGTGCTGTTCGCGTCCCTGGGCGTCGTGGGGCTGGTCTGTGCCCTCCTCCTCCGATGGGCCGACCACCGCGCGGGAGGCCGACTGGAGCGAGCCTAGGCGAGCGGCTCGTCCTTCGGGGACGGTCGCGTGAGCAGGCTCACGATCACCAGCGCGCCGAGCGAAGCGGCCAGGGACGGGTAGATGAGGGGGATGCCCCAGGGATCGCCGTCCGGAGCCGGGATGCCCGGGATCTTGGACAGGGCGAAGAAGGTCAGGCACACGACCGTGCCCGACACGATGGAGGCCAGCCCTCCGGCCCGGGTCACGCGCTTCCAAGCCAGGGCGGCGATGAGGGCCGGCGTGATGGCGACCCCGTAGATCGTGTAGGCGAAGAAGCTCATCTCCAGCACCGACTTGAGCTGGGTGGCGAGCAGGAAGGCCACCACGCCGAGGACCACGATGAGGACCTTCTGGAGGGCGATCATCCTCTTGGAATCGGCGTCCTTGTCCAGGAAGCGCTGGTAGATGTCGCGCATGATCGTGGTGGACGGCGAGAGGAGGTAGTTCATGCCCGTGGAGATGACCACGGCGCAGGCCGCGCCCAGCAGGAGGACGCCCACCGGGAAGGGGACGAGTTGCCGGGCCGCCATGAGCACGACCTTGCCGCCCGCCTTGGGGACCGAGAGATCGATCTGGCCCTGGAGCCGGCTGTAGGCGAAGACCGCGATGATCACGACGATGGTCTCGATCACGATCGTGCCGATCGTCCACCAGGCCACGGACTTCCTGGCGTCCGACGCCGACCGGGCGCTGTAGAACTTCTGGTACATGCTCTGCACGCCGAGGAGCAGAAACATGGTGGAGAGGAAGTACCCGAAGGCCTTGAGCCAGGGGTGGGCGCCGAACTGGCTGTTGACGGCAGCGAAGTAGCCCGGATCCAGCGCGGCTTTCGCCGTTTCCAGACCTCCGGCGGCGTGGACCACGAAGGGCACGGCGACGAGGCAGGCCAGCACGATGATGATGCCGTTTGGAAGGTCGGTATATGCGATGGCGACCATGCCCCCGAGCGCGGTGAAGAGGATGACGAACGTGGCCGCGATCACCGTGCCCGTGGTCTCCGAGACGGCGCCTTCGGTGATGACGTTGAGGATGAAGCCGCCCGCCACGAACTGGTAGGAGACGATGGACACGAAGGACAGGACCAGGGCCACGGCCCCGATGAGGCGGGCGGCCGGCCCGTAGTGGACCTCGAGGAGGTCGCCGACCGTGTACTGCCCGAAGGTGTGGATCTTTCCGGCCAGGAAGTAGATGAGGATGATGCCGACCCATGCGCCGGCTGCCAGCCACAGAGCCGAGAACCCAGCCTTGGAGGCGAACTCGGCACCGCTGATGAAGGTCCCGGATCCGATCCAGGTGCAGATCAGGGTGAAGACCATGACCTGCCAGGAGAGGCTCCGCCCGGCCACCATGAACTGCTCCTGGCTCCGGATCCGCCGGGACCGGATGAAGTTCAGGACGGTGAGGGCGACGAGGTACCCGAGGATGATGACGAGGTAGAGGGACATGCGGCGCTCCGGGGGAGCCGGGTGGTGCGTCATACCCAACACGGCGCCTCGCCGCCGCCCCGGGGCCGCGCTCCCCTCCCCGTGCTATGCGACCCAGGTTCCACCTGACCGTGCTGCTGCCGGGAGCGATCCATGAGCGACACCCCCCACGTCCCCTACGTGCCGGTCCATTCCAAGCTCCGCGAGTTCACCGTACGGGCCCTGGTCCTGGGCCTGATCATGTGCGTGATCCTCGGTGCGGCCAACGCCTACCTGGGCCTGAAGGCCGGCATGACCATCGCCGCCACCTACCCGGCGGCGGTCATCGGCATGGCCGTGCTGCGGCTCTTCCGGGGCTCGCTCCTGGAGGAGAACTTCGCCCGAACCGTCGGCTCCATCGGAGAGTCGGTCGCCGCGGGCGCCATCTTCACGATCCCGGCGTTCGTGATCCTGGGCCTCTGGAAGTTCGACACGTCCAACATCTTCGAGGAGTACACCCTCGCCGCCTGCCTGATGATCCTGGGCGGCATCCTCGGCATCTTCTTCGTCACCATCCTCCGCCGCGTCATGGTCGAGGACCGGGACCTTCCCTTCCCCGAGTCGGTTGCGGCGTCCGAGATCCACAAGGCCGGTCAGAAGGGCGCCAGCGCAGCCATCCAGCTCTTCCAGGCCATGGGCGTGGGCGCGCTCATCAAGGTGCTGGGCCGCACCGATGCCGGCACCTCGGACGGCCTGGGCTTCTTCTTCTCCGCCAACTCCTTCCAGGTGGCGGTGGGCACCCTCAAGCAGAGCTTCGTCCGGCTCGGGTTGGGCGGCGACGCCAAGACCCTCTCCACCGGCGGCATCACCACCATCTCGGCACCGGCCGCCACGCCCGCCTACCTGGGCGTGGGCTACATCATCGGCCCGGAGCTGGCCGCGCTCAACTTCTCGGGCGGGCTGCTGGCCTGGGGCCTGTTCGTCCCGCTGCTCGTGTACTTCCTGGGACCCCAGATGATCGAGATGTACACGGACCCGGGCACCGGCGTGCAGGACTGGGGGGCCCTGGTGGGCCACGTCTACAAGTACATCGTCCGGCCCATCGCGGTGGGCGGCATGCTCGTGGGCGCCGTCTTCACGCTCTACAAGATGCGCAAGAACCTCTGGCTGGGCATCAAGCGCGGGGTGAGCGACGTCCGCAAGTCCGCCGTGGCCGCGGCCCCCACGGATCGCACCGAGAAAGATCTCGCCTTCAAGGTCGTGATCCTCGGGATCCTGGCCGTCCTCGTGCTCATGGTCGCGCTCTACTTCTGGTTCACGCACTTGATCGGCGGCGCCATCCTCGCAGCCATCGTCATGCTCGTGACGGGCTTCTTCTTTGCCGCGGTCTCCGGCAACCTCGTGGGCATGATCGGGTCGTCCAACAACCCGATCTCGGGTCTCACGCTCGCCACCACCATCGTCGCGGCGCTCGTCATGGTCATCATCGGTGTCAAGGGAGCGGCGGGCGTGGCCGCCGTGCTCGGGGTGGCGGCGGTGGTATGCGTGTCCTCGGCCGTCGCGGGCGAGATGCTCCAGGATCTCAAGGTCGGGCACATCCTCGGCGGTACCCCCTGGAAGATGCAGATCGGCGATCTCCTCGGGGTGTTCGTCGCCGGCCTGGTCATGTTCTTCCCCCTGTACATCCTGCACAACTCCGACCTGGCCGCGGGCGGCGGGTTCGGCAGCAAGAACCTCCCCGCGCCCCAGGCCGGCCTGATGGCCGCCCTCTCCCAGGGCATCGTTGGGGGTGAGATGGCGTGGCCGCTCGTGTTCGTGGGCATCGTGATGGGCATCGCGCTCATCCTCGTCCGGGTCAAGAGCCCCATGCTCTTCTCGGTCGGCATGTACCTGCCGCTCGAAACCACGTTCGCCATCTTCATCGGCGGCCTCATCCGCGGCATCGTGGACAAGCTGTCGGCCCGGCGCGCCTACAACGCCGCCCAGAAGGCCCGCGTGGAGAACGCAGGTGTGCTCGCGGCCTCGGGCCTGATCGCCGGGGAGGCGTTGATGGGCCTGGTCATCGCCGCGGTGGTCTTCTTCTTCGCGAAGTTCCCCGTGGTCCCGGGCTTCGATGGCATCGCGCCCTGGCTCGCGCTCCCGGTCTTCGCGATCCTGGCCGGCTATCTCATCCTCGTCCCGCTCCGGAAGGCCGGCGCCGCCGACGAACCCGCTCCGCCCACCGCGGTGATGTAGCCAGGGCGGGGCCCCTTTCGTGCGGGTCTCGATCGTCCGCTGCCCCGACTACGAGGCCCCGGGCCTGGCCGAGGCCATCGAGCGCGTGCTCGCCCCGCTCGGCGGGCTGGGGGCGTTCGTACGGCCGGGCGACCGTGTGCTGCTCAAGGTGAACCTGCTCATCGGCCTGCCGCCCGAGCGGGCGGTCACCACCCAGCCCCAGGTGCTCGAGGCCGTGGCGCGAATGGTCCAGGACCTTGGGGGGCGGCCGATCCTCGGAGACTCCCCTGGAGGATCTCACACCGCCGCGACCTTCCGCGGCGTGCTGCGCCGGTCGGGCCTGCTCCCGGTGGTGGAGCGCACCGGCATGGAGGTGGCCTGCTTCGACGAGGACACGGTCGAAGCGCCCAGCCCCGAGGGGAGGGTGTTCCGCCGGTTCCGCGTAGGCCGTGCCGTGATCGAGTCCGACGTGGTGATCGGCCTGCCCCGCCTGAAGACCCACGAGCTCACGGGGCTCACCGCAGCGGTCAAGGGCTGCTACGGCTACCTGCCAGGCCTCGACAAGATGGCCTACCACCTGCACGCCCGGAGGGACCCCGCCCTCTTCGCCGATCTGCTCCTCGACGTCCACGGCATCCGTCCTCCTGCGCTCTCGCTGCTCGACGCGGTGGTGGCCATGGAGGGCCAGGGCCCCTCGGCGGGCCGACCCCGCCGCCTGGGTCTGCTCCTGGCCAGCCCCTCGGCGACCGCGCTCGATGTCGTGGCCACGCGGATCGTCGGCCTGCCCCCGTCCCGGGTCACCACGCTGGCGCCCGCCGCGGCCCGCGGGATCGGACCCGCCTCCCCCGAGGAGGTCGAGCAGGTGGGCGAGCGCATCGAGGACGTGGCCGTCCCGGACTTCGAACCGCCCCGAACCGCACGGATCGCGCCCGGACCGGGCTGGGCGGCGGGCCTGGCCGAGCGCTGGGTCTCCTCCCGGCCCGAGGTGAACCCGGACCGCTGTGTGCGGTGCGGCCGGTGCGCCGAGGCGTGCCCGCCCGGCGCCATCGCGTGGTCCGAGGGGGAGGTTCCCCGCATCGATGACCCGACCTGCATCCGGTGCTGGTGCTGCCAGGAGATCTGCCCCGAGAGCGCCATCCGGGTGCTCCCCCCGCGCTTGTCCCTCGATCCGGCCTCTCCCGTCTTCCGTCGCATGCTGGGATGGATCGAACCCCTGCGTGCGGCTGCCCGGAGCGTGCGGAGGGGGTGATCCCCGCGCGGGTGCGAGCAGGCGGTGCTAGGATCCGGTTCGGATGCGCGCCTCTCGGAGGTGAACCATGTGGAAGGTCCTACTGCTCCTTGCAGCGTGTTCCACGCTTCCGGCCGACGACACCGGCCCCGCGACCGACGACACCGGTTCGGGGGACGTCTACGGGGCGGTGACCGCAACGGGCGGCGACTGTAAAGGCGAGGCGTTCGCCGTGGATCCGACACCCGTGGTCTGGGCCGAGGTCGAGGGCCGCGACATCCTCCTCCACCTCGACGACCTGACCGCCAACTGCTGCCCCACGCCCGGGGCCGAGATCACGCTCGCAGGTGGCACCTTCTCAGTGGTTTTCGACGACCTCGCGGGCGGAGGCGGGTGCTTCTGCGAGTGCGTGATCGACTTCGTGGTCCGGATCGCGGACGTCGCCAGCGGGACCTGGACGCTCGACGTCGCGTACCGGGGTGCCGACCTGGGGTCCACGGAGGTGTCCGTCCCTTGAGGCCTGCCGTCGCAGTCGGTGTCGTCGTCGAGGTACGGGGCGCTGCGCTCGCGCGCGAGCAACCCGCAATCCGAGTCGCCGTCGGATGAGGAGACAGCCACGACGAACGACTCCTCGAGGGAGAGTGGCCCCGGTCTGGGGCGAGGGCACTGCAGCAGGAGGAGCGAGGCGAGGGGGGTGGGCGCCACGGCGGGCGGCCCGTGAACCGGACGGCCCGCAACCCGGTACGCATTGAGCCGACGTCCGCATCCCGCGTTCGAGGCGCCGGGCGTGGGGGTGTGTC
>JAFGLY010000080.1 GCA_016927815.1 Deltaproteobacteria bacterium | reverse complement strand
CGGACCCGACTCGCGGGGTCCACGAGGACGTGGATGGGGATGGAGGCCGAGGCGTCCACGCCCAGCGAGGCGAGCTCTACCGTCCAAGCCGCCTGGAGACCCCACGTCGTCCCCCAGCTGCCGGCCGATACCGCACCGGCACACCTCTACCGCCGCCTCTCCCGCGCTCCGGCCCCTCCCCCAGTCCGAGCTGCCCCAGGGCTCCTCGCCTCCCGCCCGCGCTCACCTCCTGGCCACGGTTGCGCCTCCGGGCGCCCCAGCCACTGGGGCTGACTCGAACGGTTCCCGGCGCCATACTCTTGTCTGTCCTATGCTCGGAGCGGTGCTGTTGTCCTGCTCGCGTGGGCGTGTCCCGCCTGCCAGTCTGCCGATGCGCCACCCGGTGCTCTGAAGCCCGTCAGCTGTGACGCCCTGCCCGCTGCCCCGTCGAGCATGGTCGAGACCGCCGAGGCGTCGGAGATCCCGTTGACCGACGACAACCTGTCCTCCGGACAGTCCCAAATCCTGCTCTACTGGAGCGATGAGGCCGGCGAGCGCTGGCTGCTGTCCGAGCCCGCCATGGATGCGGACATCGGGTACGTACCCGAAGGCTTCACGGGGGAGTGGTGGCCGGTCTGGGGAGTCCGGGTGCGCCTCCCCTGTGATCCGGAGTCCTTCGTCATGGCATGGTTCGCACTGGAGGACGGCACCTACGATCCTCTGTCGCCGGGCGACTACCCGCTCTTTGTCATCAGCTTCGATGTTCCAGAGAGGGAGCAGGGTGACGGTACGCAGACCGACCCGGAAGGCTCCGTCACGATCACCGAAGCGGGCGATGGCCAGGCCTCGGGCTACCTGGCGGGCAGGGGCGGCGGTGCCCATTGAACTCCTACATCACCCAGGAGGAGATCGGGGTGGAGTACGTGGTGTACGGGCTGGCGTTCCAGGACATCCCTGCCGAGTGGGTCCTCGGTGACGAGCGATGAGGGCAGGGCGAGACGAGCACCTCGCCCGTCCTCTCGTTTCGCCACCTACAGCTCGATCGCCTCCTCGCCGGAGAGGCAGCCGTGGCCCTCATCGCCATCGCACTCCTCGCCGTTGGGGTAGAAGGGCTCCCCCCACTCGGGCGCCAGGGTCTCTTCGAAGACCACCGTGTCGTCGACGAGGAGCACGACGTCGACCTCGACCAGGCTGTCGTCCATCGGTGTCGGCATGGAGACCGAGAGCCGGGTGCCGTCAAAGGTGGGAGCGACCCAACAGGACGAGCCTGCTTGGGGGTTGGGCTCGCTCAACGGGATGGTGAAGCGGCACCTCTCCAGGTAGTCGCCGCCCACGTCCATGGTGACCTGGTAGTCGCCCTCGGCCCAGGACTCGGCCTCGAAAACCAGATCCAGGCTACCCGAGCACCCAATGTCGGTGCACCATAGGACCATGCTCCCACAACCACCGGCCACGATGGGAGCGAGAGCGAGCAGGTGGAGGAGGCGCATTGCAGACTCCAGCCTGGGAGAGAGGAGGGGGCGTGAACCTCTCCGAAGCTCTCCCTTCCACCGTAGCGCTCCCCGTCCGCGGTAACCATTCACCATGATCGTCGGCCACTTCCTTGCACGACCCTTGCTTGCCGCTTGATCTACGGCCGGAGGTCGGTCCGGCGAGACCGGATGCCTGGCGGCGCCGCCTGGCACCTCCCAGGAGGTCAGGACTCAAGGCTGCGCGGTGACGTACAGGTAGCAGGCCCGTTCTCCGGATGGGTTGGCCACGCCGTGCCGGGTGCCCGGCATCACGAGGGTGCCCTGCCCGACGCCGATCCGGCGTCGTTCCTGCCCGTCCACACGGACCTGGACCTCCCCCTCGAGGCCCACGATCAGCTCCTGGGACCGGCCGGTGGTGTGCATGGGCCCGACCTCGCCGGGCACCAGGCACTTGCGGCCGGTCGCCATGCCGCCCGCCTCGAACTCCGTGGTGGCGAGGTCGAAGACCGGCTCCCCCCACGCCTCCAGCGGCAGCCACCCAGGCGGGGATCCTCCCGCTCCGGCCACGGGCTCCACCCGCGCCGCGTCGATCCTGAGCAGCCGCGCCGCCTCGGGGAGCGCCTCGCCCGCCCGCCAGCCCAGCGCCTGCCAGGGCTCCATCCGGTAGCGTGGGTAGATCTTGGCGAAGAACCTTCCTTCTACGATTACCTCCTGCCCGGGTTCCACCGCGGCACGCCCCCCGCCGTGCCAGCGGGTCAACACCGCCCTCGCCCCGCCTCCGGACGGGGCCAGCTCCGCGTAGCAGGTGTCCTGCATGCAGGCGGTCCAGGTCACCCGCCCCCGTACGGCCAGATCGGTGTCCTGGAGTGCCGTTGCCTGGGAGACGACGCGGGTAAGGTCCCGGACCGCCAGGGCCGAGGGTGGAGGGGTCTCCTCGTGGGCGAGCACGACGGCGGCGAGGACGAGCAGGCGCACGCTGGCCTCCTGGACGATGGAAGGCTCTTCGTATTACGCCCCCCCGCTCCCTTCATACCCCCGGCGCCGCCATGCAGGACCTCGAGCGCATCTCCATCACCATCGAGCCCGACCTGCTTTCGGCACTCGACGAGCACGTCGCGCGCTCCGGCCATGCCAACCGATCCAAGGCGGTGTGCGACTTCATCCGGGCGGGTCTGAGGGATGTTGGACCCGACGACCGGCAGGTCGTGGGCGTGGTCGCCATCACGTACGATCACGAGGCCCGCGCGATCGCCGACCACCTGGTCCAGCACGCGCACCGCCACGAAGGCCGGGTGCTCGCCACGACCCACCTCCACCTCGATGCGCGCCACTGCCTCGAGATGAGCGCACTGTCCGGGTCGGCGGCCGATGTCCGCCACTATGCCGATCACGTGATGGGCATGAAGGGCGTCGAGTACGGCGGCCTGCTCCTGACCCGGCCGCTGGAACGCTGAACGACCATGCTCGAAACCGCCCTCCAGTCCGGCAGCGTCCAGGCCCTCGCCTGGACCGCGCTCCTGCTCGGGTTCGTCCACAGCATCCTCGGTCCCGATCACTACGTCCCGTTCGTCATGATGGCCCGTGCCTGGCGCTGGTCCTGGCCCAAGACGATCCTGATCACCGCGCTGTGCGGGCTCGGCCACGTGGGTTCCTCCATCGTCATCGCGGCCGTGCTCATCGCGGCCGGCACCGCGTTCAGCGGGTGGGAATCCACGCGCTGGGCTGCCCTCCACGAGGTCCGGGGCGCCGTGGCGGCGTGGTCGCTCATGGGCTTCGGAGCGGCCTATGCGATCTGGGGGGTGCACCGCGCCCTGCGCGGCCGCACCCACGTCCACCGCCACGTCCACGAGGACGGCGACGTCCACACCCATGCCCACGCCCACGAGAAGGACCACGCCCACGTCCACGGATCGGCCGAGCGCGTCACCCCCTGGGTACTCTTCACCGTGTTCGTGTTCGGCCCCTGCGAATCCTTGATTCCGCTCGCCCTGGCCGCCTGGGCCCTGGGCGGGACGGGCGCGGCCGTGGTCACGGCCGGGGCGTTCACGCTGTCCACGGTCGCCACGATCCTGGTCACCGTGGGCCTGCTCCTGGGCGGGCTCAACCGCATCGCGCTCGGCCCGGTCGAGCGCTGGACCCACGCCGTGGCGGGCGCCTCGCTCGTGGCCTGCGGCGCGGCGATCCGGTTCCTGGGCCTGTAGCGGTCTGCGGGCTCAGGATCGGATCCGTGCCCGCACGGCCGGGGGAAAGGCGTCGGGGCCGATGACCGGGCCCTCTGCGGCCGCCAGCGCCGAGGACACGATCGTCCGGAGCTCCTGCGTGTTGTCCGGGAAGTCGTAGGCCATGAGCAGGTCCATGAACGCCGGGTCGAACCCCGTCACCCCGCGACCCTGGGCCCGGGCCTCCTCCTTGAGGAAGTGCTCGGCAAGCATGGGGATGTCCGTCGGCCGATCCCTGAGCGGCGGTACGACCAGGGAGTTGACCATGAGGTGGTACAGGAGGTCCCGGTTGAAGTCGGGGCACGCGTCCCCGGCGAGGTCCCGGGTGGTCGCCGCCACGACGCGCACGTCCGCCTTGCGAATCTGGGTGGAGGCCTCGCGATTGAACTCGCCGCGCTGCAGCAGGCGCTTCAGGCGCACCTGGAGGGGTGGGGGGAGCACGTCCACCTCGTCGAGGAAGAGGGTCCCGCCCTCGGCCTCCTCGAGGAAGCCCGGCCGATCCTGCCGGTTGCCCGCCCAGTCCCGCACCTGCCCGAACAGGGAGGCCGCGAGCTCGTCGGACTCCATCGCAGACGCGTCGAGGGCCACGAACGGCCCGTTTCGACGGCGGCTCGCCCGATGGATCGCGCGGGCGATGGCCTCCTTGCCCACCCCCCGTTCGCCCAGGAGGAACACGGTGAGGTCGGACGCGGCCATCCGTTCTGCCTGGTGGAGCACCCGCACCATGGCCGGATCGCTGGTGGGCAGGTGCTCGAAGGCCTCCCCCTCTGCGAGATCCTTCCGGTCGAGCTCCGTGGGCATCGCCGCAATCCCGCTCCGGACGGCGTGGTGCTCGATGGCGGCATCGAGCGTGCCCAGGAGCCGATCCTCGTCGGCGGGCTTGGTCAGGTAGTCGAAGGCGCCCAGCTTCATGGCCCGGACCGCCAGGTCCACGTCGCCCACCCCGGTGAGCACCACGACCGGGGTGTCGTCGTCGCGTTCCTTGAGCAGTTGGAGGATGTCCATGCCCGAGAGTCCGGGCATGTCCATGTCCAGGAGGATCACGTCGAACCGGTTGAGCTGCAGAAGCTCGGGCACGAGCGTGGAGTCGTTGACGACCTCGGTCTCGAACCGATCCGTCTGCATGAAGAAGACGAGAAAATAGTTCGTGACCGCGACGTCGTCGTCCACGATGAGGATGCGGTGCATGGAGGCCTCCTATGGATCGCGGGCCGGGCTAGGCATCCGGCGCAGGCGGGCGCCCCACTGGAATGCAGAGGGTGAAGGTCGTGCCCACACCGGGCGCGCTGCGGACGGCGATGTGCCCGCGATGCTCCTCGACGATGCGGTAGGCGATGGCCAGTCCCAGGCCGGTGCCGCCCTTCGCGCGCTTGGTGGTGAAGAACGGGTCGAAGATCTGCTTGAGGGTGGACTCGTTCATCCCCTTGCCGTCGTCCTCCACCTCCACGACGACGTTCCCGTCCTCCGCGCGGGTGCGAACCGTGATGCGTCCCCTGCGATCCTCGGGCATGGCCTGGCTGGCGTTGACCAGCAGGTTCACCACGACCTGCTCGATCTTCTGCGCGTTGCCCGTGAACGTGGGCACGTCCGGGGAGAGGTCGAGCACGATCTCGGCGTGCTTGTGGATTTCGTTGTGGACGAGGCGGGTGCAGGCCTCCACCAGGGTGTTGATCTCCACGGTGTCGATGAGGAGGCCCTCGTCGCGGCGGGCGAAGCGCTTCAGCCCCTCGACGATGCTCTTGATCCGCTCGCTCCCGTGGGCCATGTCGTCCACGAGCGTCATGATGTGCTTGCGGAAGAAGGGGTAGGGCAGCCGGGCCACCTTGAAGTCCGGGTGCTCGGCGTGCCAGGCATCCACGATCGGCAGCAGGTCCTCCAGCGCCTGCCGGATGATCTTCACGTTGCCCCGGATGAACTGGTTGGGGTTGTTGATCTCGTGGCCGATGCCGGACACGAGCTGCCCCAGCGAGGCCAGCTGGTCGGCCTGCCGGATCTGGCGCTCGTACATCTTCTCGCGGGTGACGTCCCGGTAGTACTCCAGGATCCCGTCCACCTCGTGCTCCTTGGAGAAAACGGGCAGGGCGTGGACCTCCAGCACCCGATCCTCGTGCTCGATCGTGAGGGTGACCGGGGCCTTCTCCTGGACGATGCGGGCGAGGCGGCAGTCCGGGCAGGGCGTGCTTCTTCCGAAAAAGACGTCGTAGCAGCGGGATCCCGCGGCCACCTCGCGGTGGCTGGCCATCACGACGTTGCGGTTCCGGTCGATCAGCGCCGCGTCGTCGGGCATGCCGGCGAAGACGGTCTCCAGGATCGTGCGCGACTCCTCCCAGGAGCGGTTGGTGCGCTCCAGGTAGGAGTTGACCGTGGCGAGCCGCTGGTGCTGGTCCTCGAGCTCCAGCTCCCGCTGGGCGATCTCCTGCTCCAGGTCCGCGATCCTCTGGCTGTAGTCGGCTTCCTCTGCCTGCTTGAGCGTGAGGCGCTCCCGCAGCTCCTTGCGCTCGAGGGCCAGCGACAACATGCGCCCGATCTCCGAGAGCATCTTCTGCTCCTCGGGCAAGAGCGCATGCGCGTCGTCCCGGTAGGCCACCCGGATCTCGCCCGAGGGCTGGCGGTGCACGACGAGGCGCGTAGAGACCGCGTGCTCGGAGGTGATCGGCTCTCCGTAGGTCTCGCCCCCGTACAGGGACCAGACCACGATGGCCTCCGGGTAGCAGAACCCCCGGGAGAGCAGTTCGGGCAGTCGCTCGAAGAATTCCCGGACCGAGCGGGACACCTCGATCCAGTCTGCCACCGCGTAGATGCAGGCCAGCTCCTTGGCACGCTCGTGCTTCTCCCACTCCTCGAGCGTGCCGAGCTGGTCGAGCTGGGATCCGAAGAGGACGAAGACGTGGCCGTCCTCGTTCTCGAGGTGCCCCACCTTCAGGGGGATGCTGGTGGAGAGGAACGCCCGCGGCGTGTAGAGGACGAAGGCCCTATGCCCCTCCCGGGCCTGCGCCATGCCCGCCCGGAACGATCGGAGCGAGGCCGGCGCCAGGACGTCCTCCAGCCGTTTTCCGACGAGCACCACCGCCTGGTCGGATCCCGTCCGCTGGAGAAAGGGGCTCGTGTAGCACACGCGCTCCTCGTCATCCACGGCGAGGACGAACTCGAAGTAGGCCTCGATGCAGCGGTAGATGTCGGCGGTCTCGATCATCGGTCGCTCCAGGCCGGCGCCGGGGGTCGTGCGGCAGGTCCGCGGGCGACCGGTCGAGGGCGCCTCAGTGTACGCGGTAGCGGCTCGTGCCAACCTCCCGGATGTCGCGCTTGTAACGCTCTCCATGGGTCAACGGAGGGGAAATCGCCCCAGGCCGGGCAACCGGCGGCGGCAGCACGAGGCGGCCCGGGCCCGGCTCGGGACGAGCCTCTCCCTGGTTCCAGCACAGGGGCACGAGATCCGCGAGACCCGCTCGGGCCACGGCATCGAGGGCGGCGCTCACCGCGTCCGCGGTGCCCGGCAGCGACACGCCGAGGCGATCCGCGAGACCGGCCAGTACCTGCCAGCCGGATCGGCCGGAGGGCGGCTCGACGGCTCGGGTGGCCCGGACCACGCGCCCCTCGAAGGTGCAGCGCGTGCCCTCGCTCTCGAGCCAGGTGGAGCCAGGCAGCACCACATCCGCAGCCTGGGTGGTCTCCGTGGGCGTCCAGTCCATGGCCACGAGGAACTCCACCTCCCGGAAGGGCGCCGCGGTGCGTTCGTGGCGCAGGGGGTCCTCCCCGACGACCAGCGCGGCCCGGATGCGACCCTCGGCCAGCAGTCGGCGCAGCGCGTCCCGGGTGCGGGCGCCGGGCAGATCGGGCGCGGGCACGCGGCCCGCGGCGAAGGCCGGGTCCGCGCCGGTCACCTCCATGCCCGCGAGGTTGGCCATCATGCCGGGCAGGAGCAGGTCGGCTCGCTTGCCGGCGTTGCGCAGCAGGACCACGAGGTCGGCCAGCACCACGAGGTCGCCAGGTGCCTGATCCTGGGGTCGGTCCGGGCTGTGCACGAACACCACGCGATGGGCCAGGGCCAGCACCTCCGCGGTCCGCCGGATGTCGGCCTCCGTCACCCCTGCACGGTCCGCGAGATCCGACACCGGCTCGGCCAGGCCGGCCAGGAACGCCGGTCCGTCCTCGATCGTCTCCACGACGGCCCGCGGCACGGCTCCGGCCTCGATGAGGGCCGCAGCCACGGCGCGCCAGACGAGGGCCGCGCGGCCGCGCATGGGGTCCAGGCCCACCGAGGCGAGTACTTTGTCGGCCGGATCGAGCGTGGAGTTGGCCACCACCAGCCTCGCGCCCCGCCGGATGGCTTCCAACACGTCCACCACGAGTACGAGATGGTCGTTCTCGAGGCTGGTGTTGTTGCACACCACCACGTCGGCCTCGGCCAATACCGAGCGGTCGGCCGTGGACGCGGTGTAGCCGAGCACGGCGTCCAGGGCGCCCGACTCCACGCCCGACTGCAGGACCGCGAGCGAGCCCACGTTCCTTGTGCCGAGCCCCTCCCTCGCGATCCGGCCCGCGATCCAGAGCTCCTCGTTGGTGAGCTCCGGCGAGACGAACACCGCCACGGCCTCGGGGCCAAAGTGGGCCGCGGCCCGACGCAGCCCCGCCACGGCCTTGGCGAAGGTCTCCTCGAAGGTGAGCGCCACGGTGCCGCCCGCGACCCGGAGCGTCGGCGAGGCGATCCGCTTGGAACCCGTGAAGATCTCGTGGCCGAAGCGGCCGTATCGGCAGAGGTAGTCGCCCGGCCGGCCGGACCCCGACACCGCCACGTGCGGGCCACCGTACCGCTTCACCGTCACCGTGCAGCCCAGGGAGCAGAAGCCGCAGGAGGAGGTCACCTCGGTGCAGGGCAGCGCGGCCCGGCCCGGGAAGGGGGTCTTGATGGTGAGGGCACCGGTGGGGCAGGCGTCCACGCAGTTGCCGCACGACACGCAGTTGGTCTGGACGAGCGGGTCGTCCATGGCCGGGCGCATCTCGGTGCGGAAGCCCCGACCGGTGAGTCCGATGGCGGCGATGGGCAGCACCCGCGCACAGGTGCGGATGCACCGGGCGCACAGGATGCACTTGTTGGGGTCGTACACGATGTACGGGTGGCGATCGTCGACCTTGTGCTTGCGGATGGTGCCCGCGTAGTGCATCGGGTCCACGTCGTACTCCTCGGCGAGGAGCCGGAGTTCGCAGTCGTCGAACCGGACGCATCCGCAGGACAGGCAACGGCTGCACTCGTGGAGCGCGTCTTCGGGGTCGAACCCGGTGGCCACCTCGCAGAACGAGCCCCGACGCTCGTCCACGTCGATCACCTGCAGCTCGTGGCGCGGACTCTGGGGGATCTCTCCCAGCTCCGTCTTTCCGGGCTTCGCCCAGGCATCCTTGCGGACCACGAACGGATCCCGGGGCATGGTGCCGCCCGAGATCCAGGCGTGGATGGCCCGGGCGGCCTTCCCACCGTCCGCGATGGCGTCGATGACCACCGTGGGGCCGTCGTCTGCGGCGTCCCCGCCCGCGAACACCCCGGGCACGCTGGTGGCCAGCGTGGCGCTTTCCACCCGGAAGGTCTTCCAGCGGGTGAGCGCCACCTCGTCCGTGCCGAGCGCGGTGAGGCCCTCCAGCACCGGATCCTGGCCGATGGCGGCCACCGCGAGATCGCAGGGGAGCTCGAACTCCGAGCCCTCGAGCGGGATGGGGCGGCGCCGACCCGACCGGTCCGGCTCTCCGAGCACCATGCGGGTGCACTTGAGGGCCTTCAGCCGACCCTCGGCGGTCACCAGGCCCACCGGGGCCACCAGCTCCATGATCTCGACCCCCTCCTCCACGCAGTCCTGGATCTCGGCGGGGTCCGCGGGCATCTCCGCACGCGTGCGCCGGTAGACCAGGAGGACCTTGTCCGCGCCCAGCCTCCAGGAGGTGCGGGCCACGTCCATCGCCGTGTTGCCCCCTCCGACCACGGCCACCGTGCCCCGTACGGGCGACCGCGTCGCGGCCTTCTCCTGGAGGAAGACCGCACCGGACACGACCCCCTCGGTGGCGAACTCGCCGGCCACCTGCATGGGCTTGCCCGCCCAGGCGCCGGCGGCGAGGAAGAGGGCGTCGTGACGGCTGTGCAGTTCGTCGAGCGTGATGTCCCGACCCACGCGCACACCCAGCCGGATCTCGATGCCCACCTTCTGGATGTAGGCGACCTCGGCGTCGATCACGTCGTCGGGGAGCCGGTAGGCGGGGATGCCGTACCGGAGCATGCCGCCCGCTTGTGGCATGGCCTCGTAGATCACGGGCTTGTAGCCCAAACGGCCCAGGAACCAGGCGGCCGTGAGCCCGGCCGGGCCGGCCCCCACGATGCCTACGCTCTTTCCGTTGGGGGGCGCGTGGGTCGGCACCCCTGCGTACGCATCCGGCTGGTCGGACAGGTACCGCTTGACCCAGTTGATCGCGACCGGTGCGTCCACGTCGGCACGGCGGCAGACGACCTCGCACTTGCGGACGCATACCCGGCCGCAGATGGCGGGCAGCGGGTTGGTCTCCCGGATGAGGTCGAGGGCCTGGCGTTCGAGGCCCATGGCCGTGAGCGCGAGGTAGCCCTGGACGTCCACGCCCGCGGGGCAGCCCAGCCGGCAGGGCGACAGGCAATCGGCGTAGTGGTTGGAGAGCAGGAGCTCCAACGCGGTCTTTCGGGAGGCGACGATCCGCTCGTTGCGGGTTTCCACCACCATGCCCGGCGCCACGCGCGTAGCGCAGGAGGGGACGAGGTTGGGCCGGCCCTTGACCTCCACCACGCACAGGAAGCACGACCCGTAGGGCGCGAGTTCGGGCGAGTGACAGAGCGTGGGGATGCGGTCGAGGTCCCGCTCCCGGACCAGCTCGAGGATCGTGCGGTCCGGGGTGGTCTCGATCTCCTGGCCGTTCACCGTGAGGCGGATGGTGTCCATGGGGGCTCTCAAGCCTTGTAGATGGCGCCGAAGTTGCACGAGGACAGGCACTTGCCGCACCGGACGCAGACGGCCGGGTCGATGACGTGCACCTCCTTGGGCTTGCCGGAGATGGCGCCCACCGGGCACTGCTTCGCGCACAGCGTGCAGCCCGTGCACCGGGCGGGGTCGATCACGAAGTCCACGAGCGCGATACAGGACTTCGCGGGGCATTTCTTGTCGTAGATATGGGCTTCGTACTCGTCGAGGAAGTACCGCATCGTGGTCAGGACGGGGTTGGGCGCGGTCTGGCCGAGCCCACACAGGCTCGCCTCCTTGATCCGCGCCGCGAGCGTCCGGAGGGTGTCCAGGTCTTCGGGTTTCCCCTCGCCTCGCGTGATGCGCTCGAGGATCTCGAGCATCCGGAGCGTGCCGATGCGGCAGAAGGTACACTTCCCACAGGACTCGGCCTGTGTGAAGTCGAGGAAGAAGCGCGCGATTTCGACCATGCAGGTGGCATCGTCGAGCACCACCATGCCCCCGGACCCCATGATGGCGCCCGTGGCCGGGATGGACTCGAAGTCCACGGTGGTGTCGCCGAGCGAGGCGGGGATGCAGCCGCCCGACGGCCCGCCCATCTGGACGGCCTTGAACGCCCGACCCTCCTTGATTCCGCCGCCCACCTGGAACACGAGGTCGCGGATGGGCATGCCCATCGGCACCTCGGCGAGGCCGCCGCGCACCACCTTTCCCGCCAGGGCGAAGACCTTGGTGCCCCGGCTCTTCTCGGTGCCGAAGGCGGCATACGCCTTGGCCCCGTTCGTGAGGATCCAGGGGATGTTCGCGTAGGTTTCCACGTTGTTGTTGTTGGTGGGCTTGCGCCACAGGCCCTTTTCGGCCGGGAACGGCGGCCGGATGCGCGGCATGCCGCGCTCGCCCTCGATGGAGGCAAAGAGCGCCGTCTCCTCGCCGCACACGAAGGCGCCGGCGCCCTGCTTGATCTTCACGTCGAAGGCGTGGCCGGAGCCCAGGATGTCCTTGCCGAGGTAGCCCCGCTCGCGGGCGGCCTCGAGCGCGATCTGGAGGCGCCGGATGGCGAGCGGGTACTCGGCGCGGCAGTAGATGTACCCGGCGTGGGCTCCGATGGCCCGGCTGCACACGATCATGCCCTCGAGGACCGAGTGGGGATCGCCCTCGAGCACGGAGCGGTCCATGAACGCACCAGGATCGCCCTCGTCGGCGTTGCAGACCACGTACTTGACCGGACCGGGCTGGCTGGCGGCGAACGACCACTTGAGACCGGTGGGGAAGCCGGCGCCGCCGCGACCGCGCAGGCCCGAGGCCTTCACCTCGGCCACGATCTCCTCGGGGGTCATCTCGAGGAGGGCCTTGCGCAGGGCCTCGTACCCGCCGGTAGCCTCGTACTCGGCGATGGACTCGGGGTCGATGCACCCGCAGTTGCGCAGCACGATCCGGCGCTGGTGCCGCAGGAAGTCCATTTCGGAGCCCGACTCGACTCCGTTCGCGTCGCGCATCCAGATGACGTGCTCTTCGAGGATCTCGCCGTCGAGCACGTGCCGCTGAAAGATCTCCTCAGCTCGCCTCGGGTCCACGCCACCGTAGATCACACGGACGTCTCCCTCGCGGATCTCCACGAGGGGCTCCCGGTAGCACATGCCGATGCAGCCCGTGATGCCGACCGTGGCCGCCTCCGGGTGGGTCTCGGCCAGGGCCGCCAGCCGGTCCTTGACCGCCTGGGCGCCAGCGGAGAGCCCACAGGTTCCCATTCCGACGACGATCTTCTTCATGTGAGCACTCGAGTCTGCAGTGCGGAAAGGAGGGGGGCGATCCGCCGGGCATCGCGCCCGGCGGGAGGCCGGGAGGGGATCAAGGGGTGGGCCGGGCGCCCCGTTCGGCAGCGCCGCGCTCCTCGGCGCGCCGGATGCCGCGCAGGATGCGGCGGACCGAGGCCGGCGTGAGGCGACCGTGGGTCTCGTTGTTGACCATCATCACGGGCGCCAGCGAGCAGCAGCCCAGGCACGCGACCGTGAAGAGGGTGAAGAGGCCGTCCCGGGTGGTGCCGCCCACCTCGATCCCCAGCTCGTCCTGGATGGCATCGATGAGCATCCGGGAGCCGGAGACGTGGCAGGCGGTGCCCACGCACGTGCGGATGACGTGCTTCCCCATCGGCTGGAGGCGGAACTGGTTGTAGAACGTGATCACGCCGTAGACCGATGACTCCGGGATGCCGGTGACCCCGGCGATGTGCTGGATGGCCCGGCGGGGGATGTACCCGAAGTGGTCCTGCGCCGACTGCAGAAGGGGGATCAGCTCCCCAGGCGCACCGTCGTAGCGCCAGAGGCGGTAGCCGAAGGGTTCGTCCGAGGCCATGGTCGCTCCGTAGAAGGATCCTACTCGTCGAGCAGCCGGATCACGCGGGCCACGCGGACCCGGAGCACGCCCTCGATCTGGCTGATCTTCTCGATGATCCGCGGCGCGCGGCCCACCGCCCCCTGGCCGGTGATCATGCCGACCAGGCGGCTGCCCCCGTCGATCACATCGCAGAAGACCAGGTCCTCGATGAAGAAGACCGTGGTGAAGATCTGCTGGATGGCGTCCTTGTCGATGTCCACGATGATGTAGGAGGTGGTGCCCGGCTGCTTGCGGGCCGCCTCCGTGGCCGGAGCCTTGACCGCCTCCCGGTAGACCTCCACGAAGGTGGAGATGTCGCGATCCAGCCGGGGGCGTTCCACGGGCGACATCGAGGCGACCTCCACGCCCGGGACCGCCTTCACGCGGTCGAAGAGCCTCTGGATGGCCTCCATCGACGCCGCCTGGGCCACCAGGATCAGGTCCACGTCGCCGTGGACGGCCTCGCAGGAGGCCACGCCCTCCAGGGCCCGAAGGGCGTTGAAGACGTCCATGCTCCGGTCGGGATCCGTGATCCGGACCGTGAGGTACGCGGTGACGGACTCGCGCATTCCGCCGGGCTGTCCGCCCACCGCGGGGGGCTGTGCGGTGGACGCCCCACCGGCGAGCGACTCGATGGCCGCCACGAGATCGGGGATCTCGAAGGGCTTGTCGAGGTAGGCGGTGTTGTGCTCGGACAGCGCCGTGAAGCGCAGCACGTCGTCCCCGAAGCCGGTGATGACCACCGCAGGGAGGTCCGGGTACTGGCTCTTGAGCACCTTGAGGATCTTCAAGCCGTCGATGTCGGGCATGAAGATGTCCGTGACGAGGACATCGTACCCGCCGCCCGCGGCCCGGGCCCTGTCCAGCTCGTGGATGGCGGAGATCCCGTCCGGGCAGGCGGTGACCTCGTAGTCCTCCTGGGTCAGTCCGAAGGTCAGGTTTCTCCGGATCTCGGGTTCGTCGTCGATCACGAGTACGCGAGCCTTCACGGAAACCTCCCTGGGACGGCCCCATCGGACGGCGCGGTGGAAGGGGGAGGGTATCGCGCGTGTGGCCGCACTGCACAGGGGGAACTGGGGGCGTGTGGGATGACCCACACAGGCCGGCCGTGGTAGGGTGGCCCGGCCGCTGTGGGATCCCGCCCTCGTGCGCCTCGCTCCTGACCTTCGTCACGCTTCGGTCGCGACCGGCGCCTCCGCGCTCCTCGCGCTGACGCTCTCTGCCTGCGACGGGGACGTCTCGCTCGCACCGCAACCGCCCGCGGCCCGCATCCAGGCCGCCCGGGCCGCGACGCCGGGAGGATCCGACTGGAAGGGCCCGTGGAGCGTGCAGGTCCAGGCGGCCCGTCCGCAGGATCCCGCGGTGGCGGCGCTCGCCGCGGGGCTCGACGTCCTGCCCCAGGCCTGGGACGGTCGCAGGCCAGCGGTCCCTCCCGGCGTGGTGGCGGTGGTATGGATCGAAACCGGGGTCGATCCGGAGCGGATCGTGGCGGCGCTCACCCCGGCCCGGGGCGGGCCGTCCGGAGAGGTAGTGGCCGTGCTCGCGCCCGGCGATCCCGAGTGGGCCGAGACCGCCGCGGGTGCGCTCCCCTGGTCCGGGGTGGCGGTGGTGGATCCCGCGGCCTCGGTCTCGCTCTACGCCGATCCCGCCCGGGTGGCGACCGACCCGGTGCTGGCCGGCAGCATGGCCGCCTGGAGGATCGCCGACCACTACGACCTCCCCTGGCGGCCACCGACCCTGTCGCTGCCCCCCGGCCTCCACGAGGCACTGTTTCCTCCGGACGCGGGAGCGCTCACCGACCCCGATCCCCGCACGCGTGCCGAGGCCGTCCGCAGCACCGGGAGCGACGTGGGTGCAGCCGAACCCCAGGTTGCGGTCAGGATCGCGGCGGCCGCCGCGTGCGCCGATCCCGCGGTGTTGGCTCGCCTGGCCACGGACCCGGAGCCGCTCGTCCGGGCGCGGGTGGCCGACCGGCTCGACGATCCCGCCCTGCTCTCCAGCCTTCTGTGGGATCCCTCCAGCGTGGTCCGGGTGGTGGCCACCGACCGACTCGCCCGCCTCGCGAAGGATCGGGCGGGGCCGGACCCGGCCGTGGTCCAAGCGCTCCACGCGGCCGCCACCTCGCCCGACGCCTACCAGCGCTGGAAGGCTGCCTGGGGCCTGGGGGCGGCGCCGGGCACCGTGCGGGTGCTGGGAGGCCTCCTCACCGATCCGGACGTGGACGTCCGGCGGACCGCAGCGCTCGCGCTGGGCGCCACGGGCGACCCCGCGGCGTCGGAACCGCTCGTCCGTGCGCTGGGCGATGCCAACTCCTTCGTACGCCGCAGCGCGGCCGAGGCGCTCGGCCTGCTCGCCGATCCACGTTCGGAGCCGGCGCTGCGCCGCGCCCTCGAGGACCCCGCCGCCCTGGTCCGTGCGGCTGCGGGCCAGGCCCTGGGTCGGCTCGGGGTGCAGGCGGACGTCCCCCGCTACGAGCCGCCCCGCCCGCCCTCGACCCGGTCCGAGGTCCGCGCCCTCCTCCGGGCGCGCGATCCAACCACCCGCAAGGACGCCGCGAAGTTCCTGGCCGGCCGGCCGGGAGCGGCCCGCTGGCTTTTCCGGCTGGCCGAAGACGGCGACAGCGAGGTCCGAAAGTCCGCCGTCGAGGCGCTCGGCTGGACGCCCGGCGTCGCGGATCGCCTCCACCGCTTCCTGTCCGACCCCGACCCCGACGTCCGCGTCACCGCCCTCGACGCGCTGCGCCGCGCCGAGGCCGCACGGCCCGATGCGGTGATCCCCCTGCTCGAGGATCCCGACGCCGAGATCCGCCTCCGGGCCGCCGAGGCGCTGGCCGTCCTCGGCCCGCACGACGCGCTCCGCCCGCTGGTCGCGGATCCGGACGAGCGGATCCGGGCCGCGGCCGTCGCGGCCCTGCCCCTCGAGGCCGCCCCCGGGGATCCGGCCGTGCTCGTGCGCCGGGCTGCCGCGGCCGGGGCCCCCGCCCCCTTCGCCCGGGATCCCGACCTGCTCGTGCGGGCGGCCCTGCCCGGTGCGGACCCCGATCTCGCGGCCTGGGGCCGCGGTGTCCTGGCCCGAGAGGACGACCTCTTGCACGTGCGCTTCTCCTGGAACGACCCCGCCGAGCGCAAGGCGGCCTACCGAGCCTTGCGGCCGCCCGTGATCCGGGCCTACGGGCATCCCGACCGGGGGTAGGGGGCGGTCAGAACCGCATGCCCGCCACGAACCCGGGCCGGAGGCGGCTGTCCCAGCCGGGGTGCACGGGCCAGCCCTCGAAGATCGCGCCCGGGTCCCGACTGGCATCGGGCAGGTCGAGCCCGATGGAAGCCCCGGCGAAGGGTGCGATCCGGCCACCGAGCGGAAGGGCCGCGACGATCCGGGCCCGCACGATCTGACCGGTGTGCTCCCAGGTGAAGGGCCGCACGAGCACGGTGGTGCTGTACAGGTCCAGGTCCAGGTCCACCCGGCCCCTCCACAGCCGCACCCCGCCTCCCCCGTTGATGGCGAATCGATCCACCCGGCCGTCCCAGGGCGGGGCGAACCCGGCACCGTAGAGCGTGTAGAACCGGTGGGATCCGAGCTGGATTCCTGCGTTCACCATGACCAGGTCGTCGGTCCAGACGAGCCCGTGGAGGATGCCGTCGCGGCAGATGGTGACCACCGCGATGGGCACGCCGTCCAGGTGGTCGCAGATGTTGACGACCCCCACCTGTACGCCGTGGACGTCGCCGGCCACGTTGACCGGACCGACCTGCAGGCCCTCCACGTCCCTGGCCACGTTGACGCCGCCGCTGGTCTGCACGCCGTCCACGTCGCCGGCCACGTTCAGCCCGCCCGAGACCTGCACGCCGTCGAGGTCGCCGCCCGCCACGTTGGCCCCCCCCGTGGCCTGGATGCCCCGGGCGGGACCGGTCACGTTCAGCCCGCCCGACACCTGGATCCCGCCGAACGGGCCGTCCACGATGTTGGCCCCCCCGTGGCCTGGATGCCCCGGGCGGGACCGGTCACGTTCAGTCCGCCCGAGATCTGCACGCCAGCGAACGGGCCGTCCACGATGTTGGCCCCGCCGGTCACCTGCCCGGCTCGGGTCGGGCCCGAGACATTGACGGCCCCCGACACCACCACCCCGGTCTCCCCTTCCGGGTAGAGGGTGTAGGCGCTGGCGATCGCGAGGCCGTCGAGCCGCTCCGCTCCCGTGCCGACCAGCCCGAGGGCCGAGGCGTGGCGTACGGGCCGGTCGCCCTCCGCACCCAGGCCGTGTACAAACTGGAGCGCCACCGGGACGGTGCGCAGATCCTCGTTGCCGCGGGCCGCGTGGAGCGCACCCGAGAGGGCCTCGAAATCGGCCGACGCCAGGGGTTCGGTGGAGCCCTCGGCGAGGTCGATCCGCGCACGGGCCAGGCGGCCCTGGTGCTCGAGGGTGACCTCGTAGTCGCCCGGCGGAAGGCCGAGCGCCACGGGCCGGCCGGCGGGCTTGTAGAGCTCGGCCACGAGGCGATCCTCCGCATCGCGGATGAAGAGCCGGCCAGCCAGAGCCTCGTCGAGGGCCAGGCTGGCGCTGGTGGCGTGGAGATCGGTCAGCACGAAGTCTCCCGTCCCGGTGAGCGCCATGTCGTAGGCCGGGTGCTGGGCGCCCCGACGGGTGGACTCCGTGCGCGCGAGGGTCTCGTCGTAGGCGAAGCGGTAGGCCTCGTTGAGGGTGACCTGGCCGTCGAGGTTCACGTCGGCCGCGCCGCGCAGGCCGGTCACCAGGGCGTGGGTGAAGAACGAGGACGCGATCCGGTCGGCCTCCTGCGAGGACTCGTCCGCGGACGACGACGTGAGGAAGACGTGGCCGGCCACGTCGGACGACGCGTCGACCAGGAAGGCGGGCACCACCCGACCGCCCTTCGCCCGCACGATGGCCCCCGACGCGCAGGAGTCCAGGATGGCCACGCGCACGTCGGCATCGAGGCGCCGGATGGCGTTCTTCAGGTCGCCGTACTCGAAGCGCTCTCCGCCCAGCAGGAGCCCGGTCTCGTCCGAGTGACCCGAGAAGTAGACCACCACCTCCCGGCGCCGCGCGATCCCGGCCCGAGACGCGAGGCGCCGGTCCATCTCGGCGAAGGCCGCCTGCAGGTCCGCGCTCCGGGGCTCGAGCACGACCAGCTCGTCGCCCGGCTGCACCCCGCCGAGCTCCACCAGCACCTGGGCCATGCGCCGGGCGTCGTCGGTGGCGTACCGAAGCCGCGTGCGACCCGAGCCGCCGTCGTTGGCGCCCACCACCAGGGCGTAGCGACGGGCCTCGGGATCGGCCGCGGGTGCAGGGCCGGAGAGTGCGAACAGGAGGGGGAGGACCAAGGCGTTCATGGGTGCTTCCTCACGAGGAAGGAGGTCTGTTCCCAACCCGGGGGAAGGGCGAGGGGTCGGAGCGCGGCCTGGGGCGGGTCGGTGGCCAGGGCTCGGGCCGCGTCCTCCACCGTCTCGGGATCCAGGGGCGCATGCGCGGTCACGAGGAAGAAGCGTTCGAACCCGGGGGCGTCGTCCAGTTCCCAGGCCTCGGGCAGCGCCGACGCACCCTCGGCGGGCAACGACGGAGCGACCCCCGGCGGGGGGAAGTGGCGGGTCACGGTCCCGCGCCCGTCCACCGAGACGACCACGGCCCACGGCCGCCCGGCCGGGACCACGCTCACTTGGAGCACGTCGCCGGATCGGGCCAGGGCGCCGTCGGGCAGGGGCTCGGCCCCTGCGGCCGTGCGGCGGTGCAGGCGGAGCCCGGGCTCCAGCCCCTTGTCGCGGATGCCGTCCTCCATGGCGAGGGGCACGTCGGGCGCAGGGCGGATCACCGCCACGAGGGCCACCGCGGCCGCCAGGGCGGGCACCGCGACCCAGCCGATCCGGCGGCTGCGGCGGCCCAGGCGGGCCCGGCGCGCCACCTCGGCCACCACGCGGGCGGGCGGATACGACGCGAGGATGGCGCGGTCGTCGGCGCGCAGCGCCTCCAGGCGGGCCGGCCCGCCGGGATCGGCCTCCAGGTCGCGGCGCACGGCCTCGGCGCGGTCGGGCGCGAGATCGTCGGCGGCGTACCGCTCGAGCAGCCAGTCGGGCACGGGGGCTGCCATGGTCAGGCTCCTTCCAGTTCGGCCACGTGGGCCTTCAGCGTGCGCAACCGCTTGCGCACGCCCGAGACGGAGAGGCCGCTCTCGGCCGCCACCTCCGCCAGGGTCAGGCCGTCCAGGAGGTGGAGGACGGCCAGGGTCCGGGTGGAGGGCGCCTCCCGTCCGAGCACGCGATCCAGGAGCACCCGGGCGCCTGCGAGGTCGCTCTCGGGGGCCTGGGCGATGCGCTCCAGGACGTCCCCGCCAGGCGTCTCGGGTCGGCGACGCCGGGAGCGGATCCGGTTGAGACAGGTCCGGGTGGCGGTGGTCCACAGGTACGAGGACGGGGAGGCGGTCTCGAGCCGGTCCCGGCGTCGGAGGATCTCCACGAACACATCGTGCATGGCGTCCACGGCGGACGCCTCGTCGCCCAGCATCCTCCGGCAGCGCCGGAGCACCATGGGCCCGAAACGGCGGTAGAGATCCTCGACGTCCAGCGGCACGGTCCGTTCTCCGGCTGCTGGGACACCGCTGGAGCCTCGCGGTGTCACCGCGATTCGCGCCCCCGATAACGCCGCTGCCGCCGCGGCTCCCCTTTCGGGGTCCTAGCGGCCTGCCAGGAAGGCCGCCCCGTAGGCCCGCAGCGCACCCGGCGGACCTGACGTGTCGACCCCGCCGCCGATCTCCAGGGCACTCACATCCACGGGATCGTCGGAGATCCAGAGGGTACCGTCGCCGTAGCCGGTGGCATCGGGCTTGGTGTAGGTGTCGGTCCCGTCCGCATCCACGAACAGACCGTAGGTGGG
>JAFGLY010000079.1 GCA_016927815.1 Deltaproteobacteria bacterium | reverse complement strand
TGACGTGTCAACTACCGAGACAGGACCCATCCCCTCACGGCCCCCCTCGCGTGGGCCCCCCGCGATGTCGACACGCGAGCTCGGGCAGGCCCGCGTCCAGGCCTTGATCCGGTGCCGATCCGTGGTGTAGGGTGCCCGGCGCGGACGCCCTGCCCGCCCTGCCGCTCCGGAGCTGGATCATGCGACCTTCCGCGAACCTCTCGGGCCTGGCGTCCTGCCTGGTCTTCGCCCTCTCGGCCGGTACCGGGTGCAAAGACACCCACGACACCGCGGACCCCCAGACCGACGACACCGGCCCGGCCGACAGTGGGGACACGCACGAGGACACCGGCGACACCTCGAACGGGTACGACGGGCCCTGGGAGATCCTCGCCGACCTGCCCGAAGGAGGAGCCTGGCCCGCCGTGGCCGTGCTCGATGGGCGCATCCACGCGATCCCGAGCAACTCTACGGGTCACTACGTCTACGACCCCGTAGCAGACGAGTGGAGCGAGCGGGCCCCCGCGCCTTCGGCGGCCCACTACCACGCCGCCGCGGCGATCGACGGCAGGTTGTACCTGATGGGCGGCGGCAGTCCGTCCGCCATCGACTCGCTCGATTCGAACCGGGTCTACGACCCCGGCACCGACGCCTGGGAGGAACGCGCGCCCCTGCCCACGGCCCGTGGTTACCTCGTCGCGCGGACCCTGGCCGGCGAGGTCTGGGCCATGGGTGGACCGCGTTACGCCAAGGACACCCTCCACCTTCGTGCGGAGGCCTACGATCCGGTCAAGGACACGTGGCGCCGGGCCGCCGACCTCCCGAAGGACACCTCCTGGGCGCTCTACAGCGCCAACGTCGTCGTGGACGACGTGCTCTACAAGCTGGCCGGCGGCATCGCCTCCCGGCCGGAGGACGCCGCGTGGCGCTTCGACCCCGCCTCCGAGGCGTGGACCGCGCTCCAGGACACGCCCAAGGCGAACCACGGCCTCGCCGGAGCGGCCGTGGGCAGGGTCATCACGCTGATGGGCGGCTACTACGACGACACCTACCACGACGACGTGGTGCGCTACGACATCGATGCCGGCACCTACACCGACGGTCCTCCCCTGCCCTCGGAGCGAGCCTACTCCAGCGCCGTCGCGCTCGACGGCTGCGTGTACAGCGTCGGGGGCTTCCACAGCGCCCATCAGGCCGAGATGGGTGTTTCATTCATACGTATCTGCGAATAGCCGCGCAGGTCCACCCGCCTCGCCCTTTCCCCTGCCGAGGTTTGCTCGCAGGAGTGGCTGCCTTCCTCCTGTCCCGGCCGTAGCGGAACGGGAGGGTCGTCCTCGGCTCGCCGCTGACCTTGACCTCCCGTACGAACCGGAGTTACGCTCGTTGCATGCCTATTTCATCAATATCTACCCGAAATGCCGGGACCGGTGAGGCGGACCGGGAGAGAGGCCCCCGTCCCCCCATCGCCCACGCCGCCCTCGACCACATCGCCATCAACGTCAAGTCCCACCGCCTCCTCGAGCGGCTCCTCAAGGAGAATCCCAAGCTCGAGGAGATCATGCATCGTTCGAAGAACGAGATCGAGGCGCTGTTGGGCGTACGGGACTGGGTCATGGCCGATCTGCAGCCCCCCGCGTTGGCCTGGTACCGCCGCGAGGTCAGCGGACGCGAGGCCTTCGAGGCGCTCGAGTGGCGGGACTACGCCGCGATCAGGCTGCTCGACTACATCGACAACGCGGGCCGGGAGTTCCCCGATCTCAACCTTCGCGGCGAGATCGCGGTGTCCAACCCGATCAAGCTCATCTGGCTGGCGGTCAACCGGGGTACCGGCGGAGCCCGGCCCGGTTTCTTCGAGGACATGCTGAGGCTGTTCCGCCAGTTCTCCGGGAAGAGCGAGCGGCAGACGTACAGCCGTGAGGATCTCGGCGCCTGGATGGAGCGCTTCCCCAGCGGCCTCGATCCGCGCATCGTCAAGCTGCGCGAGGAGAACCGCGAGCGCATCATCAAGATCCTGGTGGACAGGATGGACAGCGGCGACATTCGGAAGAGCGGCTTCACGTTCGAGCCCGGGATGTCACGAGAGCAGAAGATCCTGCGCATGCACGAGTGGTGGAACGACCACCGGTTCCACCTCAGCTTCGCCGTCCGGTCTCCCGAGCTGCTCAACGAGCTGCTCGGCTACTCGCTCGATCCCGACATCATGAAGATCCTGTTCGAGGCGAGGGACGCAGGCATCCCCTTCTTCGTCAATCCCTACTACCTGTCGCTCCTGCACGTTCGCGTGCCCTATTTCGCCATCGGCGCCGATCTCGCCATTCGCGACTACGTGGTGTACACCCAGACCCTGGTCGAGGAGTTCGGCCACATCGTGGCCTGGGAGAAGGAGGACCAGGTGCGGCCGGGGAAGCCCAATGCCGCCGGCTGGCTGCTCCCCAACCAACACAACATCCATCGCCGTTACCCCGAGGTGGCGATTCTCATCCCCGACTCGATGGGTCGCGCCTGCGGGGGGCTGTGCGCGGTGTGCCAGCGTATGTTCGACTTCCAGAACGGCCACCTCGCCTTCGACCTCGAGAAGCTGGCTCCCAAGGAGACCTGGTCCGACAAGCTCCGCAGTCTGGTGGCCTACTTCGAGCAGGACACCCAGATCAGGGACATCCTCATCACGGGCGGCGACGCCCTGATGAGCACGGACCGCACCCTGGGGGACCTGCTCGATGCCGTCTACGAGATGGCCAGGCGCAAGCGCAAGGCCAACGCCGGGCGGCCCGACGGCGAGAAGCACGCCGAGCTGGTCCGCGTGCGCCTCGGGACGCGCCTGCCGGTCTACCTGCCCCAGCGCATCACGCCGGAGTTGGCGACCATCCTGGCCGAGTTTCGCAAGAAGGCGATGCTCGTGGGTGTGCAGCAGTTCGTGATCCAGACCCACTTCGAGGCACCCATGGAGGTGACGCCCGAAGCACGCGAGGGCATCCGCCGGCTGCTCGAAGCCGGTTGGTTGGTCACCAACCAGCTGGTGTTCACGACCGCAGCCTCGCGCCGCGGCCACACCGCGAAGCTCAGGACGGTGCTCAACGACGTGGGCGTGCTGCCCTACTACACGTTCAGCGTGAAGGGCTACATGGAGAACCGTCACTCCTTCGCCACCAACGCGCGTGCCGTGCAGGAGCAGCTCGAGGAGAAGATCTTCGGGCAGATCCCCGACGCGTTGCTCGGCGACGTGTGCGCCCTGCCCGCCCAGCCCGAGGACATGGTCGAGAACCTCACGAGACTGCGCGAGAAGGCGGGGCTCCCCTTCCTGGCCACCGATCGCAACGTCCTCAACCTGCCCGGCGTGGGCAAGAGCCTCACCTTCCGCGTCATCGGCATCACGCGCTACGGGCGTCGCATCCTGGAGTTCGACCACGACCGTACCCGATCCCACAGTCCGATCATCGATTGGATGGGGCGGGTCGTGGTCATCGAGTCGAAGTCGATTTCGGAGTACCTCGACCAGCTCGAGGCCATCGGCGAGCAGCGTGACCCCTACGACAACCTGTTCGGATACTCGTTGGGAGAGACCGAGCCGCGGATGCCGATTTACGAGTATCCTCGATACGACTTCGAGGTCACCGGGGAGATGACCAACCTCCAACTGTGACGCCGGGTGCCTCCCAGGACACGACCTTCGACTGCGGGCGTCGGAGCAGGAGGAGCGGCGGGACGTCCGGCCCCGGCGCGATCCGTCCCTCACCACACGGTTGGCACCAGGCGACCGCGCGTGCGCCGGGCATAGGCCGCGTAGCCCTCCAGTTCCTGCGCGAGCACCCGATCCTCCAGGGCCGTGCGCGTCACGAACACGCCCACCATGAGCGCCGCG
>JAFGLY010000078.1 GCA_016927815.1 Deltaproteobacteria bacterium | reverse complement strand
GCCGAAACTCCAATGGGAATGGGCCGATCGCGTCGGTTTCGCATCACCTCGGTGGTGCCCGCGCGGTCGAGTGCGTGGTCGGTCTCCACCACGATGGTGCCCTCCTCGTCCGTGGGCACCACGAGCACGTGGACCGGGCCGTCGTCCGGCGAGATCCTGAGGGCCAGATCCCCTCGCTCGGCACGCTCCGCGTTGCGTGCGTCGTCGATCCGGATGCCGAGGAAGCCCAGGCCCTGGCAGATGAGGGCACGGATCGCGGGGTCGTTCTCCCCGATTCCGCCGGTGAAGACCAGCGCGTCGAGACCTCCCATGACCGCGGCGTAGGCGCCCACGTACTTCCGGACCCGGTAGCAGAAGGTCCGGATGGCGAGGATGGCGCCCGAATGGCCGGCATCCGCGGCGGCCTCCAACTCCCGCATGTCCGAGGACAGGCCGGAGAGACCGAGGAGCCCGCTCTGGCGGTTGAGGAGCTCGTCCACGGCCTCTCGGGTCATGCCCTGGCCGAGCAGGTGGAGCACGAGACCCGGGTCGAGATCCCCCGGCCGGGTGCCCATGACGAGGCCTTCCAGGGGGGTGAGCCCCATGGAGGTGTCCACGGATCGGCCGTGGTCCACCGCGGTGACGGACGCCCCGTTGCCGAGGTGGCAGGACACGATGCGGAGCGCACTGGCCGGGGTGCCGAGGAAGCGGCCCGTAGCCCCGGTGACGTACTTGTGGCTGGTGCCGTGGAAGCCGTAGCGGCGCAGGCGCCAGCGGTCGGCGATGCCGCGCGGAATCGCGTATCTCCACGCGTGTTCGGGCATCGTGAGGTGGAACGCGGTGTCGAAGACCGCGACCTGGGGCACGTTGGGCAGGAGCCGTTCGCAGATCTCGATGCCCTTGAGGTTGGCGGGGTTGTGGAGCGGCGCGAGCCCCTCGTTCAGCCGCATCTCCTCCTTGACCTCGTCGTCCACCAGGACCGCCTCGGTGAACCGATCGCCGCCGTGGACGGTGCGGTGCCCGACCGCGGCGATGTCCTCGAGGCGCTCCACGGCGCCGTGCTCCGGGTCCACCAGGATCTCCAGGACGAGGCGCAGGGCGGCCTCCGCGTCCGGGACGTTGCGGTCCCGGATGACGTGACCCTTAGGACCGTCGTGCTTCAGGCAGGATCCGCTCGCACCGATGCGCTCGACGATGCCGCCGGCTTTGCGTGCGCCCTCGGCGAAGCAGGCGTACTTGACGCTGGAGGATCCGCAGTTGAGCACCAGCACGGGACGGCCGTCGAGCGGGGCCTTCTCGTCGGGCCGGCTGCGGGCCTCGGCACGGGCACCGGCGGCGTCCATCTGCTCCTCGGGATCCTCCTCGCGGTGAGCCAGACGGCGGACCACCAGGGAGGCGAGCCGGGCTGCGGCGGCCGGTGTACGGGCGAGTTCGGCCGTGAGGGCGTTGAAGGGGATGATGAGAATCCGCCCGGCGCTTCTGGCCACGACGTCCGCGATGGCGGGTTCGCCGTTGAGCAGGGCCACCTCCCCGTAGATGTGCCCCGGCTGGATGACCACCACCCGGCCGCTCGTGCGGTAGCGGGCTTCCAGGCTGCCGCTCGCCACCACGCCGACTTCGGAGATCCTCTGTCCGAACCCGACCACGGCTTCACCCGCGGACACGTCGCGAATCCGCGTCGAGATGGCGAGCCGCGCGATGGCGGCATCGTTGAAATCGGCAAATACCTTACAATTACGAAGAACGGGGAAGATTTCCACGGAAGGCTCCATGGGCCCGAGACGAGGTGGATCCCGCGGGCTGGACGATCGCCGGGACGGGAAAGGTCCCTTCCTATCCACCTCCCGCGTCCGGTTCCGGTCCCTCGCCACGATCGATGATCCGGGTCGCGAACGGACCTCGTAGCCGAGCGATTGCCGCCCGGGAAGCCTGCGGGTAGGGGGGCTCCGTTCCCCGAACCAGAGCAGGACGTGCGCCCGATCCCCCCTGAGGACCAGCCTGCGGGCGTGCGGGGCCGAGTCCGCCTCGCCGACGCGGGGGCGCTCGGGGTCGCCTACGCGGCGCTCGCGGTGCTCGTCACCTGGCCGCTGGCCCTCCACCTGGCGACGGCCTTGCCGGGCTACGCCAACGTGGACGCGCTCGACACGCTCCACCTCCGGGGTGCCGTGGCGGACCTGGTCCGGCATCCTGGGGCCTTCCCCAGGTCCACGGCCGCGTTCTGGCCGGTGGGCTTTCCGGTCCTGGCCTTCGTACCCAACCTGCTCGACCACCTCCTGGCAGCGCCCTTCGTGCTGACGCTGCCCTTCCCGGTGGGCGACGGGCTCTTCTGGATCGCGCTCGTCATGGGCAACGGGCTCGCCGGGCACGTACTCGGATACCGGCTCGGCGGGCGCCACGGGGCCGGGTTCCTGGCGGGCGTGGCCTGGGCCACGAGCGACGCGCTCCTGCGCGAAGCCAACCTGCTCCACGGCCCCACGCTGTTGGCTCCCTTTCTCCCGCTCTTTCTATCTGCCCTCCTCAGGGCGCTGGAGGAGCCCGAGCCGGGTCCTGGCTCGGGTGGCGGGGCACGACGGGGATGGACGGCCGGGGCGCTCCTGGCGCTGGCCGGCCTGGCCTACTGGTACCACGCGCTCTTCCTGCTGGCGGGGTCGGCAGGCCTCGTCGTCGCGAGGTGGCAGAAGGCCCGCCGCCTCTGGCCCGGGTTGATCCTGGCCGCCGTCCTCGCGGCGCCTCTGCTGCTGCCCTACCTGTGCTCGTGGGACGCGCTCCCGGTGCTCGGGGCGCTCCAGGTGCCCTCGGTCCAGGACGCTCCGGCCGCGCTCTCGGTCCTGCCCGAGGACCAGAGGTTCGTCGCCCTGCACGGGTCGGACCCGCTGCTCCTCTTCCGTGCGACGCCGATCGATCGCAGCAACCGGGTGGGCTGGGTGCTCCTGCTCGCGGCCGGGCTCGGCGCCTGGCGGACGGATCGGAGGACCCGCTGGGGTCTGCTGGTCATGGCGGCGGTGGGGTTCGGCATGGCGCTGGGTCCCTACCTCAAGTGGGGGGAGGCGCCCGTGCTCGTGGAGGGCCGCGCGATCTCCCTTCCGTTCCGCTGGGTGGGTTCCCTGCACCCCGTGCTCGGCCGGCTGCACTGGCCGGAGCGCTGGGGGATCCTGATCCCGCTCGCCCTGGCAGCCCTGGCGGCCCGGGCACCCCGGCCGGGGATCCTGGCGGGGGTCCTGCTGGTCGAGGGCTGGCTGCTGTCGGGCAACCTGCCCCTGGCCACCCAGGACGTGGGGCACCTCGTTGCCTGGAGGGACCTCTCGACCCTCGAAGGCGCGGTGGTGGAGGTGCCCATCGGGCGACGCAGCCTGGACGCGTCGCTGCCGGCCCTCCACCGCCGGTTCCACGGTCGCCCGATGGCGAACGGCATGCTGCTGCCTCCCGGGACGGCATCGCCCGAGGGGTGGGAGGCCTGGATGGAGGCCCAGCCGGTGCTGTCGTGGATCCGGAGGGCCGAGCGGGGCGAGACGGACCCGCTGCCGGAGGCCGAGGACGTGCGGGCCCTGGCCGCGGCCGGTGTGGGTGCGATCGCGCTGGACGCGGATCCGGAGGGTGCCATGAACCCGCGGGGCGTCTCCGAGCTGTCCGCCCGGCTGGCAACGGGCCTGGGTCCCTTCGAGGATCGGGGGGCGCTCCTGGTCTGGTGGCTCGAGGACGAGGTCGCTGCTCCCCCTTTGCCGGACGATCCCGTCGCGTGGCGGGCCGCCCGGGAGGAGGCGGTTCGGAGAGCCCCGCCCCTGGATCGGCCCACGCTCATCCGGGCCTACCGGGGCGCGCACCGGCCGATCCGCTGAAGCTGGCGGCTCGTCCGGCAGGCCGCGGCGGTGCACGGACGTCCGCCCGTGGTAGGCTGCACACGATGGCAGCGCCCCTGGAACCGGTCGTCGAAGCGCCTCGACTCGTGCCCCTGGCCGAGCCCTGGCGCATGCGGGTCGTGACACGGGAGCGACCGCTGGCAGCTCAGGTCGTGTTGGCGCTGTGGCGCGCGTTGTGGAGGCGCCGCCGCCTCCCGCCGCCGGGCGGGGTGAGGGGCCAGGTGGCCACGCGGGAGCTCGTGTCGGTGGAGGCTGCTCGGGTGGCGGCGTTCCGCGACGTGTGCGGACACGGGCCCGGGGATTCGGTGCCCACGGCGTTTCCCGAGATCCTCTTCCATCCGCTGGTGGTGGAGATCGCCCTGGCCCGCGACTTCCCGTTCTCGCCGCTCGGGCTCGTGCACGTCCGGCAGCAGATCCGCCAGGTTCGTCCCCTGGAACCTGGGGAACGGCTCGACCTGCGCTGCACGCTGGCCGAGATTCGCAGCACGGGCCGAGGGTACGAGGTGGACTGCTCGATGGTCGTGCACGCTGCCGGAGGGGTGGCCTGGGAGGGGGTGAGCACGCTGCTGGCCAGGATGCGGGGCCGGAGCGGTCCCCGGGGCGTGCGTCCGACCGCGGACCCCTTCGAAGCCGACCGCTCGGTGGAGGTGGAGGTCCTCGCGGACACGGGTCGGCGCTACGCCGCAGTCTCGGGCGACTGGAACCCGCACCACGTCTCAAGGATGGCCGCCCGGCTCCTGGGGTTCCAGGCTCCCATCGCGCACGGCATGTGGACCCTCGCCCGATCGTTGGCGGCGGCCGACGCCTGGCGACCGCTCGCCGAAGCCTGCACCGTGGACGCGGTGTTCCGGCGGCCCGTCCTCCTGCCGAGCCGGATCGTGCTGAAGATCGGCGAGGCGCCGGGAGGCGGGATTCGTCTGGAGGCGCGGGATCCGGCTTCTGGCGTGCCCCACCTGGCCGCCGAGGTGACCCGCGCCGGGTGACGCCCGGGCGGGCTACCGGAACGCGGTCCAATCGATCCCGAGCTTCCGCATCCGGGATCTCAACGTGTGCGGGTTGACGCCCAACAGGGCCGCGGCCCCCCGAGGCCCCTCGATGCAGCCACGGGCTCGGCGGAGCGCCTCCTCGATCTGGCGTCGCACGGCGGCATCCAGGTCCAGGGGGCCGGACGCGGGGGACCGTTCCTCCGAGGTCCGCCGGGGCGCAAAGACGCCGAGCGCCTCCTTCACGGCGAGGCGCCTTCCGCCACCGAGGATCGTGGCCCGCTCGACGACGGAGGCCAGCTCGCGCACGTTGCCCGGCCAGGCGTAGTCCTGGAGCATGCACAGGTCCTCGGCCGACGGCACCAGCGGGAACCCGTGGAGGCGGATGCCGGCGTTCGCGGCGAAGTGGGCGGCCAGAGCCGGGATGTCTCCCACGCGTGCCCGGAGCGGGGGCAGCACGATGGGGAACACGCCGATCCGGTACCAGAGATCCTCTCGGAAGTACCCACCCTCGATCTGCTCGTACATGTCGCGATGCGTGGCGGCCACCAGCCGGACGTTCACGGTACGGACCTGTTCGCCGCCGACCCGCTCGAAGGAGCCGTCCTGCAGCACCCGGAGCAGGCGGACCTGGGCGGCCAAAGGCAGCTCCCCGACCTCGTCGAGGAAGAGCGTTCCACCGTCAGCCCTTTCGAACCATCCCTTTCGTGTCGCGATGGCACCCGTGAAGGAACCGCGCTCGTGACCGAACAGCTCCGAGTCCACCAACTCGGACGGGATGGCCCCGCAGTTCACGCGGAGAAACGGGCCCCTGGCCTGGCGTGACCGGGCGTGGATGGCGCGGGCGACCACCTCCTTGCCCGAACCCGTCTCGCCCAGGATGAGCACCGTGGCGTCGGTGGGGGCGACCTGCTCGACCCGCTCCATCACGTCGCGCAGGCCGGTCTGGGCCCCGACGATGGAGTCGCTGATGTCCTGGCGCTGGAGCCGGGCCAGGGCTGCGCGCTTGTCCGCCTCGGCCGCCTCGCGCAGTCGGTTCGACGCCTCGAGGCGCCCGGAGTTGACCAGTGCCACCGAGAGCGGCTCCAGGAGCCGTCGGAGCAGGCGCCCGGACTCCACCAGGGCCGGCTGCAGGCAGACCGCGCCCACGGGTCGACCGTCCGGGTCCGCGAGGGGAGCGACCACGACCGGTCCGGAAAGACCGGTCGGCACGACGGACGACCGCAGTGGATCGGAAGCCGTCGCGTCCCAGGTCGCGGGCTCTCCCCGCCGGAACCAGTCGTGGAGGAGGGCGGCCGCCTCGGGCAGACACACCGATCGCGAGGGCAGGGCGTCCGCGAGCAAGGTGCGCTCCGCCACGGCCACCGTGTCGAACACGCACGTGGTGCGGTCGAAGGAGCGCAGCACGAGCCGATCCGCCGGCGCGAAGGCCGCGAGTCGCTCGAGCAGGTGCGGCAGCGAGCGGACGACGTCCATCTCGCAGCAGAACTCGCGCCAGACGTCCTCGAGGAGACGATCCTCGCACATGGGCAGCAATCCGGGGAACCTTGGGCCCCTGGGTTCTATCCCGTGCACGCGGTCGGGCGGGATAGGGAGCGCCCATGGTGCGCCTCCACCTGCCGATTTCCCTTTCGATTCTCGTCGGCCTCGTCGGGGGCTGTCGGGCCCGCCCGGCGGAGGACCCCCACGAGGGCGTCGACGACACGGCCGACGACAGCGGTGTCCAAGGCGACACCGGCGACACCGGTGACACCGGGGGAACCGGTCCGCCTCGCCTGGATCGGGCGCTCCTCGCCCCTCCGGACGGGTGGTACGCTGCCTCCTACCACACGGTGGAGCCTGGACGGGGACTCGCCTGGGAACGCGACATGGCGTTCCGGATCGAGAACTTCACGGTTCCCCAGGTGTACGTGCGGCCCGACGGGATCCTGGTCATGCTCGCCACCTCCATGACGACGCCCGAGGCCGGCCGCTGGTACCTGACCAGCCCCGACGGCCTGGAGTGGACCCCGGCCTCGGAGTCCCTCCTCGACGACAGCGACTTTCCCGTGAACTGCGGAAACCGCTTGGAGGACGGCTTCCTCCTGCCCACGTCCGACCACGGGTTCCGCCTCGTCCTGGAGGGTACGCTCCTCGACGAGAAGTCGGACCGGACGATCTGGCGTCGCTGGTGCCAGGCCACCTCTCCGGACGCCATCGGGTTCACCCCCATCGGGGACTACTTCTACGAGGGCTCTCCGAACGACGCGCACGTCCCGTCCGTCCCGTCTCCGTTCCTGCTCGCGGACGGGAGCGCGCTCGTCTACTACGTTGGAGACCTCTACAACGACGCGAGCAGGCAGGGGAACGGCATCCGGATCGCCCGCGTCCCCGACGGGGGCGACCATGCGGAGCCGTGGGCGTCCGCGAATGTGCTGCCCGCGGGCCACGTGGACCCCATGCCGGTCTACCTCGAAGGGGGCGGGCTGCGCCTGTACCACACCATGAGCTCCCAGACCCCCGAGGTCGGGCCGGGCCCCGGGGTGGCCGAGTCGGGCGATGCCAGCACCTTCACGCCGCCGGTCCGCCTCCTCGAGGGGGAGGGGAACTGCAACGATCCCAAGGGAGGCGAGTGCCTGCTCGACCCGGTCTACCTGAGGCTGCCCGACGGCACCATGCTGCTGTACTTCACGTGGCTTCGGTCGGATGCCGAGGGGCGGACGTCCTTCGGGATCGGGCGGGCCTTCGCCACCGACTGACGGCCCGGTCGGCCGGATCGAGCGTGGGGTCCCGGGGTTCGCCGCCTGTTCCTGTCGGATTCTTCACACCCGACTGAGGCCGAAGAGGATAGCCTCCGGGCCATGACCCGCACCGTCCTCCTCTGGCTGCCCCTCTACTCCGGCTGCATCGTGTACTCCCCGGACGGACCGCCCGACGATACGGGGTCCGCAGGAGACACCCAGCGCGAGACCGGCGATCCCGACGACAGCGGCGATCCCGACGACAGCGGCGATCCCGACGACACGGGGAGCGACGATCCCCTGGAATGCGATCCGAGCGTGGTGGACTGGCCCACGGCTTGGGGCGACCTCGAGGAGGCGGTGCTGGAGGCCACCAACGTGGTGCGCTCCAACGGCGCCGACTGCGGGGTGTACGGATGGATGCCGTCGGTCGGCCCCCTCTCGATGGAGCCGCACCTCCGATGTGCCGCACGCGTGCACGCCCTCGACATGGGCGCACGCGACTACTTCTCCCACGAGAGCGCGGGTGGCCCGCTCGGCGACACGTTTCCCGAACGGATCCGCCATGCGGGGTACGCGGGCGGATCGCTCGGCGAGAACATCGCGGCGGGCTACCCCTCGGCCCAGGCTGTCGTGGACGCATGGGTGGCCTCCGACGATCACTGTACCAACCTCATGAGCGACGCCTACAGCCACATCGGCGTCGGCTACGCGAGCGTCCCGGGAAGCACCTATGGGACCTACTGGGTGCAGGACTTCGGGGGGTGAGCCCCCCTCCTTCGAACGCGTGGCAGGCCTCGATGGGGGCCGATCCGTGACCGGCCAGGAACCTCGTTGGAGCCGAAGGCTCCTGTGGGCGACCTTCCTCCTCCTGCCTCCGCTCGTCCTCTGGCCCATGCCCCGGGACGGCCACCGGGCCCTCCTGACCCTCCCCAGCGGAGAGGGCGCGGCTCACGTCTGGGCGCTCTGGGCCGCCTGGATGGAGCGCCGTCCGCTCTTGTTCCACACCCGGCTCGTGTCGTGGCCCGACGGCGTGGACGTGCTCCCCATCGACCCCTCCAACATTCCATGGGTGGCCCTCGGATCGCTGTTTGGAGCGGCGGAGGCCTACAACGCCATTTTTCTCGGGGGACTCCTCCTCATGGGCGTGGCCGGTGCGCTGCTGGCGCGGGCCACCGGAGGCGCTCCCTGGTTGGGCGCCCTGGCCGCGATGACCTGTCCCGCCTTCCTCGCGGGCACGCTGCGCGGGGCCACCGAGCAGCTCGCCGTGGGGTGGGTGGGCATCGGGCTCGCCCTGCTCCTCCTGGCCGTGAAGCGGGGAGGACGGTTCCGGGTCCTGTGCGCGGGGCTCGCCATGGGCGCCTGCCTCTGGGCGGGACCGTACAACGGCCTCTGGATGGCCTTCCTGGGCTGTACCGTATTCGTGGGACTGCTCTTGGCCCGCGACCCGAGCGCCTGGCGCCGCGCGCTGCCTGCCGGTCTCCTGGCCGTGGGAGGGGCTGCGCCGGTCCTCTGGGCGATCACGCACGGGTTCCAGGTCATGCAGGACGACCGGTTCGAGGGATCCGCGCAGATCCTCCACGCCCGGACGCTCTCGGCGGTCCGTGGCGGCGCCATCGGGGTTGCGGATCTGCTCGATCCCTGGGTCCCGGCCTGCTTCACCGGTCCGTTCTCGGACCTGTCCCAGACCACCTACCTGGGGTTCGCAGCCCTCGTCGCCGCCGGGATCGCCGCCTTCCGTCACCGGGCGCTCAGGCCCTGGATCGCGGGGGCTGTGGTGGCCGCGTCCGTGGGCCTGGGGCCCTGGGTGTACCTCGGCCGGCACCTCGTCGAGGTGGGAGGACGCCCCGTCGCCGGCCCGGCCTGGTTCCTGATGCACCTGCCCCAAATGGGCCAGATCACGCACTGGTACCGGATCGCCCCGGTGGCGGGCCTGCTGCTCGTCCCGCTCGTGTCCTCCTGGGGCCGGCGCCGCTGGGCGCCGCTTCTCGGCGCGATCCTGGTCGCCGACGCGCTCCTCCTGGCCCCGTTCCCCTGGCCCTTTCCCGCCACACCGCTCCCCGGGCACCACCTGTTGGAGGACCTGGAACCCGGAGGGGCGATCCTCGAGATCCCCCCCTCCACACAGCCCGATCCTCCGGTGGGAGTCTGGCGCAACGCGGGCGCGCTGTACCAGATCGAGCACCGGCATCCGATCACGAGCACCGTGATGCTGCTCCCCAAGCCGGCCTCTCTGGGGAGGGTTCACGACGCGCTCTCGGGGCTCCGGACCGGCCAGGGGCTCCGGGCCTGGGTCGTGCCGGAGTTGCGTGCCCACGACGTGCGGTGGCTCGTGCTCTACACATCCTACCCGAGCGTGGCCCACCCGACGTTTCCGGTCGACCTCACCGAGTGCCTGGGTCCGCCGGTGGCCCGGCAGGTGGACACCTGGCTCTGGGACCTGGCCGAGGCCCCCATCCGGGACTGCCCCGGGCGCCGGAGGTGAACGGGGGGGCCAGCGTCCAGGCCGCGGGCGGTCCACGCTCCCCCTCGCCTTTCGCTCCTCCACAGGGCTTCACGCCACGGACAAGGTCCCTGGGCGGTGGCGGAGAAGTGGACCCGGCGATGGCAACCTGGACGGAGTCCCGTGCCGAGGCGAGCGGATCACCCGGGTCAGGGCACCAGGACGCACCCGTCGGCGGTGGCGACGAACGAGGCGGCAGCTCCGAAGTTCTCCTCGCACCCAAGGACGTCGTTCGGCATGTTGTCCGTCTCTCCCGTGCCCCAGTCCACGGCCACCGACTCGAACGTGCCGGCGTCCACCCTCAGGCCACCGGTGTCGGTCCCCGTGTTGCTCGTCACGGAGCCCCCGTTCATGGTGACGGTCAGGTTCTCGTCCATCAGCCAGAAGGCGCCCCCCTGGGCCCCGGTGTTCCCGTCCACCACGACGTTGTCGAGCACTACGAATCCGGGTGCATTGATCCACAAAGCTGTGCTACCCCAGTTCTCGACGGTGTTCCCACGGAAGGTCGAGTCGGCGAAGGTCAACGAGTCGAGGCTGGTCTCCAGGATCCGGATCGTACCCCCCTTCACCGACGCGTTCCCCTCGAAGGTGCAGTCGCGGATCTCACCCTCGAGGTACCCCCCGAGCACGTCGAGCACGGACGGGGAGGATCCACCTTCTTGACCTTCGAACGTCGTATCCTGCATGGAGAGCGAGACCGAGCCTTCCTTGCGGAGGGACATCGACAGCGCGGCACCGTAAATCGACGTGTTGCCGTCGAACGTGCACCCGGTCACCGACAGGTCCATAGTACCGTCCTGGACGTACAGATCTGCGACAGACGGACAGTGACCGCATGCGTTCTCCTCGAATGTGGACCCATCGAGGATCACGTCCACCGTCGCATCGTACGCGTGGACCTCCAGGACACCGGCGCTGTACTGGGAGGTGTTGGCCTCGAAGGTGCTCGACGAGAACCGGACGGTGGCACTCGTGCCGCTGACGTACACGGAGACCGCGCTCGTGAAGGCGTTCTCGTTCTCGAGGAACAGGCAGCCATCGCACGCGACCTCCGCCGGGGTGTCGTGGATGTACACGTCCAGGACCTCTCCACCCTCGGGCCCGATCTCGAGGCCGACGTTCTGGGAGAACGTGCTGTCGGCCGCCGCGAGGCCGGTGTCGTAGAGGCAGATCGCTTTGCCCTGGTTGCCGGTGAAGACGCACTCCCGGATCTCCGCCGGCCGGGGGGAGGCGCTGGCCATGCTCGGACCCGTGGCGATCGCCGCTCCATCGGACTGCGTGGCGTTGCCGGCGAACGTGGTGCCCGTGGCGACGAGCCCCTCCGTGTCGTCCCAGGTCTCGAGCATCACGGCCCCCCCGTAGTCCCGGGCCTCGTTGTCCTGGAACACGCAGTCCTCGATCGTGAGGAGCAACGAACTGGCGAACACGGCCCCGCCGGTCGCGCCCCACTCTCCCACCTCGCTCCCCCAGGAGGCGTACCCGTTCTGGAAGGTGAGATCCTGGAGCGTGAGGTCGGCCGGGCCCCAGATCTCCAGGATCCGCCCCGAGCCTCCGCCGTCGAGCACGGTGTCCAGGGCGGACCCCGAGAAGGCCCGGAGGGTGAGCGCGAGGCCCGCCGCGTCGAGCACCACGCCCGACACGGACCAGGTGCCGGGGCAGATCTCCACCGTGTCGCCATCCACCGCGGCCGCGAGGGCCGTGCCGAGATCCGCGTACTCGTCCTGCCCGATCAGGGCCATGGCGTCATCGCCGTGCCCGTCGCAGTCGGAGTCGATTCCGTCGCACACTCCCTCCGTGGCGCCCGGGTACACGGACGGATCGTGGTCGTCGCAGTCGCCGTCGACGATGGTCCACCCGTCCCCGTCGGCGTCGGCGAAGCCCTCGCCGGTGTCGTCTCCCCAAGGGGCGGTGTCGTCCTCCCCGTGCGTGCAGCCGAGCGAGGCCAGGAAGACGAACGCGAGCAGACGGTGAAACGCGGTCATGGTGACCTCCTTCCCGCGAGGCGCACCCTGTGCCTGAGGAGTCGACACCTGCGGCTCACCCGGAGAAAGAACGAGCGGGGGGAGCGTACCCGCCGTCCGGGTTCGGTGTCAATCGGTGGTTCGACCCGGCGCGAGACCCGTGCGGGAGCCGGGTGGCGATCGGGGTGCGCGCCCCTACCCGCCTTG
>JAFGLY010000077.1 GCA_016927815.1 Deltaproteobacteria bacterium | reverse complement strand
GTCTTCGCCGAGATCCGCAAACAGGCCGCGCTCCTCTCCCCGCGGCCGAACCTCTACCACTGGCGCTCCCACCGGGGCGCCGAGGTGGACCTGCTCCTGGAGTACGACGGGCGCCTGCTCCCCGTCGAGGCCAAGGCCACCACCCGGCCCGGCCGCCGGGACGCCTCCGGCATCGAGGCCTTCCGGAAGGCCCATCCCGAGGTCGCCGGCCCGGGGCTCGTCGTCTGCGCATGCGAGCACCCGCTCCGGATCGCCCAGGACGTCTGGGCCATCCCCTGGGACCTAGATGGATCCCCGGCCGGGTGAGCGTCGTCCGTGCTATCCTCGGATCGTCCGAGGTTCTTCGGATGTCGACACGGACGCCGACGTCGACTCGGACGTGGACGCCGATGCCGTCATCGAGGGACCCGCCGAGCAGTACCCCTACGTCTCCCTGGCCACGGGCGACCTGGACGCCGACGGGAACGACGATCTGCTGATCGGAGCGTACGGCGCCTCAGCGGCGGTGAGCATCGTCCTCGGCCCGGTGTACGGCAACCTCTCGACCGGGGACGCCCGCGGGGACGGAGATGGGGACGCCCTCCTCGTCGGCGCCGAGGACAGCAACGCAGGTTCGTCCGTCACCGCCGGGGATCTGGACGGCGATGGCGTCGACGACGTCCTGGTGGGAGCCTGTCGTCTCGGCGGCGGTTCGGCTCCGGACAGTGGTGCTGCCCGTTTGGTGCTCGGTCCCGTTTTGGGCACCCGCGACCTCACCGCCGCGGACGCCACCCTCACGGTCGCATCGGCCTACGCGTATCTCGGGGAGCAACTGGCCACCGGCGACCTCGACGGGGACGGGGCCTTGGACGTCGTCGCGACCTGGTGGTGGGAAGGGGAGAACGACTCGGGCGCCGCTGAGACCCACATCTTTCACGGTGGGACTCCGTAGGAGCGTGGAGTTCGAGTCCTATGAGGGCTCGGACCGTCTCGATTAAGCTCGAATGCCGATTTTGGCGTGGCGCCCCCTATGCGACGCTTATCGAACCTGGATGGTGGAGGTGGGCGGATGCCGACGCCGATGTCGACCTCGAGGATGTCCTCGACGCCCTGCCGGACTGCGAGCCCGTGGATGCGAATGGCCGTGTGGACCTCGTCACCGGGTGTGCGGACGGCGCATGCGCGTCGATGACCCTTGAGGAGTTGAACGCGGCGCTCGGGGAGGACGCGGTCTGCACCTCCTCCACCACCAATCCGACGGTGGTGTACTGCGACTGGCCGGTGGGGATCGGGTGCGCCTTCGACGACCTGGACGAGGATGGCGAGCCCGATGCGTCCTCCACCGCGGGCACCCTGTACCTCGAAGCGCCGTACGACGGAGGTACCACCGACGGTCTGGGGCCGGGCGCCTCGTTCTCGTGCTTCATCGACGCGCTCGGCTATCCCAACTCGATCTACTTCTGGGATCTGGACGGGACCCTGGAGCCCTTCGCCATGTCCTGGTTCGACTGGGGTCTGAACGTCATGGACCTCTTGGGAACGGGCACCGCCGAGTCGATGGGGATATCCGGCGTCGAGGAGGACTGACATGATCCTGCTCTACGTCCTGACCTGCCTGGGCTGTGGTTCCGACCCGGAGGGGAGCTTCCTCGACGATCTCGCGACGGCGACGTGCGACCGCGCGCAGGAGTGCGACCCCGAGGCGTTCAACGTGGAGTGGGACAGCTACGCGGCGTGCATCGACGAGGCGGGCGTTCTGGGTACGTGCTGGAGCGAGGGCTGCGGCGTCTTCGACGCCAACCAGACGGAGGATGCGATCCAAGCCGTGCGCGGTTCCGAGTGCAGCAGCACTCCAGTCAGCATGATGTCCGAGGCGCTCAGCAGTGTCTGCGATAGCTGCGATGGGGACTACCTGGTCGAGAGTTGCGGCGACTACACGCTGGAGTTCGGATGGTGACCTGGTTTCGAGTTTTGTCGGTTCGACTGCCAGGATTGCCGTGGTCCGGATAGGCGGCATCGTCCTGGCCAACCTGTTCTCCGACGGGTGGCCGTAGAATCCGGCGCGCATCAAACCCCACCCCTACCGGTGGTGGGGCTTGGGGATGGCCCGTGGGGGTCCCGGCCTGCGGAGGTAGATGTTGCCACAAGTAGATAATGTGGCTACAACTGTCTCCGAACGGAGCCAGCCATGAACCCGGATCCTCTCTCTGGACTCGACCGCCTGCCGGCGTCCTTCACCTACCGCAACGCCCGCAGGGGAGGACTGTCCGACCGCAGGCTGCGGCGGCTGGTCGAGGAGGGGGTCCTCCGGCGCCTGGGTCGCGGCGTCTACCGGCGGGCAGGGGCGCCGCCCGCGGAGGAGGACCTGGTCGAGGTCGCCCGGAGGGCTCCCGGCGGCACGCTCTGCCTCGTCACGGCGCTCGCTCGGCACGGGCTCACCGACCGGATCCCGGATCGCATCGACGTCGCGCTGCCGCGCTACCGGCGTCCCCCGAGGGTCGAGGCGCCCGTCCGGTGGCACCGGTTCGACGCGGCCACCTACGCGCTGGGTCGGGAGGAGATCACCGTTGACGACGGCGCCCGCATCGGCCTGTACTCGCCGGAACGGTGCATCGTCGACGCCTTCCGGCTCCGTCACCGGGAGGGCGAGGATCTGGCCGTCGAGGCCCTCCGGGCGTGGCTGCGACGACCGGGCGCGGTCCCGAGCGCGCTGCTCGCGCTGGCGGGGAGCTTCCCCAGGGCCGAACCCGCGCTGCGCGAGGCGTTGAGGATCCTCCTGTGAGCGGGCGCCCCACGCACGCCTCGCTCGCC
>JAFGLY010000076.1 GCA_016927815.1 Deltaproteobacteria bacterium | reverse complement strand
TACCCGAGGATCGGCCGGACGGCCCCGAGCACGCTCGCCCGGACCGCCTCGTCGGTGAAGACCGGGAGGGCACCCGGCACGGTGACGAGCGGGATGCCCGTGGCCTCGAGATGGCGGATGGCCGGGAGGGCCTTGGCCTGGAACTCCGCGAGCCGCGTGCGGATCCTGGGCTCGGTATCGTCGGAGCGCTGGATCACCTCGGCTCCGCAGGCGGTGCAGAAGCGTCCGTCGCGCGGGGGCTTGTGGACCAGGTGGAACACCTTTCCGCAGGCCTTGTTGGGGCAGATCCGGCGGCCCATGGTGCGGGCGACGATGGCCTCGTCGTCGTGGTCCACGACCAGGACGAGGTCGATCCGGGCACCGCTCTGGGCGGCCAGGTCGAGGAGGAACTCAGACTGGTCGGGCGTGCGCGGGTAGCCGTCGAGCGCGAGGCCATGGCCGCCGGCCGCCCGGAAAGCCGAGGCGAGGAGCGCGTTGGTGATGTCGTCGGGCACGAAGAGGCCTCGGTCCACGTAGCAGGATGCACGAAACCCGAGGATCGCGGCCTCCGGATCCACGCCGGTGGCTCGGGCGGCGGGAGCGATGCGGGCGGCCAGCATGGCATCGGGGGCGAAGGCCGCGCCGTCGAAGAGGTCCTGGACGTCCGTGCTGCCCACCTCACGCCAGGTGCCCAGGTATGCGCGAAACAGGTTGCCCGTGGAGAGCTGGGCGAGGCCGTAGTGCTCCACGAGGACATCGATGCGTGGCTGCTTGCCCGCGCCGCTCTTGCCGGTGACCACCACGTTGGGGCGTTCGGACACGGAGACCTCCCGGAGGTTGGCGCCCCTCGTAACCTGGCGCCGTTTCCTCTCCCCCCGGGAGAGGATGCCTCCGCCCCTCGAACCCTCTCCCCCTGGGAGAGGGTGCCCCCGTCAGGGGGCGGGTGAGGGCCGCGGCGACTCCACCGGCCCGGGAGAGGCGCCCAGGCCGGGCATGCCGGCGTTCGGGACCCGCCCCGCCCGACTGGCCTCGGGTCGCCCGCCGGACTACCTCGGACCCCAGGAGGTTCCATGCGTCGCATCCCTGCCGTGTCCGCCCTGGTGTTCCTCGCCGCCTGCGGCCCGTCCCGCGACAACTTCATCGATGCCTACATCGAGACGGTCTGTGAAAAGGTCCTCGAGTGCCAGGAGGAGGACGACAGCATCCAGTTCGACGACCAGGCGGAGTGCGAGGGCTTCTTCGGCGTGTTCATCGACGACGACGCCTTCGAAGACTGCGACTACGACAAGGGCGCCGCCCGGGACTGCCTCGACGCGATCGAGGAACTGGACTGCGACTTCGACGAGGAGGGGCTCGAGGCTGTGGACGCCTGCGAGGACGTCTGGGACTGCACGGACAGCGACGACACCGGCTGGGACTCCGGCTGGTGGTAGGCCATGAGCATTCGCCTCGTGCGTGACGGGGTGGTGGCCGTCCTGGTCCTGGACCGGCCGGAGCGCGCGAACGCCTACGACGACGCCCTGCTCGCGGAGTTCGAGGCCGCGCTCGACGCGGCGCTCGTCGATCCGGGCGTCGGGGCGCTGGTGGTGGAGGCCGCGGGCGACCGGGCCTTCTGCGGCGGCGCCGACCTCGCCGGCGTGGAGGCGGCCGCACCGCTCGACGCGCTCGACCTCCGCTCCCAGCGGGTCTTCGACCGGATCGCCCGGGCCCCCCTGGTCTCGGTGGCCGCGATCCACGGCCCCGCGGTGGCCGGGGGGTTCGAACTGGCCCTGGCCTGCGATCTCAGGGTGGCTTCGCCCGCCGCACGGTTCTCGCTGCCCGAGACCGGCCTCGGGATCCTCCCCTCGGCCGGCGGCTGCACCCGGCTCGCCCGCATGGTGGGCCCGGCCCGCGCCAAGGCGGTGATCCTCGGCGGGATCGAACTGGACGCCGCGACCGCCCTCGACTGGGGCCTCGTGGACCGGGTGGTGCCCGATCCGCGCGCCGAGGCCCGCGCCTGGGCCGCCCGCATCGCGAGCCGCGACCGCGTGGCGCTGCGCCTCGCCAAGCAGGTGATCGATCTCCCGGACACCGGAGCCTCGCTCCAGGCCGAGCGGGTGGCCGAGGCGCTCCTCTACGCCCGCCGATCCACGACGCGATAGGCCCGCCCGGCGGCGATCGCCGAGGCCGCGCCCGCCCAGAGCGCCGCTACGAACTTGGCCTCCCTGAGCAGGTAGTAGACGGGATCGCGCGCGGACCCGAGGGCGTCCAGGCTCCGGTAGGCGGCCTTGAGCCAGTCGAGCGGCAGCGCCTGCACCGCGTAGGCCAGCACGAGCGTCGCCAGCGCCACCCGGCCGAGCCGTCCCTCGACGGCCGCGGCGAACGCCGCGGTGTACGGCACGAGCATCCAGACCATGTGGTGCTCGTAGGTGTACACGGGCAGGACCAGCAGGAGCACCACCACCGTGCCCGCCTGGCAGAGCGCCGCGAGCGCGTCCGGCGGACGGCGGCGGAAGGCCCAGGCCGTGCCCGCGAGCAGCGCGAGGGCGATCAGACTGGAAAAAAATCGAGCAGTGTCAGATAACGCCACACGGGTGCCGGGAAACAGCTCGTGCAGAAGAGAGGCGATGCTGTGATTCGTGGGAAGTCCGATGGACACCGTGAGCCCGTGGTAGTGACCTGCGGCGAACCCGGGAAGAATCTTGGAATAGAACTCCCATTGATAGCCAATATCCAGGAGCGGTAACGTGAATATGGAAAGAAGCAAAGCAGTGATGACAGCGGTTCCCACAGCCCGCCAGCGACCGTGGAGGAGCCACCAGGCCACCAGCAACGCGGGGCTCATCTTGAGCATGCACGCCGCACCCAACAAGGACCCTCCCAGCACCTCACGATTTCGTTCCACCGCCAAGAGCCCCAGCACCACGAAGGCCAGGACGAAGAGGTTGACCTGACCCATCCAGTCGTTGTCCGCGATCGGGGTGAAGGTCACGGCCGCGAGGCCCAGGAACAGGGCGATCGCGGGCCGGGGATGCCAGCGCCAGAGCGCGAGCAGCACGGCCAGGAGGAAGAGGTGATCCGCCACGAACCACGCCCGGAAGGCCGTTTCGAGCGACAGCGGGAGCACCCACGCGAAGACGAGGAGGAAGGGCGGGGGGTAGAAGAAGGGATGCACCGACCGCCGGGTCCCGTCCTGGCGCGCGAGGCGATCCAGGACGCGGTCGTCGTAGGGATTCGCGCCGTCCGCGGCCGCCTGCGTGGCGTAGTAGAAGGAGGCGAAGTCGCGGGCGCCCTCAGAGCGCCACACGCGTTCCCTCCAGGGACCGGCCGCCAGCGCCACGTAGGCGAGAACGCAGGCGGCGAGCACCCAGGGGACGGCGCGGCGCAGGGTCATGGCCGCGCCGGGATAACCCGCCGGCGGGGCCCTCAGGGGCCGACCAGCCAGGCCTCGGCCGCGGCGCGATCCGCGAACACGCGCACGTGGCTGCCCCGGTTGGCCTCCCGCACGTACTCGCCGAACCGGCCCTCCGGGATCGGAGCGGTCCAGAGTACCGCCACGCGGACGTGGTAGTTCACGAACTTCTGGAGGATCGCGCCCGCGAGACCGGTCGTGAGGTCGAGGAAGCGACGGGTGAGGGCATCGCCGTGGAGCAGGGCGGCACAGGTGTCCCACTCCCCGCACGCCGCTACGACCTCGAGGGCCTGGTCCTCGCTCTCGAAGGCGAGGGTGCCCGGCAGTACCTCCAGGTACCGTCCGCCTCCCGCCTCGATGACGCGTACATGCATGGCGACCTCCGTACGCCCCCTCCTACCGCGGGCTCGCCTCCGGGTCAGATCCGACGGTGGGCGGCCACGGGCATGGATGCGCGGATCTCTCGTACGCGGTCCAGGTCCACCTCGGCCAGGCAGATTCCCTCGCCGTCGCCGCAGCGGGCCACCACGGTGCCCCAGGGGTCCACGATGGACGAGCGGCCCCAGGAACGCCGCGTGCCGTCGTCGTCGTGAGGGCCCCACTGGCCGGGTGCGACGACCCAGCACTGGGTCTCGACGGCGCGGGCCCGGAGGAGTGGATCCCAGTGGTCGCGCCCGGTCATCAGCGTGAACGCCGCCGGCACGCAGAGGATCTCGGCCCCGCGGTCGCCGAGCACCTGGTAGAGGCCGGGGAACCGCAGGTCGTAGCAGATGGAGAGGCCCACGCGGCCCAGGGGCGTGTCGACCACCTCCACCTCGGTGCCGGGCACCATTGAATCGGACTCGCGGTGGGGCGCCTGGCCCGGAACCTCGGCGTCGAACAGGTGGATCTTCCGGTAGGTGGCCAGGATCGTCCCATCCGGTCCGAGGAGCGCCGAGGTGTTCCAGGAGCGCGTGGGATCCCATCCACCGCCGGGCAGCGGGATCGCCTCGGCGAACGAGCCCAGGAGCAGGTGGATGCGGCACTCCCGGGCGAGATCCCGGAACCGGGTCACGATCGGGCCTTCGAGCGGCTCGGCCAGGGCCACCCGCTCGGGGGCGGGGCCCACGAAGGGCGTGTTCTCGGGCGTGGCGACGAACGTGGCTCCCCACCCGGCCGCGCGGCGGACGAACCGCTCCACCGTGGCCAGGTTGGCAGCCACGTCGCGGGTGCCGCGGACCTGGACGCAGGCGGCGAGGAACATGGTGTCCCCTCCTTCAGTGGTTGGGCTCGGGGCGCCCCGCACCCACCAGCAGGCTGCCGAGGCGGAACAGGGCCAGCGCACCCAGGCACACACCGTACCAGAGCGTGGCGATCCGGATGAGGAGCGCACTGGCCAACGCCTGGGCGCGGGTGATCTCCGGCACCAGCTTCCAGGCTCCTCCCCCGAGGGCGCCATCGGCCACCCCGAGCCCGCCCGGCATGGCCCCGCCCGCGATCGTGGCGAAGGCGTAGAGGAACGTGGACAGGTCGAGGGAAGCGGCCACGCCGAACCCGCGGAACACCAGCCAGTACCCCACGCACTCGGCCCACCAGGCCACCACTGAGATCGCGATGGCGAGCACGAGCGGCCCGGGCGCGAGGCAGGTCCGGGTGGCCACGTACATCTCCTCCAGCTTGTGCCCCACCCGCGACAGCCCGGGCAGGCAGGAGAGCAGCGAGAGGATCCACATGGAGGCCCGCCGGTTGGCCAACAGCGCGAGACCGAGCACGACCACGACGGCGGGGGCAACCACGTAGTGGACCTTGTCCCCGGCGTAGGTGGCCACGCCGAAGCCGGCCAGGATGAGCATCGCGATGCCATCGGTGAGTCGTTCGGCCACCAGCGCGGGGATGGAGGTGGCCAGGTTGGCCCCCGTGCGGGCCCGGACGAGCCAGGGCTTGAGGACCTCGCCTGCCTTGCCGGGCGAGATGACCATGGCCAAGCCCGCCACGAAGTAGAGGAGGTTGTCCCGCCAGGGCACCCGGATCGACAGCCGCCCCAGGAAGAAGTGCCACTTGAGGAAGCGCAGCCCGTAGTTGGCGGTGGTCAGGAGCAGGATCGGGATCGCCAGCCACCAGGTGAACCGTCGGAGCTCCTCGCCCATCTCGCCGATGCCCGCCCAGATCGCGCCTGCGAGGTACAACAGCACGCCGACGGCGAGGCCCCACAGGAGCCAGCGGCGGAACCGGACGACGAGATCGGCGCTGGACAGGCCGGCCATGAGGGGCGGATCAAGGCTTGATGGCGACGCTCGTCACGATGGTCTTGGCCTCCACCCAGAGGCGGTTCTGGAGTTCCTCGTAGAGGAGGACGTTCTCGAGCTGGTCGGCCTCGACGTCGATGTCGTAGGTCTTCGGATCCTGCATCCGGGCGGGGTGCTTGTAGAGCCAGAACTCCTCGGTCGTACCGTCGAGGAACGTGAACCGCCACTTGTGGCGGCTCGTCACCTTCCACGTCTTGCCGTCGGTGGTGGTGGCGGAGGAGTCGCCCTTGAGCGTGCAGGTGTACATCCAGGGGCTGAACTCGCTGTCGTAGAAGCAGTCGGTGTTCTCCGGCGAGACCTTGCCGTACTTGATGACGATGCTCCGGATGTTCTTCCAGTCGGCCTCGATCTCCTTCCCGTCGCCCTCGAGCGTCACCTTGAGATCGGGCGGGTCGATCGACCAGTCCGCCTCCGCGAACCAGTCGGTGGAACGCTCGAGGAGGCGGACCCGACCCTCGTGCTTCTTTCCGTCGGCTCGCGTGACCGAGGCGAAGAAGTCGGCGTTGTCCTTGGGTGGTTCGGGCTCGGGCGGAGGGGCGACCTCCACCGGCGGGGCAGCCTCGGGCTCCGGCTCGGCCACGACGGGCGGGGCAGCCTCGGGCTCGGCGGCGGGTTGGGGGGGGGCTGCCTTGGGGCCGCACGCGACCAGGAAGAGCGAGCTCAGGATCCATGCACGCATGTGCCCTCCAGGGCATTGGGGACGAGAACCCTATCCGTCTCTCGCCTGTGCCGCATCCGGGGAAGGACGGCCGAGGTGGCGGACCTCGCCGAGCAGCACCACCGCTCCCCCCAGCATGATGAGGAACTGGGCCAGGCGGACCAGGATGGCGATCGCGAGGGCGTGCTCGAGCGGCAGGGCCACCACGGTGGCGAGCAGGGCGGCGAAGGCGGCGTCCCAGCCGAGCTGACCCACGGGAAGGGCGAAGAGCACGATCGCACCGGCCGTGAGCGAGGCGTGGGCGAAGGCCATCGCCGCGGGATCGCCCGGGTGGCCCAGCGCGTGGGAGGCCCCCACCGTGCCCAGCGTGACCGAGAGGAGGCCCACCAGGGCCCAGCCCGCCGCGCGGACGTGCGGCCACCCGAACGACCGGCCCAGGTCGGCGAGCGCCTGGGTGAGACGCATCCCCAGCTCGTGGGACCTGGCCAGGACGCGGGCCAGGAATCCCAGCCGCCAGGTGGACCCTCGCCCGAGGGTGCGCTCGGACAGCCAGGTGAAGGCCTGGGGCCATGCGGCGAAGACCGCGAGCCCCAGGCCGCTCGCGGCCACGAAGATCACGGCCCCCAGCATGAGGCGGCGGGTGGTCTCGTCCATGGGGATGGGCACGACCAGCCAGATGCCGAGCGAGAGCACCGCAGCCGTGGTCACGCCCACGAAACGGGAGTGGATGGCCGCAGCGAAGGCCATGGTCCCCGGAATGCCGTAGCGGCGCCGGACCATGGCAGCGGCGATGAACTCCCCGACGGGGCCCGGCAGCGCGACGTTGAGGAGTTGCCCCGCGGCGCAGATGCCCACGAGTCCCCAGGGCGGGATCCGCTCCCGACCGGGCAGGAGCTCCCGCCAGCGGAAGGCCATGAATACGATTCCGCCGAACAGGGGGACGATCGAACCGACCAGGAGCACGGGATCGGCCTCGCGCCGGAGGCGGATCAGGTCGTCCGGGTCTCCGAGGGCACGGACCAGCGTGACGGCAGCCAGCACCAGGAGTCCGAGCGAGAGCCCGCCCACCCAGAGGGCGCGCCTCGCGGCGCGCCCGAGGTCCTCGGAGTCGGGCGTCCCTCCCGGTGGCTCCACGCCTACCAGGACCAGCCCGCGCGCCAGGTCCCGCCCTCGCCCTCGGACACCCAGCGGAAGGTGTCGAGGGGAGCACGGGCCGCACCGGCCTCCCGGACCCGGAACTCCAGGCTCCAGAAGCGCTCGCCGGGCAGGAAGACCGCCTCGTGGTACGCGGCCGCGGCCAGAGGCTCCAGCAGGGGATCCAGGAGGCGGTCTGGGATGGGAGGCAGGTTGGCGTCCCGCCCGATGAGCGACACCTGGTAGCACTGGAGGAACGCCCGCAGGGCGGATCTCACGAGGTGGACGTCCGGCGTGAGGATCACGCCGTGGCAGGCGTCCTGCACGGACAGGGCCACCCGGCTGCCCCACGTGGCGGGGAGGGAGGCCTCGGGGTTGGCCAGGAGGGAAGGGGGCGTCTCGCCGTGGGGTCGGACGCCGGCCGGGAGGTGGATCCACTCGACCGGCGGTTGGAGTCGCGAGGCGGCCCCGGAGGGTGCGACGGGCAGGCCCTTCCAGCGGGAGCGGGCGCGGATCGCCTCGAGCCCTCCGCCCGAGAGCACCAGCACGCGATCTGCCTCGGCCAGGCCCAGGGCTGGAACCACCTGGGCGGGGCCCAGGGGCACCAGGCGCAGGGCCCAGATCCGCTCGGACTCCCGGTCCACGGCGAAGGTCACCGGGAAGCGGATGGGATCGGCCTCGTGGCCGGAACCGACCAGAACCTGGCCGAGAAACGGATTCCGATCGAGATCGGCGTGAAACGGGACGTGCGACATGAGGAGCGTCGGCGAGAGAGAGACGCGGGACCGATGCCCCTGCATCGTAGACGAAGGAACGACGGGGGGCAACAGGCAACGTGTCTGGAGTTGGCCCGCTCCGTGGGGTGCGGGCTCGCACCCTGCCCGCCTCCTCTCCCCCGCGGAGCAGACACGAGGCGGGGTGCGTCGCCGGCGCCCCGACGGACGGTGCAATCGCCTACCGATCGAAGTCGAAGGACAGGTAGTAGGATCCCGAGTCCAGCTTCATGTTCATCTTGAAAGGGAGGGCCTCGAACACGGCCAGCATGCCGCGGTTGTCGGAGAGCACCTCGGCCTCGAAGCCCGTGATCCCCGACTGCCTGGCGATCCGGACGAGGTACTGGGTGAGCCAGGTGCCCATGCCCTTCTGCTGCCACTCGTCCTGGATGAGAAGCGCGACCTCGGCCTTGGACGAGTTGGGGAGCTTGATGTACTGTCCCAGGCCCACGAGCTGCTCGCCGACCGCGGACTCGATGACGGCGGCCATGCCCACCTGCTCGTTGTAGTTGATGCTGACGTACGACTGCCGCGAGGAGTGCGGCATGTACTTGAGCCGCGCGAAGAACCGGTGGTACCGGCTGTCGTCGGAGAGGCTGTAGAAGAGGTCCTTGAAGATCTCCTCGTCGGTGGGCTTGATGGGCCGGACGAGGATCTCGGTGCCGTCGGCCAGCGTGGTGTGGACCTCCAGCTCCTCGGGGTAGCGCATCACGTCCCAGTTCATCTCCACCTGATCCTGGTAGACGAAGTTGAGCTCCTTGGCCCGCTTGAGCAGGTCGTTGCGGAACTTGGGGTGGGCGATCTGGATGAGGGCCATGGCCCGTTCCCGCACGCTCTTGCCGTGCAGGTAGGCGATGCCGTACTCGGTCACGATGTAGTGGACATCGCCCCGGGTCGTCACCACGCCGGCCCCCTCCTTGAGCGTGGTCGTGATGCGGGAGGCGCTTCCGTCCTTCGTGGTGGAGGGGAGCGCGATGATCGGCTTGCCGTTCTTGGCCGCGGCGGATCCCCGGATGAAGTCCACCTGCCCGCCGAACCCCGAGTAGAAGCGGGTGCCCAGCGAGTCCGAGCAGACCTGCCCGGTGAGGTCCACCTCGATGCCCACGTTGATGGCGACCATGTTGTCGTGCTGGGCGATCGTCCACGGGTTGTTGACGTACTCGGTGGGATGGAACTCGAAGATCGGATTCCGGTGGATGTAGTCGTACAGCCGGCGTGAGCCCATGCAGAAGGACGCCACGACCTTGCCGGGATGGAGGGTCTTGCGGCGGCCGGTGATGACGCCGGCTTCGATGAGGTCGATGATCCCGTCGGTGAACATCTCGGTGTGGATGCCGAGGTCCTTCTTCTCCCCGAGGAAGGTGAGCACCGCCTGGGGGATGACCCCGATGCCGCACTCGAGCGTGGATCCGTCGTCGATGAGCTTCGCGACGTGGCGAGCAATGTCCTTCACGATGTCGGTCGGGGACTGGAACACGATTCCGGGCAGCGGCTCGTTGCCCTCCACCAGCGCATCGATCTCGTTCACGTGGATGAGGGAGTCGCCCATGGTCCAGGGCATCTGGTCGTTCACCTGGGCGACGACGGTGACCGCGTTGGACACGGCGGCCTTCACGATGTCCACGGACACACCCAGGCTGCACAGTCCGCTGCGATCGGGCGGCGTGATCTGGATGAGGGCCACGTCGAGCGGGATGCGGCCGGTGTCGAACAGCTTCGGGATCTCCGAGAGGAAGACGGGCGTGTAGTCGCCCAGCCCCTCGTGGACGGCGCCGCGGACGTTGTCGCTGATGAAGAACGTGTTGAAGCGGAACCGCTCGGCAAACTGAGGATCCGCGTAGGGTGCCACGCCCATGGTGAGCAGGTGGAAGATCTCGGTGTCCGAGACGTGCGTGGCAGACTCCACCAGGCCGCGTACCAGGGCCTGGGGCTCGGCGCAGCCGGTGCCGATGAACACGTGATCGCCCGGATGAACGAGCTTCAACGCCCGGGTGACGGGCATGATCTTGTCGGCGTAACGGGATTTCCAGTCGAATTCTTCGGCCATTTCGTGCTCCTACCCGTCCGTGGACGAGAGGGTGATCCGGGCGTCGAGCGCCACGGTGTCGCCCCGCGTGAAGCCGACGCGGAGCGGGTTGATGTCCATTTCCTGGATCTCCGGGAAGTCGACGCCAAGCTGCGCGATGCGCTGGAGGCACTCGGCGATCGCGTACACGTCTACGCCCTGCTGGCCCCGGACCCCCTGGAGGAGGGCGAAGGTCTTGGTGGCGGACAGCATCTCCATGGCTTCCTCGATCGTGAGGGGCGCCAGGTGGAAGGTGACGTCCTTGAGGACCTCCACGTAGATGCCGCCCAGGCCGAACATCAGCATCGGCCCGAACTTGGGGTCGCGGGTCATGCCCAGGATGACCTCACGGCCGCCCGTGCTCATCTCCTCGACGAGGACACCGTCGAGCCGGGCTCCGGGAACCTTCTTGGGGATGCGCAGGTACATGAGGTCGAACGCGTCGTTCACCTGGGAGGACGTCTGGAGCCCCACGCGGACCCCTCCCACGTCGCTCTTGTGCACCACGTCCTGGGACATGATCTTCATGACCACCGGGTACCCGATCCTCTCGGCGATGCTCACCGCCTGCTCGGCGTCCGTGGCCAGGCCTCCCTGGGGGATGGGGATGCCGTAGGCCTCCAGGATCTCCTTGGCGTCCAGTTCGGTGATCCGCTTGAGCCCGAGGTTCCGGTAGTTCTTCAGGATCTTCTTCACCTTGTTGGGGTTGGCCGTCACCCGCCGGATGGCCCGTTGGGGGCTCTCCAGCCAGTCGCGGTACTTCTGCATGACGGCCAGCGCGGCCACGGCCCGCTCGGGGGAGGGGTAGTGCGGGATGCGGGCGGCCTGGAGCGTACGGACCCCGTCCGCGACGGCGTTTGCGCCCAGGAAGCACGCGAGGACGGGCTTGCCCAGGTGTGCGGAGGCTGCCACGACCTCCTCGGCGATCTCCCTGGGCCGGGTCATGGCCTGGGGGGAGAGGAGCACCACCATGGCGTCTACCCCGGGATCCTCTGCGATCACGTCGAGGCTGCGGCGATAGCGCTCGGCCGTGGCGTCGCCGAGCACGTCTACCGGGTTCTGAACGCTCGCCGCCCCGGGCAGGATCTCCTTGAGCGCCTGGCGTGTCTCGTCGGTGAGGGCCGAGAGCGTCATTCCGGCATCCTCCACCGCGTCCGCGGCCAGGATCCCGGCTCCACCCGCGTTGGTCACGATCACCACGCGGCGCCCCGCGGGGAGTGGCTGGTAGGCGAAGGCCTGGGCGAGATCGAAGAGATCCTCGATCGAATGGGCCCGGATGATGCCCGAGATCCGGAACGCGCAGTCGTAGGCCACCTCGGCGCCCGCCAGCGAGCCCGTGTGCGAGGAGGCGGCGCGTGCGCCCGCGGCCGTGTTTCCGGCCTTGACCAGGAT
>JAFGLY010000075.1 GCA_016927815.1 Deltaproteobacteria bacterium | reverse complement strand
GGGAGGACGGCGGGGCTCATGCGTGCACCTCCTGCCGGGCGACCCAGGCTTCGAGACCGTCCCGGATGACCTCGGCCATGATCTTCTGGTTTCCGACGACCATGGTGAGGTCGGCCAGCGGCTCGGGCGTCTCCTGCCGGGCCTTCTCGAGGAACGCCCGGGCGCTGGGCAGGTCGGTGCCGACCATGCGGCCGTGGACCGGCACCACCCTCATCCCCTTCGCCCGGCGGTCGCGGAGGCAATCCACCAGGCCGCGGATGAAGGTGTCACACGAGGAGATGCCGCCGAAACGAGAGGTGATCACGAGGTCGCACAAGGGATGGTCCATGAGCAGGGCGAACATCTCGGCCACCGCCTTGCGGGTGGGGCCACCCCCCGAGTCCATGAAGTTGAGGGGCGTGACCCGGCCGCCGAGCACGCGATCGCCCACGTTTCGAACCTCGTCGATCGAGAAGATGCCGTACCCGGCACCTCCGGGCACGAGCCCCACGTAGATCCTCCCGGGCTCGCGCCGGGCGTCCTCGGGCAGGAGATCCAGGTAGGCGAACCCCGCCTGGGCAGCCCGGCGCTCGCGGGCCGTGGGCTCGGACACGTCGTGTCGCCGGCTTGCGATCCCCAGGAAGGCGAGCAGGTCGCCCTGCCGGAACAAGGCGTTGTCGTCGAGCACCATCTTGGCGTCCGCCGCGACCGGCCCGGACGGCGTGACGAGCAGCGGGTTGATCTCCAGGATCCGGCAGTCGTGAGCCTCGTAGAGGGCATAGAGGCCAGCGGCCATGTCGGCGAGGGCAGCGGCGAGGGCCGCCCCCTCCCCCAGGTCCCGTGCCAGGAACGCCCCGATCCGCTCGGCGATCTCGGGAGGGAGCCGGTCGGGGTTGTCCTCGAGCTCGACCCTCAAGATGGCCTCGGGCCTCGAGAGGGCCACCTCCTCGATGTCCACGCCGCCCGAAGCGCTGGCCATGACCACGAGGTTCCCGGTGGCGGGGTTGTCGATGATCCCGAGGTAGCAGGCGCCTGTGAACTCCAGGGCCTCCTCCACGAGGACAGCCTGGACAGGGTAGCCCTTGAGGTCCATGCCCAGGATGCGGCGGACCGCGGCGCGGGCCTCCTCGCCCGAGCGAGCCCGGACCACGCCGCCCGCCTTGCCCCGACCGCCCACGAGCACCTGGGCCTTGACCATGACGGGGCCGGAGACCTCGAGTGCGTCGGCCTCGTCCGGGGATCGGATCACCGCCACCTCACGGGGCACGGCCAGGCCGGCGCGGGCGAACACCTGCTTGCCTTCGAACTCGTAGATCCGCACGTCTCACCCCCTCGGTCGGTCGGCCGCGAGCGCGGCCCGGGCGTACTGGAGGAGCCCGCCCGACTCCCGGATGGCCAGGATCTCCGGAGGCAGGCTCGGGAACGGGAAGGACCGGTTTCCGACCCGGACTTCGCTGGAGGCCACGTCCACCTCGACGGGGTCGCCCTCGGTCCAGGCGTCCACCGCGGCCGGGCACTCCACCAAGAGGAGCCCCTGGTTGATGGCCGCCCGGTAGAAGATGCGGGCGAACGAGCGGCCCACCACGGCGGCCACGCCCACGGAGGCCAGCCCCAGGACCGGCTGCTCGCGGCTGGATCCACACCCGAAGTTGCGACCCACCAGCAGCACGTCGCCCGGCCGCACGCCCGATGCGAACGCGGGGTCGAGGTCCTCCAACAGGTGCGGCTTCACCTCGTCCGCCGTGGAGCAGGTGTAGGTGTACTTGCCCGGGAAGAGCCTGTCCGTGTTGATGTCGTCGCCGTAGCGCCAGACCCTCATGACCCTACCTCCCTGGGATCGGCCACCCGAGCCTCCAGGGCGGAGGCGGCCACCGTGGCGGGGCTGGCCAGGACGATCTCGGCCTCGGGGCAGCCCATGCGTCCCTTGAAGTTGCGGTTCGCGGTGGAGATGCAGCGTTCGCCCGGGGCGAGCACCCCCTGGTGCGCCCCGAGGCACGGTCCACAGCCGGGCGGCAGCACCACGCCACCGGCGGCCACGAGGACCTGGAGGATGCCGCGGTCCATGGCCTCCCGGAGGACGGTGCGGCTGGCCGGCAGCACGAGCAGGCGGCAGTCCGGGTGCACGTGGCGCCCCTCGAGGATGCGTGCGGCCACCGCCAGGTCCGAGACGCGCCCGTTGGTGCAGGTGCCGAGCAGCGCCTGGTGCACGGGCAGGCCCAGCTTCTCCCGTACCGGCACCACGTTGTCCACGGTGTGGGGCATGGCCAGGACCGGCTCGATCTCGCCGAGGTCGTAGGTGAGTTCCTTCCAGACGACGGCGTCCGGATCGGATGCGAAGACCTCGTAGGATCCGGGGGCCACCCCCACGGAGGCGAGGTACGCGACGGTCACCGCGTCCACAGGGAAGATGGCGGCCTTGGCCCCCATCTCGACGCCCATGTTGGCCACCGTGAAGCGATCCTCCACGGTGAGCGACGCGACCGCCGGTCCGACGTACTCCACGGTCTTGTAGTCGGCGCCGTCGGCCCCGATGTCGCCGATGATCCGCAGCACCAGATCCTTGGGCCCCACCTCGGGCTGGAAGGCGCCGGTGAGCGTGATGCGGAGCGTTTCGGGTACCTTGAACCAGGTGTGCCCCGTGAGCAGGAGCGCGGCGGCCTCGGTCCGGTCGATGCCCGTGGAGAAGCAGCCCACCGCCCCGTAGGAGCAGGTGTGCGAGTCGGAGCCCACCACCACGGTGCCCGGGCGCGCGAGCCCCCGTTCCACCACGATCTGGTGGCAGATGCCCTCCCCTACGTCGAAAAAGTGAGATAGTCCGTACCGTTTCACGAACTCGCGGATTCTCTTGTGACCCGCGGCGGTCTTGTCGTTGGCGGCAGGGACCACGTGGTCGAGGACGATCACGGGCAGATCCGGGTCCACCACGCCCCAGGCGGCGAGGTCGCTGCCGATCTTGCCGATGATGGCGGAGGTGTTGTCGTGGGTGAGCAGGTGGGCCGGCCGCACCACGACGATCTCTCCCGCACGCGCCGACGCACAGCCGGCGGCCCGCGCCAGGACCTTCTCCGAGAACGTCATGCCCATGGGTTCACCCCTTCAAGAGGCCGCCGCGCTGGTAGATGGCCACCTGGACCTCGGACGCGGGGCGGGCCTGGAGGACGAGGTTCCGGGTGTGGTTCACCACCCGGCCGGTGACGAGGTCCAACGTGAGGTCGTCTCCGGCCTGGATCTGGCCGGCCGTCCAGGGCAGCGTGAGCACCGGCAGGGCCTCGTTGATGGCGTTGCGCTCGTAGATGGCCCCGAACGAGCGGGCCAGGATCACCGAGACCCCGAGGGTGGCAAAACAGGTGACCGCCTGCTGACGGCTGGATCCGCACCCGAAGTTCGCGCCCACGACGAGGATGTCGCCCGGCTGGACCTGCTTCGGGAAGTCCTCCCACCCGGGTAGGTTGCCGAAGGCATGCTGGCCCATCCGGGCCGGATCGGTCTCGGTGAGGTGGCGGTTGTGGTAGATCATGTCGGTGTCGACGTTGTCCTTGTCGATCACCCACGCACGCCCGCCGAACGTGGTGGGTCGGGCCGGGCGGGCCTCCCGCGCGACGGGAGGGGCGTCGGCCACCGCGAGCAACGGACGCGCCGGCCGGGGCGGCACCTGCCCGGAGGCCAGGCGCTCGGCCGTGATCAGCACGCCGGCCACGGCCGAGGCCGCAGCCGTTCGGGGGCTCGCGAGCCACACCTGCCCCTGCCCCTGCTTGCCCGGGAAGTTGCGGTTGCCGGTGCTCACCGTGACCTCGCCGGGCCCGTTCTGCCCGATCTGGCCCGCGGCGCACCCGGCGCAGCCCGCGTTGCCGAGCAGCGCTCCCGCCTGCTTGAAGATGCGCCAGAGTCCCTCCTCCAAAGCCTGGTTCCAGATCGCGTCCGTGGAGGCCACCACCTTGAACACGACCCCCGGCGCCAGCGCGCGGCCTTCGATCACGCGGGCCGCCTGCCTCAAGTCGTCCATGCGCCCGTTCGTGCAGGATCCGATGAACACCGAGTCCACGCGCGTGGGAGGGAGCGCGTCCACCTCCACCACGTCCTCCGGGTGGCCGGGACGGGACGCCAGGGGCTTCAGGCCATCCACGTCCACGAAGACCTTCCTCAGGTAGACCGCGTCGGGATCCGCGTAGACCGGGGCGAACGGCTGTCGGGTACGGGCCCGGCACCAGTCGACGATCCGCTCGTCCGGAGGGATGAAGGCGACGATCCCGCCCATCTCGGTGGCCATGGAGGCCACGGTGATGCGGCCGTCGAGATCCAGCGACTCGACCGCGGGCCCGGTGAACTCGGCCGCCGCGCCCAGCAGGCCCGAGGCTCCGAGGACCCGAGCTGCGGCCAGCACGAGGTCCTTGGCCGTGGCTCCCTTGGAGGGCTGGCCCTGGAAGACCACCTGGACGGTCGGCGGGACCACGAACCAGGCCCGCCCGAAGGCGAAGGCGGCTGCGATGTCGCCATCGCCCATGCCCTGGCCGAACGCGCCGATGGCGCCGAGCACGTTGGCATGGGAGTCGGTGGAGACCAGCGTACTGCCCGGCCAGGCGAGACCCTGCTCCATGGCCAGGTGGGTGCCGATGCCGGCGTTGATGTCGAAGACGCGGACCCCGCACCGCTCGGCGAATTCCCTGCATTTCTGCTGGTTCGCCGCATACTTCTGATCCGACCCGGTGGGGTTGCAGTCGAACGTGAAGAAGGTGCGTGTGGGGTCCGCGACGCCGAGACCGGCGTCGAGGAGGTTCTTCACCACGTTGGCGCCGCCGAAGTCGCGGGCGATGCGGGCATCGATCTCGAGGTCGACGATGTCGCCGGGCCGGACCACCGGGCGCCCCGAGTGCGCGGCCAGGATCTTCTCGACGAGGGTGGATCCCATGGCGTCCCCTAGAGGATGAGCCTGCCGCTGGCCATCATGACCAGCGGGTCGAAGGTGGCGAAGTCGGCCTGGTGGACCAGGACGGTTTCCAGGCGCTGGGGCTTGCCCTCGCCCTCGCGGGCGTGGCAGGCGATGACGTTGATGAGGTCGTCCGGGCAACCGACCTTCCCTGCCAGGATCGCCCCCGAGAAGGGGTGGCGGGCGCACCTCCCCGAGCGGCTCTGCCGAAACCCCCCCTGGCCGTCGGGCTCGGTCTCCAGCAGCTTGCCGACGTCGTGCAAGAGTCCGCCGGCCACGAGGAGATCCCGGTCCACCGGGTAGGGCATCCGGGCGTAGTGGCGCTTCTGCCCCTCGTAGAGGCCCACCGCGCCGGCCGTGACCGCCAGCGTGTGCTCCAGGAACGTGATCCCGTGCGTGGGTGTGAGCAGCGTGAACGGCATGCGGGCGAGGTCCTCGACCGATTCCCACCGGCCCTCGCGGCACCCCAGGACCCAGGTGTCCACCACCATCTGCCTCCAGTCGTCACGGGTGATCTCCTGGAGCCACGGGGACAGGAGCGACTCGATCTCGGACGCGATGATCATGGATGCACCTCCTTGGACACGGTTCTGGGGAAGAGCGGAAGGAACCCTACAGGGCCGCGATGACGGCGTCGGTCATCTGGGAGGTGGAGGCTGCGCCGTGGAGGACGACGTCCGGCGCGCCCTTCATCCTCAGCATGTCGTAGGTGCGGACCCGCCCCTCCTCCACCACGCGAGCGATGGCGGCGTGGATCCGGCGGCCCACCTCGACCTCGCCCACGTGCTCGGCCATCATCGCCGCGGAGGCGATCATCGCGATGGGGTTCACGATCGGGACCTCGTAGCGGGCGTACTTGGGGGCGCTTCCGTGCGTGGGCTCGAACACCGCGACCGCCTCGCCGATGTTGGCGGAGGCCGCGAACCCCAGGCCTCCGACCAGCCCGGCGAAGGCGTCGGACACGATGTCGCCGAACATGTTGGTGGCGACGATGACTCCGTAGTCCTCGGGGTTCTTGGTCAGCCACATCATCTGGGCATCGATGTTGGTATCGTGCACGGCGATGTGGGGGAAGTCTCGCTGGACCTTCCGGGCCTCCTGCAGCACCATGCCGGAGGTCTCCCGGATCACGTTGGGCTTCTCGCAGACCGTGACCGAGGGGTATCCGTGCTCGGCCGCGTACCGGAAGGCTGCCTCGCAGATCCGCCGGGTGGCCCGGCGGGAGAGGATCCGCGCCGAGATGGCGAGGTCCTCTGAGGGGGTCCGAGCCCAGGCCTTCATCTTGGGATGGGTCTCGAGCGCCCGCCGGACCTCCGAGGGCGGATCGGTCCACTCCACGCCGGAGTAGAGCCCCTCCGTGTTCTGCCGGAAGATGACGGCGTTCACGAGGGGTTCCTCGAGGCCGCCGCCGGGGGCGCGGCGCACGAAGTTCAAGGGGTTGCCCTCGTAGGACCGGCAGGGGCGGATGCAGATGTCCAGGTCGAAGTGCTGCCGCATCGTGACGATGGGACTGTAGTAGACGAATCCCCGGCCCTTGAGCTCCGGGGCCAGCTCCCGCTCGGCGGCGTCGCGGGGCTTGGAGGTGATGGCACCGAACAGCCCCACGCGGTGCGCCTCGAGGAGGTCCACCGTGCGCTGGGGAAGGGCGTTGCCCTGGCTGCACCAGCACGCCCACCCCACGTCGGCGTGGACCCAGTCGGCGTCGAAGCCAGCGGCCTCCAGCACGCGGATCGACTCGGGGAGGACGATGTTTCCGATGCCGTCGCCGGGCATCGTGACGATGGTGTGTCGGGGCATGGCGCGATCCAGTCGGGGGTGGGTCCGGGGACCTATCGCTCCCCGGCCTCGCGGCAAGGCCGGACCCCCCTACGCCGGATCCCTCCGGAAAGAGGGGATGCCCGTGAGCGCCTCGCCCAGGATCAGGGTGTGGACGTCGTGCGTGCCCTCGTAGGTGTAGACCGCCTCCAGGTCCGCGAGGTGCCGCCAGATGGGGTACTCGCCCGAGACCCCGTAGGCACCGAACATCTCCCGGGCGAGCCTGGCGCACTCGCGGGCCATCCACACGTTGTTGCGCTTCAGCAAGGACACGTGGACGTGCTCGAGCGATCCGGCGTCCTTCAAGCGCCCCACGTGGAGCGCGAGGAGGTACGCCTTGGCCACCTCCGCGAACATCCAGGCCAGTTTCTCCTGCTGGAGTTGAAACGCGGCGATCGGGCTGCCGAACTGCTCGCGTTCGAGCGCGTACCCCAGGGCGTGCTCGAGGGTGAAGCACGCACTCCCCAGCGCGCCCCACCCGATGCCGTACCGGGCCTGGTTGAGGCACCGGAGCGGGGCACCCAGGCTGCGGGCGCCCGGCAGGATCCCGTCCTCCTCGACCGGCGTGTCCTCGAAGGACAACGCGGAGGTGATGGATGCGCGCATCGCGTACTTGTGGGTCTCGTCCCGGGCGGTGAAGCCCGGCGTGCCACGCTCCACCAGCACGCCTCGCACCCGTCCGTCGTCGTCCTTGGCCCATACCACGGCCACGTCGGCCGCGGAGCCGTTGGTGATCCAGGCCTTGGCACCGTCGAGGACCCAGCCGTCGCCCCTCCGCCGGAGGGTAGTGCGCATGGACCCCGGATCGGACCCGCTGTTGGGCTCGGTGAGGCCGAAGCACCCGATGATCTCGCCCGACGCGAGCCGCGGCAGGTACCGTCGCCGCTGCGCCTCGCTTCCGAACGCGTGGATGGGGTACATCACCAGGCCGCTCTGGACCGACAGCATGCTGCGCCAGCCCGACCCGCCGTACTCCAGCTCCTGGTTGGCGAGGCCGTAGGCCACGTGGGACGCGCCGCTGCCCCCGTATTCGGGGGGCAGGGTGCAGCCGAAGAGGCCCAGCTCCGACCCCAGGCGGCGGGCTTCGTCGAGGGGGAAGGTCTTGTCCTCGAAGTGCCGCCCCACGTGGGGCAGGACCTCCCGGGCCACGAACGCCCGGACCTGGTCCCGGACCATCCGTTCCTCGTCGGTGAGGAGGGCATCGATGGAGACGAGCGATCGGAGCCGGGCGACGGCCTTTGCGGGATCGAGACGACCGGTGGGCAAGGGCATGGGAACCTCGCGCCTTGGGGGGGCGTCAGGGCACCAGCGGGTAGAGGTTCTCGAGCCAGGTGGCGTGTCCGAGGAGGCGCGTGCTGTCGAACGTGACCTGCCACACGACCTCGCCCTCGGGCGTCACCTCCTTCAGAATACCGCCGGACCCGTAGTTGTGCAGGGTGTTGCCGCCGGGCAGGCGCGTTGCCTCCCCGTTGGTGCGGGCCTCCACGCCGAGGCCCACGCCGAACGACCAGACCTGCCTCAAGACCCGGGCTGGATCGTCCAACGCGTACTCCCGGACCGCCAGCTCGTCGTTCCCCTCGGCCGAGTGGGTCGAGAGGAGCAGCGTGCCCTCAGGGGTGTAGCTGACCCCGTGCTGCCACCAGAACGCCGCGTCCTCGGGGTCGAAGGACCAGGATCCCGCGAGGTGGCCGAACTGGCGGACCACCTCGCCGGTGGCGCGGTCGACCTCCAGCACGAAGTCGTTGGTGTAGAAGGAGTAGAGGAAGCTGTCGGCGGCCTCGTTCCAGAAGAGGGCGTTCGACTGGCAGGCGCCGATGACGTCGATCGCCTCGTAGAAGTCCGTGCACGACCAGACCGGCCGCACGGTTCCACCGGCGTCCCGCTCCATGAGGCTCTCGGACACCGGGCTGGCCGCCCCCCACACCAGCACGTCGTCGGGCAGTTCCACGAAGGCATGGTGGGCGCCCGGCGTGGGATAGGCGGCGATCTCGCTCCCGTCCAGTCGCCAGCGGTGGACCTTGGACGAGGCGCCGCCGTCCCAGTCGGACCAGTAGGTGAACTCGTCCCAGAGCACGTCGGTGCCGTTCCGGGCCAGGGTCGCCCATAGGGTCCAGTGCCGGTCCGGGGTTTGCCGGGCCCAGACCATGCGCCCCTTGCGGTCCAGGATCCACATCCAGTAGGGACCCCCCACCCAGCCGCCCTCCCGACCGTTGATCGATCCCAGGAGGAAACGCCCGCCAGGCTCCCAGGCCTCCGGGTTGGACGCCACGATCCGGGGGGTGGGGAGACCGTCGGGCCAGGCGTCGGTCCGGGCCTCACGCCTCGACGAGGACCACGTCGCCGTGCCGTCGTCCACGAGCACCCGGAGATCGAAGGCCGTGTCGAAGGGGACGCCCATCACGATCTGCTCGGCCGGTCCCACCTTGCGGGCCGTGTTGGGGGTGGCCTCCCAGGCGCCGTCCACGTCCACCTCCACCCAGGAGGTGCCGGGCACGACCTGGTTCCAGGTCACGTACACGATGGAGCCGATCGTCTCGTGGAGGCGCCAGCGGATGCCCACCGCCCGTGCGTCCTCGGGAGGCGTCCCGGTGTCGGGCGGGGCCGTCTCGCCCGAATCGGTGTCGGTGTCCACATCGGTGTCGGTATCGCTGTCGCCCGCCGAGTCCCGCGCCTCGTCGCAGGCGACGCAGAGGAGGAGCCAGGGAAGGCGGCACATGGGGCACCCGGTGAGGAACGGTCGGCCCGTACCGTGACCCGGGCGCCTGTCAAGGGCCGAGGCCCTCGGGATCCTCCTTCAGCGGGCCCGCGCAACCGCCCGGCACCTGGGCTAAGGTGAGGCGTCCAACGGAGGCCCCATGCGTCTGAACCCCACCCTCGTGTTCCTCGCGCTCTCGTCGGCCTGCGACGACGCAGGAGACGGCCCCTGCGCAACCGACACCATCACCCTCGTCGACGCCGACAACTTCTCGTTCACCGGCCTGCTGGACGTGCCGCCCTACCCCACCGTGGACGGCGCGGACGTGGAGATCTTCTGGGACGGCGTCACCGACGACATCCGCTGCCACGAGGTGGACCCCACCGCGGACGTGGCCAACGTGGGCATCGTCCGGTTCCCCCACCTCACCGAGGAGGACATCGAGGCGGGGCTGGCCACCAACCACCTGCTCATGTCGGACCAGGATGGGTACGTCGAGTTCCGGCCCCAGGACGGAGGCACCTCGGCGCTGCTTTCCGAGTTCTCCTTCTTCGGCACCGCCTTCGACCTGGCCGAGGACTACCTCTCGACCCGCGGCAGCTACCTGCTGCTCGTGTCCAGCACGACCACCCCGGGCGTGGGGGCCCTCGTGCTGGCCTTCCTGGCCCCGACCGTGGGGGAGACCCAGGACGAGGTGCACCTCGATCCGGGCTGCGGCGTGCTCGACCTCGAGGTGGACCTCGCGTCGATCGAGCCGGTCCCGGTCTGCCGCACCGGGCCCTGGACCGCGGACTGGTCGGCGCTCACCCTCGACGGGCAGGGCAACGAGATCGCCCTCGACGGCGTGGACAGTCTCATGCTCGGTCTCTACGAGGACGCGACGGTGGCCGACCTCGAGGAGGGGTTCCTGGATCTCGAGACCAACGCCACCCACCTGTGGACCGCGCCCGTGGGCAGCAGCCAGACCTCCCTGCACCTCGCGGACACCACCGACCTCGAGGGCCAGGCCTTCGAGGGCTTCGAGGGCCAGGGCCTGTGGCTCCTCGCGCTCCGCTGCAGCCGGTGCTACAACCCCGCGCCGCTGTTCCTGACCTTCCTCGAGCCTGTCGAATGACCCCCGTGCGCGCCCTTCTCCTCGCCTTCCTCGCCCCCGGCTGCGACGGCACCCCCTCGGTGCCCGTAACGGATCTAGAGAGCGTGGTGAGCGAGGTCGTCCCCACGGTCGTCACCGTCACCTGGGCCACCTCCGAGGCCGTCGTCGCCCGGGTGGAGTACGGGCCCAGCGAGGATCTCGGGATCGCCACGCCCTGGGAGGAGGAGGCCACCACGAGCCACCATGCGGTCCTGGTGGGCCTGCCGGCTGCCACCGAGTGCGCCTTCCGCGTGGTCCACGACGTGGACGGCGAGGAGCAGGTTTCGGATCGGTTCGCGGTCACGACGGGCGCGCTCGGCGCCGAACTGCCCACGCTCACGGTCACCGGCGGCAACAACGACACCTGGCACTGGGTGCCCTTCCTCGGGGGCGCCTACGGCCCCGCCCTGCTCGACCCCGAGGGCCGGGTGACCTGGTGGCTGCCCGAGAACAGCGGACTCGACGTCTACCGCGTGCGGCCCGCGCTGGATGGCGCTTCGATCTTCTTCAACGCCGGTTCGGTGTCCGGCGATCCGGCCGACGACTCCGCCCTCGTGCGGGTTTCGTTCGACGGGACCCGCGTCGAGCGGATCCCGGTGCCGCTCCTGGCCCACGACTTCGTGGAGATGGACGACGGCACGCTCGCCGCCATCGTGGTGGAGTACCGCGACTTCGAGGGCGAGCCGCTCCGGGGCGACTCCATCGTGGAGATCGCCCCCGACGGCACCCAGACCGTGGTCTGGAGCGCCTGGGACTGCTGGGACCCGGCCGAGGTGAAGGGCACGGATCCCCAGTACGGCTGGACCTTCGCCAACGCGCTCGACTGGGCGCCCGACGAGGATGCCTACTACCTCGGATCCCGCAACTTCAGCAGCATCGTGCGCATCGACCGGGCCAGCGGTGCGTGCGACTGGGCGCTGGGCGGCGTGGTGGGCACCGTGGACATCGCCGCCGGCAGCGGCCGCTTCCTGCACCAGCACCAGTTCGAGTTCACCGAGGACGGGGTCCTCGTGTTCGACAACGACGGCGGCGGCAGCGCCTCCCGCGTGCTGGAGTACCGGTTCGACGCGGATCGCACCACCGCCACCGAGACCTGGCGATACACCGATCCAGACCTGCACACCTTCGTCCTCGGCGAGCCCAGGCGCCTGGAAGGGGGCGACACCATCGTGGACTGGTCCGTGGGGGGCCGCATCGAGCGCGTCGACCCCGCCGGGGTGTCCACGTGGCGCGTGTCCACCGAGTTGGGGTACGCCTTCGGGTTCGATACGGTCCTCTCCAGCCCCTTCCACCAACCCTGAGGGAGGCTCCATGCGCCTCGTCGTGTTCGCCGCGTTTCTCCTCGCTCCCGCCTGCCACGACGATCCGGACGACACTGCGCCGGGCGACACCGACACCGACACGGACACCGACGCCGACGCCGACACCGACACCGACACCGACACCGACACCGGCGATCCGCACGGGATCGCCCTCAAGGGCCTGCGCGGCGAGGCCGTGGTGGATGCGCTGTCCTGGGACGGCACGGAGACGTGGTACGTCACCGCCGACAAGGGCATGGGCGACGACCTCTGCCTCGTGACCTGGGACATCTCCAGCACCACCGTCCGCACCGACTGCCTGGACTGCGACTGGGCCTTCGACCTGGTCCGGACCGACCCCCGGGTGGACGTCGATGCGGATCCGGGGTGCGAGGCCCTCCTCGGCGTCACGCCCGACGTCCTCGCCGCCATCCACGGCTCGACCGTCACCTGGGGGTACGTCTCGGAGTTCTACGGCCACGCCCAGATGCTGATGACCTGGACCGAGGCCGACGGCTGGGGGCCGGCCGCCTACGCCTCCTACGACGAGTCCACCGAGGTCTTCCACTACGACGACCAGGACGGATACGTGACGTACTGACCGGGGAGGTCTCGTGGAGAAGCCCGCAACGGCCGACTTCCCCCTCCTCGACGCCATCGCCCGGCGCTGGAGCCCCCGCGCATTCGCGGACCGTCCCGTGGACGCGGCCCTGGTCCGGTCCTGCCTGGAGGCGGCCCGCTGGGCGCCTTCGGCCATGAACGGGCAGCCCTGGGTCTTCCTGGTCGCCTCCCGACAGGACGCGAACCTCCACGCCCGGGCCGTGGACGCCCTGGCCGAAGGCAACCGGCGCTGGGCCGCGGCCGCGCCGGTGCTGATCTTCGTGTGTGCGAACACCGCACCCGCCCTGGGCGGAAAGCCCAACCCGTACGCCCGCCACGACATCGGCATCGCGCTCGGGCTCTTCGTCGTGCAGGCCACGGCCCTGGGGCTTGGGGCGCACCCCATGGCGGGCATCCGGCCGGAGGCGGTCCGGGCGGGATGGGGCCTGCCCGAACACGTGGAGCCGTGGACGGCCATCGCGCTGGGCTGGCCCGGGGATCCCGCGAGCCTGCCCGACGACCTGCGCGTCCGCGAGGAGGCGCCGCGGGAGCGTCAGCCCCAGGCGGCGTTCGTGTTCGGCGGACGGTACGGGGAGCCCTGGAAGGGGTAGCGTCGCCGCGGCTCCCTCGCGGTGTCGTCGGCCCTCACCCGGCGCCGGTCGGCGCCCCCCTCTCCCAGGCCCGCCGGGCTATCCTGGACCGGCGAGGTGCCCGATGGATCGCCGCCGCCTGCTCTGGGTCGCCCTGCCCTTCCTGCTCGCGGGCGAGTGCGGGCCCACGCCCGAGGAGGCCGGCACCGCAGCGCTGATCGCCATCCTGCCCGTCCTCCTGGTCGAGGCGCTGGCGCTCGTGGGGCTCCTGGCGCTCTGGCGCCGCGTCCGGCCCGGACCTGTCTTCCGGGTGCCCTGGCGTGCCTGGGCGCTCCTCCTCGCGGCGCACCTGCTCGCCTTCCTGTCCGCGCTCCCTGCGGGCGCCCTGGAGGGCGGGTGGGCGTACGCGGGCCTCGCCGTGCAGGCCGTGGGCTCCACCCACGCCGCCGTGCTCCTCGTGGCCTGGCGGATCGCGCTTGCCGTCCGGCCCGCCCGTGCCGCGGTGGCCGCCCCCGTCGCGGCCAGCCTCCTGGTGCTCTTTCCCGCACTTCTCATGGTGTGGGGCCTCCTCGGCGAGGCCGCCTCCGGCCGGGTCATCGACCTCTGGTGGGACGTGGGCGCCTCCGGGTGGACGCCCGCGGTGCTGGTCGGGATCCTCCTCGCGGAAGTCGGCATCCGCGCGGGGCGGGATACCTTGGCTGCCCGGAGGTGACCCGTGCACGACCTCGCTGCGTTCCTGCTGGAGTGCGTGGCCCTGGGCTGCCCCGACGCCGTGATCCGGGAGACGGGGACCGCCATCGCGCGCGCGCCGGCCGGTGCCGCCCGCTCCCCGCGAGCCACCTGGGTGCGCTACGCCGTGCTGCCAGCGTCCGACGAGGGCGGCGAGCCCACGCACGAGGTGCAGGTGGTGCTCCTGGGGCACCGCACGCTCCTGGATCTGCGCGTCGCCAGCGACGGCGCCTCCGAGAGCATCCTGCCGCTGTCCGCCGTGGCGCGGGTGCGCCTGCACGTCCGCGACGACCGCATCCAGGTGGAGATCCACCACGGCGACTGCATCTCCTGGATCGAGACGGGCCCCGCCGTGGTCCGCGAGAGCGGGCTCCTCGCGTTCCACGACGCCTTCCGGGCAGCCCTCGAGGGCGGCCTGGGCCTGGCGCCCTAAGCAGCGTCCTGTCCGGCTGTGGATCCGGTCGGTGGCCGGGTGCCGTTCGGGGTTACGCTGGGTCGCCTGCATGCGGAGGTACCCGTGAAGCCCTTCCCCCTTGCCCTCGCCACCCTCCTCACCGCCTGCACGCCCCTCGCCACCGGTCCCGGCCCGGAGGGCGCCGCCGCGGAGCCCCTCATGGACGTCGAACCCACAGCTCGCGCCTTCGTCACCGACTGGGAGGCCCGCCTGGCGCCCCTGGCCCGGAGTCTCGCGCTCGCCTCCTGGAAGGCCATGAACGACGGAGACAGCGCGGCCTACGAGGAGGCTGCCCGGCTGGACCTCGAGATCCGCCGCATGGCCTCCGACCGGGCCTCCTTCCAGCGTCTCCAGGCCTGGAAGGACCACCCGGACCTCCAGGATCCCATCCTGCGCCGCCAGGTGGAGATCGCCTGGGAGACCTTCGCCGCCAACCAGGTGGACCCGGCCCTCCTGGAGAAGACGGTGGCCCTGGCCTCCGAGGTCGAGCAGGCGTTCAACACGTTCCGCGGCAAGGTGGGCGATCAGGAGATCTCCTCCAACGAGATCTACGCCGTGCTCGGCCAGTCCACGGATTCCGCCGAGCGGCGGGCCGCCTGGGAGGCCTCCAAGCAGGTCGGGCCGCTGGTGGCCGCCCGGGTGATCGAGCTGGCAAAGCTGCGCAACCAGGCCGCACGCGAGGTGGGCTTCCGCACGTTCTGGGAGATGCAGCTCACCCTCGGAGAGCAGGATCCGGCCGCCGTGACCGCGCTGTTCGACGAGATGGCCCAGGACACCCGCGAGCCCTTCCTGCAGGTCAAGGCCGACCTCGACCGCGTGCTGGCCGCCCGCCTCAAGGTGAAGCCCGCGGACCTCGAGCCCTGGCACTACGCGGACCCCTTCTTCCAGGAGGCGCCCAGCATCTCCGAGGTGGACCTCGACACCCTCTACGCGGGCAAGGACGTCCGCGCGCTCGTCGAGGGCTTCTACACGAGCATCGGCCTGGAAACCGCTCCCATCCTCGACCGGAGCGATCTCTTCGCCCGGCCGGGCAAGCAGCCGCATGCCTTCTGCAACCACCTGGACCGGGAAGGCGACGTGCGCATCAGCGCCAACCTCGAGTCCAACGAGCAGTGGGTCGGAACTTTGCTCCACGAGCTGGGGCACGGCGTGTACGACGCCAACCTCGACTTCACGCTCCCCTGGAGCCTGAGGATGCCCGCCCACACCTTCACCACCGAGGCCGTGGCCGAGCTGTTCGGCCGGCTCTCCAAGGATCCGGAGTTCATCGTGCGGGCCGCCGGCGTACCCCGCGAGCGGGTGACCCCGCTGTCCGAGGACCTGCGCCGCACCCGCCGCCTCCAGGCCCTGGTGTTCGCACGCTGGAGCGCGGTCATGGTCCACTTCGAGCGGTCCTTCTACGAGGATCCCGATCAGGATCTCGACACGCTCTGGTGGGACCTCGTGGAGCGCTACCAGGGGCTGACCCGACCCGAGGGTCGCGCTGCCCCCGACTGGGCGGCCAAGATCCACGTGGTGACCGTGCCCGCCTACTACCACAACTACCTGATGGGCGAGATGCTCGCGTCCCAGATCCTGAACGCCCTGTCCCACGACGTGCTCGGCGGGGCCCAGGCGGACGGCGGCACGCTGTGGGGGAATCCCGAGGTGGGCCGGTGGATGATCCAGCACCTCTTCCAGCCCGGCGCCCGCTGGCGCTGGGAGGAGTTCGTGGAGCGGGCCACGGAAGACACCCTTTCTCCAAGGTACTTCGCCGAGGAGTTCGTGCAGGGCTGATCCGGATCAGGTGCCCGGACGGACGGTTCGAGTCCCTCGGTTCGCGCCCCAACCCGCCACCCGCGTTATGCGGGGCGGGTCAGTGCTTCCCCTCCCTCCCCTCGGAACGACACCATGACGATCCCCCGATCCCTCCTCCCCCTCGCCTTCCTCGCGGGCCTGCCTCTCGTGCTCGGCTGCCCGCCCGAGGAGATCGAGGACACCGGCCCCGAGGCCGACACCGACTCC
>JAFGLY010000074.1 GCA_016927815.1 Deltaproteobacteria bacterium | reverse complement strand
TGCTGCGCCAGCAAACCGAGTTCGATCCACCCCAGGCGCCTCCCAAGCCCCGCCTACAGGACAGAACTCGGGTTCATGACGTCATGAGATGGCGTTCGATCCGGTGCTGGAAGTCTGCCCAGGCAGCGGTCCTCCCGGGCAACCCCTCCTGGAATGCACCGCCCCTCAAAGCCGGGGGTGCGAGCACGCCCGTGGCCGCGGCGAAGGCGTCGACACTTCCCGGGCGGTCGCGGGTCAGGCGTCCCGCGAGCGGTATCGCTGCCGCCGGAGTTCGGCCTCGATGGCCTCCCGCACGGTCTTCCGGTTCTTGTGGGCCTTCTCGTACCGGAGGAGCTTCTGCAGGTCCACCCGCGAGAGGCCGCGGGCCGCCTGGGCCGCGTTGCGGGCGTTCAAGTCGTCGAAGTCCGGCACGGGCGGGCGGGTCACCGCCTCGAGCCGCTCCTGCACGAGGCGTCCGGCGCTCGGGGCCACGCGCGACACCACGGGCAGGCCGCTGGCTTTGTCGATCACCTTCCCCGCCTCCTCCAGAACGCGGGTCTCGGCGGTCCAGGCCCTCTCCTCGCCCTCCTCCTTGAGCTCGTGGAGGCGTTCCCCCACACGCTCCTGCACCTCGCGTCCCCGCTTCCTCAACCGCTCGGGGGCGTCCTTGAGCTCCTCCCTGAGGCGCTCGGGGGCGTTCTTGAGCTCCTCCTTGAGGCGCTCGGGGGCCTTGAGGAGAGGATCGACGATCTTGTCGAGCATGGGCGCTCCCACGATGAATGGGGGTTCATCGGCGCAACGATAGGCACGGGCTCGGTGGCCGTCAAGGCGCCGCCAACGCCGCTCGCAGCCCTCAGGGCGCGGCGGGCACGCCCGTCATCCGTCCCTGCAGCCGCCCGAGCTCGACGAGCGCCAGCGCGTACCCGGTGCGGGCCCGCGCCAGGCCGGCCTGAGCCTCGGCCACGGCCCGCTCGGCCTCCAGCACGTCGCGCTGGATGGCCCGGCCCTCCTGCTGGCGGGCCTTCTCGGCCGACAGCGTGGCCCTGCAGTAGTCCAGGTTGGCGGTCCCGTACTCCACCTGCTCCCGCCCGGCCTCCAAGGTCCGGATCTGGGCGCGCACCTGCTCGGCCAGCGTCCGCTCGGCGTTCTCTCGCGCCACGCGGGCCCGGGCCAGGTCGGACTCGGCGGCCCATACCAGGCCCCGATCGCCCCGGTTGCCCATGGGCACGGTGAGGTCGACCCCCACGGACCAGTAGCGGAGCGCTCCACTGGCCATCTCCCGGATCGCGGCCTCGTAGGAGGTCTCGAACCCGGTGAGGCCGGCAGCGGCTTCCAGGTTCAGGTCCGGCAGGCGGCCATGCCGGGCGTTGGCGAGCGCCACCCGAGCCCCCTCCTCGGCGATGCGGGCCGCCTCCAGGCCGGGGTTGCCGGACCTCGCAGCCTCCACCACCCGGGCCTCGTCCAGGGTCCCCACGGCCGGCTCGTCCGGGGCGCTCATGGCGATCCAGGCCACCCCGGGGGTTTCCCCCAGGAGCACCGAGAGCGCGTCGGCCGCTTGGCGGCGGGCGTTTTCGGCCTCCAGGCGCGAGGCACGGGCCTGCACCACCACCGCCTGGACGCGGGAGATCTCGACCGGAGCGAGCCGGCCGGCCTCCACCATGGCCGCCACCACCCGGGCCTCCTCCTCGGCCACCGCGAGCGTCTCCTCGGCGATCTCTTCGAGGTCCTGGCGGTAGCGCAGGTTCCAGTAGGCAAAGGCCGCGTCCGCCACGGCCTGGAGGAGGGCCGCCCGGGCCTCGGCCTCGGCGGTGGTGAGCGCGCGCCGCCGCGTCTGGACGGCCTCCAGGTTCCAGGCCGTCTTCAAGCCCTCGAGCAGCGACTGCGACACCCGGAACGCCAGGCGTCCCTGGTACTGGGGATCCTCCGGCTCCCAGACCGCGCCGGTCTCCAGGAGCTCGTACCGGTAGCGCTCGCTGGCGAGCGTGAGGTCGAGGCCGAGTCGGGTGCCCGTGGCGAGGAACTGGGACACGGACGCCCCCCACTCGAGCCCGCTGACCTGGGCGGAGAGCGGCCCGAACTGGGAAGCGCCCTCGGAGATGGACCGGCTGTCGGCCACCGAGAGCCCGGCCACGGGATCGAACGTCCCCCGAGCCGAGAGGAGGGACCCTTCTGCCGACTGCACCGCGGCACGGGCCGAAAGAAGGCTGGGGTTGGCCTCGATCGCGCGCGCCAACGCGTCGGCGTAGGAGATCGGGGCCTCCACGTCCGCCGCGTGGGACGCGGCCAGGAGAAACAGGGTGGGGAGCATTCAGGTCACCTCCCGCCGGGGCCAGGCGAAGGCCAGGCAGCGCCGGCCCCCGGCCCTCAGGTCATCGATGAGCGAGTAGGCCAGGGGCACGAAGAAGAGCGTGAGGAGCGTGGCCGTCGCGAGCCCGCCCGCGATGACGCGGCCGAGCGGCGCGTAGGGGATGTCCACGAAGGTCTGGGTTCCGAGCGCCATGGGCAGGACCCCCATGATCGTGGTGGCCGCGGTCATGAGGATGGGGCGCAGCCGGCGCCGGCCGGCCGTGCGGAGCGCCTCGGTGCGCTCCATGCCGTCCCGGCGCAGGCGGGTCACGAGATCCACTAGGACGATCCCGTTGTTGACGACCACCCCCACGAGCACCACCAGGCCCACGCCCCCCATCACGTCCAGCGGAGTGCCCGTGAGGAAGAGGGTCCACCAGACGCCCAGGATCGCCAGAGGCACGGTGGCGATGACCGAGACGGGCAGCAGGAGGGACTCGAACAGCACGCCCATGAGCAGGAACACGAAGACGACCGACAGCAGGAGCGCCAGGCGCTGGGCCTCGTCGGAGGCCTCGATGTCGCCCCTCTGGCCCCCCTCCTCCCACGAGTAGCCCCTGGGCAGCTCCAGGTCGGCCAGGGCCTGGCCGGCGAGCCGGAACGCCGCGTCGCGGTCCACGCCGTCGCCCAGGTTGACGTCCACCGAGAGCGCGGTGCGTCGGTCCTCGCGCCGGATCGTGCCGAACCCGCGCGTCACCTCGGATCGCGCCACGGCCCGGACGGGCACGGTTCCCCCGCCGGGCGTGGCGAGGGGCAGATCCAGCAGGGTGTCGATGTCCTGCCGGTCCGCCTCCGCGAGCCGCGCCCGGACCGGCACCTCCCGGTCGCCTTCCCACAGCGGCGGGAGCTCCACGCCGCGAAGCGCGAAGGCCACCGCATTGCCCACGGTACGGGCCGGGAGGCCGTACCGCGCCGAGGCCTCCCGCTCGACCGTGAGCCGTACCTCCCGGCTCCGCTCGGTGTCCCGCGAGGCCCAGGCGCCCAGGAAGCCCGGCACGCCCTCGAGCCGCCGGGCGGCCTCTCGGGCGAGGCGCTCGAGCGTCTCCGTGTCCTCGCCGAGCATCCGGACGGACACCGTGCGGGTGCCGAGCGGATCGCCCCCCCACCCGAGGCGGGTCCGGACGCCGGGCACCTCCGGCAGCTTCTTCTTGACGTCCTCCAGGATCTCCTCCCGGGGCAGCGCGCTGTCGGGCCACTCGTCGGGTTCGAGCAGCTGCACGTGCATCCAGCCCTCGGTTCCGGAGCCCCGGAACCGGACGCGGTGGAACCGCACGCCCCAGGCCTGGGCGTTCGCGTCCACGGTCTGCTCCAGGCGCCGGACCAGCGCCTCCCGCTCGGTGAAGGTCGTGGAGGGAGGCACCTCGAACCGGACCCTGAACTCGGTGGGATAGGCCTCCGTCTCCTCGGAGCACCCCACGGCCCGCATGGGGAGCGCCACCGTGAGGACCACGAGGGCCAGGAGGGCGAGCACCGCGTCGAACCGGTGGGCCAGGATCCTCCCGAGCGCTCGCTCGTAGAGGGCACCGACACGCGCCAGCCAGAGTGGATCGGGACGGATGCGGTGCTGGCCGAGGAAGACGGTCGTGAGCGGGGTGAAGACCAGGGCCACCCCCAGGCTGGCGCCCAGGGCCCACACCACGGGCAGTCCGAGGGCCTTCATGAAGAAGGAGAACATCGCGTTCTCGCTCATGAGGATGAGCGGGAGGAACACGATCATCGAGGTGCAGGTGGCCACCGTGACGGCGAGCGCCACCTCGGCGGTTCCGGCCACCGCGGCCTGACGCCGCTCCAGGTGCTGCTGGCGGGAGTGGTAGATGGTCTCCACCACCACGATCGCGTTGTCCACCACCATGCCCACGGCGATCATCATGCCCGCCATGGACAGGAGGTTCAGGGTACCCCCCGTGAAGTAGAGAATCGTGAGGGTAATCAGGAGGGCGAAGGGGATGCAGCCCGCGATGAGCAGGGTCATCCGCCACTCCCGCAAGAACAGGAAGAGGACGAGGAGCGACAGGAGCCCGCCCTCCAGTGCCGCGCTCCGCAGCGTCCCGAGAGACTTCTCGATTTCCGCGCCCTGGTCGAAGAGCGGCTCGAAGGTGAAGCCCTCCAGCGCCGGATCCTGGCCGATCTCGTCCTGGATGACCCGCCACGTCTCGCGGCACAGGGTCACGGCGTTGGCGCCGGACTCGGCCATGACGCCGAGGAAGGCGGCCTCGTGGCCGTTGATGTGCGAGACGTCTTCCGAGGGGTCGGCGCGGTAGGCCACCTCGGCCACGTCGGCCAGCCGGAGGCCGGGAGCGACCGGGTAGTCGGCGAGCGCCTCGAGATCGCCGAAACGCGCCAGCGAGCGCAGGTAGCGCACCTCCCCGCGGTCGGTGAGCCGGCCGCCCGAGAGCTGGACGTCGTCGTTCCGCAATCGCGCGACGAGCGACGGAAGGTCCACTCCGTGCGCAGCCAGGGCCTCCCGGTCGAAGTCGATCCACACGATCCGCTCGTCCACGCCCCAGAGTTCCACCTGGCCGACCCCCGGGACGCGCTCGATGCGCCGCTGGATGTGCTCGCTGACGAGGGGGTACGGGTCCTCGGTGCCGGGGGGGATGGTGAGCCCGAGCCACAGCTTGGGCTCGTCCTCCGGGTTCCAGCGGTACACGTAGGTACGGACCACGTCGTCCGGGAGGTCCGGCAGCACGCGTTCCATCCGGTCCACGACCTGGTTGTAGGCCTGGGCCATGTCCACGGACGAATGAAGCTCGATATCGACGCTGCCCCCGGAGGCCCGGGCGCGGCTCCGCATGGACTTGATCCCGGGCATGGTGGCCAGGATCTCCTCCACGGGCTTCACGATGCGGGTCTCGGTCTCCAGCGGCGTGGCGTCGGCCCACGGGATCCAGACCGAGACGTAGGGAGCCTCGAAGCCCGGGGGCATCATGTCGAGGGCGATCCGGTGGAGCGCGATGGCCCCGAGCAGGCAGAGGGCCACGAACCCCACCACGACCGTGACCGGGTTGCGGACCGCGAAGGCCGGGAGGAACCGGCTCACGGCTCCCCGTCCCCGACGGCTGCGGTCCGCCGGGTCCTCGACGCCAGGCGGTCGTACAGGACCGGGATCACCACGAGCGTGAGCAGCGTGGACGACGTGAGCCCCGCGATCACGGTGACGGCCATGGGCCGCTGCAACTCGGAGCCGTCCCCCCAGCCGAGCGCCAGCGGCGTCAGGCCGAGGACCGTGGTGCCCGTGGTGATGAGGATGGGTCTCAACCTCAAGCGACCGGCCGCCAGGAGCGCCTCCGTGCGGGTCCGGCCCTCGCCCCGGAGGCGATTCACGGCGTCGACGAGGACGATCGCGTTGTTCACGACCACCCCGACGAGCACGATGATCCCGATGAACACCACGGTGGAGATCGAGATCCCGAGCGGCGCCAGCACCAGGAGGACCCCCACGGTGGCCAGGGGGACCGAGAACAGGATCACGAAGGGGTGCAGGAGGTTCTCGAAGGTGCTCGCCATGATGGCGTAGACCAGGAACACGGCCAGCAGCAGGGCGAACCGCAGCGACCCGAGGGAACGTTCCATCTCCCGGCTCTGTCCCGCCAGGCGGAACGACGTGCCCGCGGGCCAGTCCCGATCGGCCAGGACGAGGCCGATCTCGCGAGCCATCCCGGACAGGTCGAAGCCCTCCAGGTTGGCGCTGACCACGGCCGCCCGCTCCTGGTCGATCCGCCGGATCTCGCTCAGGCCTTCGGCCTCCTCCAGGGAGGCCACGGACACCAGGGGGACCGGGGGCACGAGCTGCGGGTTGACGTTCAACCGGCCCAGGTGCTCGACGCTGGCCCGGTCCGCCGGGTCGAGACGCACCACGAGATCCACGCGGCGCTCGCCCCGCGACAGGGTGTCGGCGTCGGCGCCCTGGACCTTGTCGCGCACCATGCCGGCCACCGTGGCCGGACTGAGCCCGAGGCGCGAGATCTGGTCGCGATCGTAGCGGATCCGGATCTCGGGGTAGCCGCGGGTGAGGCTCGTCCGCACGTCGGCCAGGCCGGGCAGGGCCCGGAGATCCTCCACGGTGCGGGCCGAGAGGCGCTTGAGGACGTCGAGGTCGGGGCCCCCCACCACCACCTCCACGGGGGTCCGGAAGGAGAAGAGCGCGGGGCGCGCGAGGCGGCCCTCCAACTCGGGGGTGCGGGCCAGGATCGCGCGCACGGCCTCCATGGCGGCCGGCTCCCGGCGCGAGAGGTCCCCGCCGGGCGTGAGCTCCACGGTCAGCCGCGCGGTGTGCTCGCCCTCGTCCGATCGGGCGTCGGCGTCGCGCTCGGTGCCGACGGTGGCGTGAACCCCAGCGATCCCGGGCAGGTCGAGGAGATCGCGCTCGAGTTGCGCCACCACGGCCACGGTCCGATCCAGGGGCGTGCCCACGGCCAGGGCGGTCTCCACCGTGAACCGGCCCTGGTTCACCTGGGGGATGAGCTCCACGCCCGTGAGCGGCAGGACGCACGCCGCGAGGGCCACGAGCAGGCCGGCGATGCCCAGGACCCGACCCGGTCTCTCGAGGGCGGCGGCGAGCACGCCCTGGTAGCGCACGGCGAACCGGTCGTAGCGCCGGCCGAAGGCCTCGGCCACCCGCAGGAGGCTTCCCGTGCCCCGGCCGAGAACCCGCTGGCCGCCGGCCACGATCCAGCGGCCGCTGAACCCGGCCACGAGGAAGAGGGCGGACGCGGCGGCGTCGGCCAGGAAGCGGAGCGCGAAGCGGACGGCCAGCCAGGGCCTGAGGATCCGCCGCCTCCCGGTGGCGGCCCGCCGAGCCGAGCGGTATTGGGCGATGGAGGGGAAGTTCAGCGAAGGGGTCAAACCCTCCAGATCCACCGGCGGAGGGGGGGCGAACTCCCGGGCCGCGAGGACCGGTACGAGCCCCAGGGCCACGGCCATGGACGCGGCCAGCGACCAGGTGACGCCGTGCGCCAGGTCTCCGAAGATCTGGCCGGCCACCCCCTCCACGAAGACGATGGGGAAGAACACCGCCACCGTGGTGAGGATGGAGGCGGCCACGGCGGCCGCCACGTCGCCCGTTCCCTGGATCGCGGCCTCCTTGCGGGTGAGTCCCTGGTCGAGCTTGACCTGGATGCTCTCGAGCACCACCACGGCCGAGTCCACCAACATGCCCACCCCGAGGGCGAGGCCGCCCAGCGTCATGACGTTCAGGGAGACGCCGAGGATGTAGAGGAGCGCAAAGGAGGCCACGAGGCTCACGGGGATCGCGATCGAGATGAGGAGGGTGGCTCGGACGTTCCTCAAGAACAGGAAGAGGATCCAGATGGCGAGGAGGCCTCCCAGGATCACGTTGCCCCACAGGCTCCCGAGCGCGGATTCCACGAACGAGGCCTGGTCGTCCAGGGCCACGAGCCTCAGGCCCTCGGGCAGGGCGTCCGCGAGCGTGGGGGGGCCCTCCAGGGCGCGGGCGACCTCGGACGGGAGGTCCTTGGAGGCCTTCTTCTTTGGCTTTTCGTCGAGCCCCGCACGCTGCCGGACCGACCGGGCCACCTGGACCAGGTTGGCGTCGGCCTCCCGGTGGATCTCGAGCAGGACGGCCTCCTCGCCGTCCACGTGGCTCACCACCTCCCGGTCCTTGTGGCCCTCCCGGACCGTGGCCACGTCCTGGACGCGCACGCGGGCGCCGTCCGGACGGGTGATCTCGACCGCCCGCACCTCCTCCACGGTCGAGAACTGGTTGAGCGTGCGGACCAGGTACTCGGCGTCGCCCTCGCGGATGCTTCCCCCCGCGATGTTGACGTTGTGGGCGACCAGCGCCTCGCGGACGTCGGAGAGCGTCACGCCCCGGGCAGCGAGCCAGTCCTCCCGGACCTCCACCAGGACCTCCCGCTCCAGCCCGCCCCGCACCCGTGCGGCCGCCACGCCCTCCATGGCCTCCAGCACGGGTTTGACCTCCTGCTCGGCGATCTCCCGCAGGACCAGGAGCGCGGCCACGGGGTCTTGGGGCCGGGCCGGGGCGTCCGGCGCCCAGGCCAGAGCAAGCGTCAGCATGGGCTCGAGGGACGGATCGTAGCGCAGGACGAGGGGCCGCTCGGCCTCGTCGGGCAGCCAGGTGACCTGGAGGCGCTCGCGCACGTCCTGGGCCGCCTGGTCCATGTCCGTGTCCCAGTCGTACTCGAGGACCACGTCCGAGACCTCGGCCCGCGATCGGCTCTCGATCTCCACCAGGCCGTGCACCGTGGCGAGCGCCTCCTCCAGCGGCCGGGACACCTCGGTCTCGACCTCCTGGGGCGCTGCGCCCGGCAGCTCGGTCCGGACCGTGAGCGTGGGGTAGGCGATGTCCGGCATGAGGTCCAGCGGCAGCCGCTGGAAGGAGACCCAGCCGAACACCACGGCCGCCACGGCCACCATGAGCACCCCGACGGGATGCTCGACCAGGGTGCGCAGGAGCGGGTGGGAGGGCACGCTACCCTCCCTCGCCGGCCTTCTTTCCGGCCTCGTCCTCCGCGTCCTTGGCCGTCGGGTCACCCGGCAGGCGGATCCTGGCGCCGTCCCTCAAGGTCTCCTGCCCCACCGTGACCACGAGGTCGCCCTCGGCCAGGCCCGAGAGCACCTCGGCCACCTCCACGTCCAAGAACCCGAGCTGGAGGTCGATCTTCTTGGCGACGCGCTTGGGCCCCGGCGGCCCCTGGTCCTTCTCGGTGTCCTTGTTCCCGGGCAACCGCGCCTTCGCCTTCGCGGCGAGGCCCTTCCACCACGGAGCCGGCTTGCGCCCGGCCCCTTCCGGTTCTTCCTCGGGCGGGGCGGGGTCGACGCGGAACACGTAGGGCACGCCCTCTTCGTAGAGGACGGCCTTGCGCGGCACCAGCAGGGCGTCCTCGTGCCGGTCCACCTCGATGCGCACCGAGAGGTACTGGCCCGGCTTCAGGTCGCCCACGTCGTCGGACGGGACCACGAAGGCCCGGAACGTCCCCGTGGAGGGGTCCACCGTGGGAGACAGCCGGGTCACCCGGGCCTCGTAGACATCGTCCGGGGCGTACACCGGGAACATCCGGGCGTTCAGCCCGGGGCGCACGTGCGGGAGGTCGCGCTCGGGCAGCGGCACCGGCACGCGCAGGCGGCCCGGGTTCACCACCTGGAACGTGCGTCGGGCCGGCGAGGCGGTCTCACCGACCTTGATGTCGCGAGCGGACACCACCCCGTCCACGGGGCTGGTGATACGGGTGAAGGCCTTGGAGCGGCGGGCCTCGTCGAAGTTGGCACGGGCAGCGAGGAGCGCCGTGTGGGCGTCTGCCAGGTCCCGCGCGCTCACCGCGCCCGCCTGGGCGAGGCGCTCCAGCTCGCCGTAGGCCTGCTCCGATCGGGCCAGTTCCGCCTCGGCGCGCGTGAGCGTGGCGTCGAGGTTGGGGTTTTCGATGAGGGCCAGCACCTGGCCGCGGGTCACCGGGTCGCCCTCCTCCACGTGGATCGCCGTGACCACCCCGCTCGCCTCCGGCACCAGGTCCACCTGGATCTCCGACTCCACCGTGCCCGACGACACCACCCACGCGGAAACCGCGCCCGGCGCCGCGGGCGCCGCGTCCACCAGCGTGCGGGGGTCGGGTTCGCTGCGTTCGCCTCGGGCATCGCCCCGGCCGCCCGGCCCCTTGCAGGCGGCGAGCGCCACGAGGAGGGCGAGGAGGATCGCGTGGGAACGGGTCATCGGGTGGCCGTCGGTCAGGCGCGGCCCCCTATCACGGGAGGCGGGAGGGGGAAGCCGGCCGGGGTCCGGGGTTTCAGGGGGGGCTTGGCGGCGCGGGAGCGCTGGATTACCCTCCCTGCCCGAACCACGGCCCGGCCGACCCTGGAGGAGACGCAACGTGGCGAACGACGACCTGATCGAGATCGAAGGTGTCGTGAAGGAAGTGTACCCGGGCGGGGCCTTCCTCGTCGCTACCGACGCCGGGACGGACGTGCACGCCCACCTCGCGGGCAAGCTGCGTCGCTTCCGCATCCGCGTGGTGCTGGGCGACCGGGTCACGGTGGCCGTGTCGCCGTACGACCTCACCAAGGGGCGGATCGTCTTCCGGCACAAGTAGCGGCGAGCAGGGCGAGCCGCTACGAACGCCGGTTTCGGCGGGGGACGGCCCGGGAAGGAGACGCCGTCGCGGTGTCACCGGTGGGCGCGGCGAGCGCCCGCTCCGCGCCGGTGACGAGGTCGAACACACCCACGGCCTCGAACAGGCGGTTGCGCCGCCCGACGCCGACCTGCTTCAGCACACCCGCCCGGACCAGTTGGGCCAGGGCCCCGTCCACGGCGCGCGGCGAGCGCCCGGTGAGGGTCACGGCGGCGCGTGCGGTGACGAGAGGAGCGGCCGGGAGGACCTCGAGGAGCGCCCAGGCCGCCGAGTCGGCGCGGAGCCTCCCCACGCGCGCGACGACGTCGGCACGCCAGCGGTCGGACAGGCTTGTGATCCGCTCGTCGTAGGCCTGGGCCTGGGCGCACGCCATCCGGACGGCCCGGGCGAACAGTTCCAGCCAGGCGTTCCAGGGGTCGGACGGCGCTCCCTCCTGCCGGGTGGCGGCGAGGGCGTCGACGTACCGGCGGGACCAGGTGGCGAGGACCAGGCTGACGGGCGGGACGAACCGGCGGACGAGCCCGCGCCGTCGCAGCACGAGGTGCAGGAGCGCGCGGCCGGTCCGGCCGTTGCCGTCGGCGAAGGGATGGATGCTCTCGAACTGGGCGTGGGCGAGCGCGGCCTGGACGAGCGGCGGGTGGTCGTCGCCCGAGACGTAGGCGCACAGATCCTCGAGGAGCACGGGGACCTCGCCCGGCGGGGGAGGCACGTAGTCGGCATCCAGCGGAGAGTGCCCGCCGATCCAGTTCTGCTCGGTACGGACGACTCCGCCGAGCGCGGCGTCGCGCGTCCCGGCGAGGAGGCGCCGGTGGACGGCGAGGAGGCGCTCCACCGTGAAGGGGCCCGGCGCCGTCGCCTGCGCGAGGGCCTCCTCGAGGGCCCGGATGTTGCCGACGACCTCGAGGGCCCGGCCGGAGGGATCGCGGGAGGGATCGAGGTCGGTGAGCGCGAGCCGGCGCGGGCTCACGACCAGTCCCTCGACCCGGGAGGAGCCGACCGCCTCGGCCCGGAGCAGGAGCCTCGCCAGGACCTCCAGGCGGTGGGGCCGGTGGTCTCGAGGGACACCCGCGTCGAGTTCGACGACCACCCGCTCCGCGTCGGAGAGGTCGGCCGCCACCCGGGCGTCGAGCGAGAGGGGGCGACCGACGAGGGAATCCGGGACGAAGGCCCGGAAGGTGCCCCCGATCCGGGCACGGCGAGGACCGAACGCCGTCAGGTCAGGATCCCATCGGCAAGGCACGAATCTGCCCATGAGCGATCTCCTTGGCGCAGGATAGCACGAAACCTGCGCCTACAGCGGAGGCTGGCGCAGGATGGAATGCACCCCGCCAGCGCCAGGGCAAGGAGGAGGAGAGCGGCCTCGTGACCGTGTTCTCAGCGTGAACGTCGGGTTCGTCGGCGGGGCGGTGCGCTGCGCCCGCCCTCCGTCCCTTCTTGGAGCCACGAGGAGAGACCGCGCTTGTCGAGGCGCTTCTCGGCGACCGAGATCATCACCTGGACCAACTCCACCTCCGGCGTCGAACGTCGCTCGGGCCGACTACCGGCACAAGTCGTCGGACCCCTCGGATCACGAGGGAGGACGGTGGGCACCACTACGGTGAAGGTGCGGCCTCGGCCTCGAGCTTCCGGACCTTGTCCCACGCCGTCTGGACCTCCTTCTCGAAGTCGGCCAGGACCGGGGAGGCGGTGCCCTGGGCGGCGACGAGTTCGGCCCTGCGCTTCTCGAGGAGGGCCGCCTGGAGATCGCGCCGCGCCTCGGCCAGGGCCAGGGCGTCACGGGCCTGGGACCACGAGGCGTCCGCCTGGTTCACGTCGTCCTTGGCCCCCACCACCTGGTCCTTGGCGGTGTCCACCATCGCGTCTCCCGCCTTTCTCGTATCGCGCACGGCGGCCTTGGCTTCGGAACGCGTGGACTTGCTCTGCTTCACGCCCTTCTTGGACGCCCGCAGGTCCGCCTTGGCGATCTTGGCGTCGGCCTTGGCATCCTTGTAGGCAGCCTTGGCATCCTTGTAGGCAGCCTTGGCGTCCCCCCTGCCCTGGCGCGCTTGCTCCAGGCGATCCGCTGCGCCTGGCAGCTCGGCCTTCTTCTCGGCCTTGATGGCCTTGTAGGTTGCCCTCGTCGCCTTCTTGTTGGCCTTGGCTGCCTTCTTGTGGGCCTTCGCGGCGGCCTCGGCGGCCTTGGCCCGATCCCTGGCCGCCTTCGCCTGGTCCACCCGCGTTCGGGCATCGTCCACCGCGGCATGGGCCCGATCCGCCGCCGCCTCGGCCTGCAGTTCCAACGCGTCGGCGCGCTGCTTGACCTCCTTGACGTCGCCGCGGGCCTCGCCGACCTGGTCGCGCTGGTCGCCGCGCCTGGCCTTGGCGGCGTCCATGTACGCCTCCGCCTGGGTCACTGCGGCCTCCAGTCTCGCGAGCTCGGCGGTGAAGGGTTCGAGTTCGGCCTGGGCCTCGGGAGGCAGTGCGGCCACGGCCTGCTCGTCCACGTGCGGGGCGGACAGGGCCACGGACGCGAAACCGATCAGGAATGTGAAGAAGATGGGGATCATGACAGGCATCCTCCTGCAGGAGCGAGTTTCGACCGGGACGACCGCGACCCCGCGATGGACGGGGACAGGCCATGCCGACAAACCCTCGAGTACCCTACGACAAAGACGACCGGGCAGTCAAGCCCTGCGGATTTCCCCCCACGGACTGGCGATGTTGTGCGTGCCCGGTTTGCCCGGGCGCTCGGCCCGGCAGGGTGAGGGCGAGCCCGGAGGCGGCCCACCGGCCACCTTCCGTCGCAAGGCGCCGCCGTCTGCTGCTACACTGTGGCGGCGACGCCCGATGACGCGCCGCGAGGAGGCACCATGGACCGATCCGTTCTCCTGTCCGCCCTGTTCCTGCTCTCATCCGCCTGCGACACCGAGGACGACACCGGCGACGACACCGGCGGCGAGGCCGACACCGACGCCGACACCGAC
>JAFGLY010000073.1 GCA_016927815.1 Deltaproteobacteria bacterium | reverse complement strand
CCGTCGCAGAACTCGTCGGCGCCCGGGTACACGCTGCCGTCGCTGTCGTCGCAGTCCTCGCCGTTCTCGACCCAGCCCTCAGGGGCCTCGCAGTAGAGGCCGGCGGTGGTCGGGTCCCCGTAGCTGTCCGCGTCGGCGTCGGCGTAGAACACGGAGCCCCCGAGGCCGTCCTCGTCGGTTTCGCCGTCGCAGTCGTTGTCCACGCCGTCGCAGACGTCCGCGGCGCCGGGATAGACCGCGGCGTTGGCGTCGTCGCAGTCCACGCCGGCGATCACGCCGTCGCCATCGGCGTCCACCCAGTCGGGTGCGGTGTCCTCGGGGCAGCCGGCGGTGTCCTCGGGGCAGGTGTCCTCGTCGTTGCACCCGACACCGAGGGCGAGAAACAGGAAGAGGGGCGTGGGGCGGGGCATGGAACCTCCATTCGTCCGGGTCGTTTCTCTCTTCTACCGCAGGCGCTCGCCACGCTGGACCGACACAGGTCTTTCATCCATGAATAGCCGTTCAGAAATGCCGGAAATCGAGAAACCGGCAGGATTCTGCATCGAGGCCGATCGGCCGGTTCGCTCGGGGCATCTTGCGAGGGCCTTTCTCAGACCCGCCGGGGCTGGCCGCGCACCTCCAGCCGGAAGGGCGGATCCGTCTCGGCCTGGAGCACCAGGCGGGCGGTCCGGTCGCGACCGGCAAAGCCCTTCAGGAACCGCGTGGCCCGGGCCCTGCCGACCAGGCGGAGCGCCTCCTCGTCGGGCAGGCGCAAGCCCTCCACCTCGTAGGGGATCCGGAAGGCGCAGCCGTCCCGCCACCGGGAGCAGCCCCAGGCCTCCCGTCCGGCCACCAGGTAGCCCGGATCCGGGTGGGCGCCGGCCACGCAGCGCGGGCAGTCCACGCGACGACCGAAGGCGGGCGCCGGCGCGCCCTCGGGAAGGGGCTCGGTTTCTCCACCCGAGGTCCAGTCCAGTCGGACGTGACCCTGCGCGTCGAGCACCAGGCGGGCCTTGAACACGGCGCCCGACGCCTGCCGGAAGCCGTGGAGGCGGGCGGTACGGCCGTGGGCCAGGAGCGCCGCCACGTCGCTGGGCGCCAGGTCCCGCCGGGCCACGACGGCGGGGATCTGGAAGGTGCAGCCCGCGCATCGCCAGGCCCCCTCGTGAAACCGGACCGGTTCGCCGCAGCGCGGGCAGGATCCGGGGGAGGCGAGATCCTCGCGGGGGTCCGCTGCCACCACCACCACGCGCTCCCGGTTCCAGACCAGCCTTCCCGCGAACGAGTGGCCGTCGCGGTCCCTGAATCCCTCGAGGAGCCCCGAACGGCCGTCGGCGAGCAGTGCGCGCACGGCCTCTTCGGGGATGGCCCGGCCCGACATGACGCCGAACACCACGAACGGGCAGGCCCGGCCCGTGGCGCAGGTGTAGACCTCCCCCCGGCGCCGGACCTCCTGGCCGCAGGCCGGGCAGGCGCCCAGCAGGGACGGCTTCGGGAAGTGGAGGGCAACCCGGCCGTCGGGCTCGAGGTGCAGCGCAGCGGAGAAGGCACGGCCTTCCTTGGACCGGAACCCCTTCACCACCTCGGTTTCGCCCTCCGCGAGCAGACGGCGGGCCATGCGGGGGCTCACCTCTCGCCCGGCCACGCGGCCGGGCAGGAAGAGCGGGCACCCGGTGCAGCGCCAGCCGCCCCGCGTGGCCACCACCGGCTGGCCGCACCGCGGGCAGGCGCCGAGCGCCTCGCCCTCTGGCACCTCGCCGAGGACGATGGCCAGAGCCTCGGAAGGCACGGCGACCCGGATGGCGTCCACCGCGTGGACGGTGAAGGCGCGGACATCGGCCATGAAGGCCTCCCGGTCCTGGGTCCCCTCGGCGACGGCAGCCAGGCGGGACTCCCACGCGCCCGTGAGACGCGGCGATCGCAACGCCTCCACGGGCAGGGCCTCCACCAGGGCCTGGCCCCGGGGCGTGGGGATCAGCTCCCGAGCCCGGCGGGCCAGGTACCCCCGCTCCAGCAGGGTCTCCAGGATGGCCGCCCGGGTAGCGGGCGTGCCCAGGCCGTTGCGCTTCATCGCTCGGCGGAGCTCCTCCTCGTCGAGCGCCTCGCCGGCGCGCTCCATGGCGCCGAGCAGGGAGGCCTCGGTGTGGCGGCGGGGTGGCTGGGTGCGCCCCTCCTTGGCCTCCACGCCGAGGATCCGGACCGCGTCGCCGGGCAAGACCGGGGGCAGCAGCACCTCCTTGCGGCGGCTTGCGGGCGGATCCACGGACTGCCAGCCGGGCTCGAGACAGGTGCGGCCTCGAGCCACGAACCGCTCGACCTCCGGACCGGGGTCCTGAGAGCCGTCCCGGGCGGCGTGGACGTGGGTCTCCACCCGCAGCAGGGCGAACCGGGCGTCCGGGTGGAACGCGCCGAGGAAGCGTCGGGCCACGAGGTCGAAGATCCGTTTCTCGTCCGTCTCCAAGCCGAGCGGGCGCGGATCGCGGCCCGTGGGGACGATGGCGTGGTGGTCCGAGACCTCGCGGTCGTCCACGAAGCGCGGGCCCAGCGAGGCGGGATCGCGCACCGCGGCCACCGACGCGGCGGCCGCGTAGGGGCCCCAGGCCAGGCCGTGCACCAGGGCGGGCAGCCGGGCCGCCAGGTCGGAGGGCAGGTGCCGGCTGTCCGTGCGGGGGTAGGTCAGGACCTTGTGGCGCTCGTAGAGGGATTGTGCGATCGCGAGCGTGTGGGCCGCGGTGAACCCGAACCGCTGGTTGGCTTCCCGCTGGAGGGCCGTGAGGTCGAAGAGGAGCGGGGGCCGCTCGACCCTCTCCTTCGGCTCCACCGTTGCGACCTCTGCGGGCTGCCCGGCCGTCCGCCGGACCACCGCCTCGGCCGTCTCCCGGTCGTCCAGGCGCTCCTGGTCCTCGCCATCGGTGTCGCGTACGACGCGCACGGCCTCCCACTCCCCGGCCGCGACCCCGAAGCGGGCGATCACCTGCCAGAAGGCCTGGGGGACGAAGGCCTCGATCTCGGCTTCGCGCGCACAGAGCAGCGCGAGCGTGGGGGTCTGGACCCGGCCCACCGAGAGCAGGGGTGCGCCGGGCCCCGCACCCATCTTCAGGGTCATGGCGCGGGTGGCGTTCAGGCCCACGAGCCAGTCGGCCTCGGCCCGGCAGCGGGCCGCGGCCTCAAGGGCGCCAAGGGGTGGCCGCAGCGCCGCGAAGCCCTCCCGGAGGGCCTCGTCGGTGAGCGACGAGACCCACAGCCGACGCACCGGCGCCCGGCAGCCGGCCAGCTCGTAGGCCCACGCGAAGATGAGCTCCCCCTCCCTTCCCGCGTCGCAGGCGTTCACGACCTCGTCGAGATCCCGGGCCTTCATCAGATCGCGCACCGCGCGCCACTGGTCGGCGGAGGCCTTGCGGGGCTGGAGCCGGAAGGCCGGCGGAAGGAGGGGGAGGGCGTCGAGCGACCAGGCCTTCCAGGCCGGATCGTAGGCCGCGGGCTCGGCCAGCTCCAGGAGGTGGCCCAGGCACCAGGTGACGCGCGTCCCCCCGCCGTCGAAGGCGTGGTCCCCCCTCGCCGGGATGCCGAGGACCCGCGCGATGTCCCTTGCGACGCTCGGTTTCTCCGCGACGACGAGGCGGAAGCCCATGGGCGCTCCAGGCCCCTCCCATAGCGCGGATCCCCCCATCAGGGCGGCCAGCCGACGTCCGAGGCCGCGCGCACGAGGTAGACTCTGGATCGTCCACGCTTCCGGGGCTCGATCATGAAAGCGCCTTCCCTCGCCCGGCTCCTCCTGCCCTTCGCTCTCCTGGCCGCCTGCCACGACGAGACGGACGAGGTGCCCCTCTCCTGTGCGTACGATCCGCACGACTGGTACGACAACGCCTTCTACACCTTCCGTCGTTCCTCCGACGGTGTGTTCGACTTCGACCCCATCGGCGACGAGGTCGTGGGCCGCGTGGGTATGTACGACCTCGAAACCGGGGACTTCGACTGGACCGACACCTACGCCTCGGGCCACTTCCTCGTGTCCCTGGTGGGAACGGGCTTCGGCACCATCTACGAGACCGGCGACCTGGACCTGCTCACCCGGAACACGACCACCGACGTCCTGGGAGAGGTGACGGCCAACCGGTACCGGGTCGAGCGCGAGGGCTGTAGCGGCACCGTCAAGGTGACGGAGTGGGAACCCGACCTGGACCCGATCCGGGAGCCGCCGGTGGGAGCCGAGGAGCACGAGTGGACCACGCAGATCGTGGCCGACGACGAAGTCCACGGCCACATCGAGACGACGGTGGACACCCGGGCCGGCGATCTGCCCTACGTCGCGGACGCCGTCTACCGCGAGGACGTCGCGGCCGTGGTCACGGCCGACATCGGAGACGGCATCGCCACCCGCACCGAGACCTGGCAGTACGACGGCACCGGAGTGGGCACCTGGGCCCAGCAGGGCGAGCCGTTCGGGAGCGACTACGACGTCGCGGGAAGCGACGAGTACTACTTCGACGGCTCCTGGCTCACCGACTACTGGGGCTATGAGGCGGGCACCCAGACGGCGGTCTACCACTGGATCCTGCTCTACCAGTACGACGGGTCGGCCGAGGGGACGTTCTGGTACGATTACGGATCCGGCGAACTCGACTGCGACGTCACGATCACGACGGACGGCGAGTGCACCGCAGACTGCGGCCCGGACGGCATCTTCGACTGCAGCTAGGCCCGGCTGTCGCCCCCCTCCTCCCATCCCCGTACCGCGTCGTAGGCGGCGCGATCGAAGAACGCCACGATGCGGCGGTCCAGCTCCAGCACGCGGTACACGTCGATGGGGCGTGCCAGGATTCCGGTGTCCCGGGCGAACAGCCAGACGTTCTTGCGGAACAGCGTCAGCGACGACAGCACCTCGTGCGGCGCGAAGCCCTGATCCCGCCGTTCCCGGCCCACGGCCCGGTAGAAGGTCCGGACCTCGGAGTCCGCCTCGTCGCCCTGGAGCCAGCGACCGAACTGGGAGAGGGCGGTGGTGGCGCTCGCGAGGAGCAGGGCGGGATCGGCCCGAGCGTAGGACCGCGTGGAGGGGCTCGTGCGCACGTCGGCCAGCCAGAGGGCCGCCACGGCGTCCGCCTGGTCCCTCACCAGGGCCACGAGCGCGTCCGAGAGCATCTGACCGGACCCCCCCTCCAGGCGCCGGAAGGAGTCCTGGATGGCCCACGCCTCCCGGTGGGACTCCTGGCAGGCGGCCAGCGCCTTGTCGTTGGAGGAGAACGCGAGGGGAGGCAGGGCGTCCAGCCGGAACCAGTCGACCGCCTCGGCGTCGTCCCCGGGCCGAGGCGTGCCGCCCACCCCCACCACCTCGAACGTCACCACGAGCAGGTCGCCGTAGAAGTCGCTCCGGAACGAGTCCACGTCGGCCAGTTGGAGGATCCGGCCCTCCACGCCGGTCTCCTCGGCGAGCTCCCTCAAGGCGGCGTCGGCGATGGTCTCGTTCTCCTCGGCGAAACCCGTGGGAAGGCACCACACCCCCCGGTGGGGCTCCCGGGCGCGCCGGACCAGCAGCACCCGGCGCTCGGCGTCGAGGACCACGGCCGCGGCCACGGGCAGGGGGTTGCGGTAGAAGACCGTGCCGCAGCGGGAACAGACGTGCCGGGCCCGTCCGTCCACGACGCGCTCGACGACCGGCGCCGCGCACTGGGAGCAGAAGTGGGGAATCAGGGGGGGCATGGCGGCCTCCGGGCACGGAAGGCGACATCGTCCTTGGCGACCACCACCTCTCCGAGGCGGTCGAGACAGGTGTCCAGGGCTCGGCCGATCCGGGCCCGACGGACGGGCCCCGGCTCGCCCGCCACGAGCACCCCCACCTTGAAGTCGAGGTAGGCCAGGGCCTGGGCGGCGTGAGGACGTCCGAAGCGGAGCGTGTTCGGGTAGGGCACGACCTCCACGTCCGAGAACCACCCAGCCAGGCAGCCGGCACCGGACTCGGCGGAGAAGCGGGCCATGAGCGCGGCCAGGCGGACGGCCGCCTCGGTCTCCCCGAGCCTCGCGAACAGGTCCTGGAGCACGTCGGCACGGTGCGTGAGGGCCACGAACCGGCCGCCCGGCGCCAGGACACGCGCGATCTCGGGGAGGATGGAGGGGAAGAAGTAGAGCGCGTAGGACGACACCACCAGGGGGAAGAAGGCGTCGGGCCATGGCAGGGACCCCGCCACGGCCAGGCGACGGAACGCCGCTCGGCGACCGGTAGCCTCCACGCGGACCCGGAACGCGGCTTCGTTGGCCGGGCAGCCGTCCACGCCGACCACGAGGGCCCCCGGGGCCACCCGCTGCGCCACGGCCTCGCCCATGAAGCCGAACCCGCAGCCCAGGTCGAGAACCCGCTCGCAAGCGGAGAGGTCGAGGCCGTCGAGTGCCACGTCGCGGACGTCGCGAGGATTCGTGCTCCGGGCCCGGATCACCGCCGACACCGCCGCGTGGATCTCCGGGCAGGCATACGGGCTGTCGAGGAACCGATCCATGATTGCCGGATGATCGCCCAACGAGGGCGGAAGGGCAACCCGATTCCCCCGGTGTGGCCGGCCGACCGGCGGCCCATCCGGGAGGCCGCTCCCCATGACACCCGGCGTCCGTCCGGCTACCCTGCATCGTCTCATCCCGGAGGCCCCTTGGCCCGACTGAACCCGCTCCTCTCCCGTCTGGACGCCTACCCCCTGGTCGAGCTCACCGAAAAGCGCAGTCAGGTGGAGGCTCGCAACATCCCGCTCTACGACTTCGGCCTGGGCGATCCGGTGGACCCCACCCCGGCGTTCATCCAGGATGCGCTGAAGGCGGGCGTGCAGGCCATGAGCCGGTACCCCGTGGTGCAGGGCACCCCGGAATTCCGGCGCGCCGTGACCGGCTACCTGGAGCGCCGGTTCGGGGTGGCCCTCGATCCCGACCGATCGGTGGTACCCACGAGCGGATCCAAGGAGGCGATGTTCCACCTCCCGCTGCTCGTGGTGGACCGCGACGCGCCTGATCGCGCGGTGGTCTTCCCGGACCCCGGCTATCCGGCCTGGCAGCGGGGCGCGCTCTTCGCCGGAGGGGAGGCGGTGCCGATCCCGCTCGAGGGCGACTTCCGGTTCCGGCCGTGGGAGTTGCCCGCCGACCTGCTCGCCCGCACCCGGCTCCTCATCGTCAACTCCCCGCACAACCCCACGGGCGCGGTCTCCACCCTGGAGGATCTCGAGCGCACATGGAAGGTCTGCCGAGCGCACGACATCCTGCTGGCCTCCGACGAGACCTACTGCGACATCTACGAGGGCGAGCCGCCGCCCTCGATCCTCCAGGTGGCCACCGAGGGCGTGGTGGCCATCCACACGCTGTCGAAGCGCAGCAGCATGGCCGGCTACCGCACCGGCTTCTTCGCGGGCGATCCTGCGTGGATCCGCAGGCTCACAGACTTCCGGGCCAACCCGGGCGTCGCGGCGCAGGACTTCGTGAACGCAGCCGCCAGCGCAGCCTGGGCCGATGACGCCCATCCCCGGGCGCTGGCCCGGACCTACATGGCGCGCCGCCGGATGATGGAGGCGTTCCTGGAGGAGGCCGGATTCGAGTTCGTCCGGTCCAACGCGACCTTCTATATCTGGTTCAAGGCACCGGCGGGGTACGACGACGTCGGGTATGCTGCCCGACTGCTGGAGGCCGGGATCGTGGCCGCGCCGGGGCGTCTCTTCGCGCTCACCGACACGGGCCGTGACTGGTTGCGCCTGGCCCTCATGCCCGATTCCGAGGGGTGCAGCAGGGCCATCGAGGCCTGGCGAGCGCTCCTGTGACCCAGCCCTCGGCGCCTCCCTCCCTCGCCGACCTGCGCGCCCGGATCGAGCGGGGCGCGGCCGACCCCGCCCGGGTGGACGCGGTGGCGGTGCGCCACGTGGTGGACCTGCTCGACCGGGGTGTGGTGCGCGTGGCGGAGAAGGTGGGGGACGAGTGGCGCGTCCACGAGTGGATTCAGTCGGCCATCCTCCAGTTCTTCCGCGTGTCCGAGATGCGGGTGATGGAGCTGCCGCCCTTTGTCTGGTACGACCGCATCCCCTTGAAGACCGACCTCCGGGCCCAGGGCGTGCGGGTCGTGCCGCCGGGCACCGTGCGGTACGGCGCGTTCCTCGAGCCCGGCTGCGTGGTGATGCCCGGGTACGTGAACATCGGCGCGTATGTGGGTGCGGGCACCATGGTGGACACCTGGGCCACGGTGGGGAGCGGCGCCCAGATCGGACGCAACGTCCACCTCTCGGGCGGCGTGGGGATCGGCGGGGTGCTGGAGCCGCCCGGTGCCCGGCCGGTCATCGTGGAGGACGGGGCCTTCGTGGGATCTCGTTGCATCGTGGTCGAGGGAGTCCTCGTGGAGGAGGAGGCGGTGCTGGGCGCCGGAACGGTGCTCACCGCGAGCACCCCCATCGTGGACGTCACGGGATCCGAGCCGGTGATCACCCGGGGACGGGTCCCGGCCCGAGCCGTGGTCACGCCCGGCACGCGGCCCAGGGTGTTCCCGGCCGGCACCTGGGACGTACCCTGCGCTCTGGTCGTGGGGCGGCGCAGCGCCTCCACCGACCGGAAGACCTCGCTCAACCAGGTCCTCCGGGAGTTCGATGTCCCCCTCTGACGCGCAGCGGACGCCCTTCCGCCCCGAGGCGAGGCGCCTGGCGTCGCACCTGGCCGCCCTGCTCGAGGATCTGTGCGCAACCCAGAGCGTCACGGGGAACGAGGCCGAGATCTGCGAGGGGGTGGCCGAGTGGTTCCGGCCCCTGGCGTTCCACGTGGAACGGGTGGGCAACGCGCTCGCGGCCTGGGACTCGGCCCGGGAGCGCCCCCGGGTGCTGCTCTGCGGCCACCTGGACACCGTGCCGCCCACGGGCCCCTTCCCCGAGCCCCGGCAGGACGGCGACCGGATCACCGGCCTGGGCGCGAGCGACATGAAGGCGGGACTGGCCGTGATGCTGGGACTCGCCGCGGGCTTGCCCGCGCGCACGCTGCCGGTCTCGGTGGGATTCGCGTTCTACGACCGCGAGGAGGGGCCCTACGAGGAGAACGGGCTGGAGCCGCTGCTCGACGCGTGCCCGGCACTTGCCGGGGCCGCGTTCGGCGTGCTGCTGGAACCCTCCGACAACGGCGTACAGGTCGGGTGCCTCGGGTCGATCCAGGCCAGGGTGGTGATCCCGGGGCGCCGGGCCCACTCGGCCCGACCGTGGGAGGGCGTCAACGCGATCCACTCCGCAGCGCCTCTGCTCGCGGCGCTTTCGGCCCGCCGGCCCCAGGTGGCGGTGGCCCACGGCCTCCGGTTCCCGGAGACGCTCTCGGCCACCACCGCCAGCGGAGGCATCGCCCGAAACGTGGTGCCCGATGCGTTCGCACTCAACCTGAACTACCGGTTTGCCCCCGGGCGCGACCTGGTGGCGGCCGAGGCGGAACTCCGGAGCTTCGTGGCCGCCCACGCACCCACCGCCACGGTGGAGGTGGTGGACCGGTCTCCAGCCGGGGCGGTGGTGCTCGACCACCCGATGGCGATCCGCCTCGTGGAAGAGAGCGGCCAGGCGGTGCTGCCCAAGTGGGGGTGGACCGACGTGGCCCGGCTCACGGCGCGCAGGATCCCCGCGGTCAACTTCGGTCCCGGCTCTCCCTCCGAGTCGCACCAGGCCGGCGAGGGCGCCTCGGTGTCCGCCATGGTGGCGGGCTTCCGGATCCTATGGCGGGTTCTCGGCGGCGGGTAGGCGAGCCCGGAAGCGGCCTTCGTCGTCGAACCCGTCGGTGAGGCGACGCAACGCCTCCCAGGCGCCGAAGCGCTGGGCCACGTGGTACGCGGCGAGCCACGACGTGGGCTGCTCCCGGTAGGGGGCGCCCCCGAGGATTTCGGCCAGGAGGACGTCGGGGGGAGCGACGGGCAGGCGGGGCCGCGTGTCGGGGGTCGGGCGCAGGGCCGCGGCCTCCGAGCGTGCCCAGACGGTGGGGCCGCACTCGAGCCCGACGATGGCGGCCACGGTGTCCTCCGCGTGGAGGATGCCCGAGTTGTAGACGAGCGAGGTGTGGACGAACCGGGTGGCCCGGTCCCGGAGAGGGAGCGGAACGCGACCCTCGGCTTCGAGCTTCCGGGCGGCCAGGTCCATCTCCCAGATCCACAAGGCTGCGGTACCCACGATCGCCTCTCGGAAGGTCGCGTCTCGGGTGAGCCAGCCGGCCCGGCTTGGGGCCGAGGCGAGCGGTCCGCGGGCACCGGGCGGCGGCGGCGCGTCGGGCGAGGTCCACGCGACCAGGGATCCGAGGCCGGTCCCACACGCGGCGTCGAGCCGATCCACCAGGCCCGGCAGGTCGGCGAGGCCCGAGGCCAGGTCGTCCAGGCCCACGTCGATCACGGGATGGAGGGCGTCGCGGAAGGTGGCGGCCGAGGCCAGCAGGAGCGCGCCGCCCTCGGCCAGGAAGGTGACGGCCACGTCCATGTCGGACGCGCGAAGCGGCGAACCGCGCGCCGCCTCCCACGCGTTCACCCCGTCGGTGGCGCAGATCACGGTGTCGCGAAGCACGCGCTCGGCCTCGGCGGTGTCGCCTTCGAGGTCGAGGTAGCCGAAGTACCGCTTTGGAAAGACGCCCGCGCGGACGTAGGTCTCCAGCTTGAAGATCTCGTAGTCGATCACCGTGCGCCGGAGGCGGTCGGCATCCAGGCGGGGCGGGATGGCCAGCGTGGCCTTGTGGGACAGGTTGGCCGCCACCTGACGGGCCACGGCTTCCCGGACGCGATCCGGGCCCGCGGGGCCGACGTCCCCAAGGCGCCGGGCCAGCCGGGCAGCCTCGCCCTCGAAGTGCGCCGCCAGGGCGTCTTGCGCCTCGGGCGTGACCCAGCGTTCGAGGAGGGGAGCAATCCCGGGGTCGGCGGCGCAGGCGGAGAGGAAGAGCAGCGACAGCACGGGTCCTCCAGCCGATCCGGTAGCCCGCCGGGCGGTGCGGCGTCGTGCCGGGACGAGGGGCCGCTTCTCTCGGGCGCCCGGGTTGCGTTACCCTTGAGGCGGCTCCCCCCCCCCTTGTACGAGGCACGCCCATGCACCACGCTCGTCCCCCCCGCTGGCTTCCCGGACTCGTCGCCCTGGTCCTCTTCCTCATCAGCCGGGTCGCTTTGGCGGCCGCTTCACCCGAGGGCTACTGGACCACCATCGACGACGAGACGGGGAACAAGAAGTCCGTCGTCCAGATCTGGCAGGACGAGCAGGGCAAGCTCTGGGGCCGCATCGTCAAGCTCTACCGCCAGCCGGGCGAGGAGGCCGATCCCCTGTGCGACAAGTGCCAGGGATCGCTCTACAACCAGCGGATCCTCGGCATGACGATCCTGCGCGGTCTCAAGCTGGACAAGGACGAGTGGTCCGGCGGCACCATCCTGGACCCGAACAACGGCAAGACCTACTCCTGCTTCGTCCGGGTGATCGAGGATGGCCAGAAGCTGAACTTGAGAGGCTACATCGGCATCTCGCTCCTGGGCCGGACCCAGACGTGGCTGCGCACCAGCAAGCCCACCGACGAGATCGAGTTCCTCAAGTAGACGCGCCTCGCCCCCCGGCGATCCGGTCGGGCGTCCCGCCAGACGACCGATCGGATCCCTGCGCACTGCAAAGACGGTGTCAAGCCAGTCGCGGGTCGCGGGGGCGTCCGGTACAGTGCGATGCGTACCCGTCCCGAAACGTGGAGGATTCCATGCGTACGTTCCCCCTGTCTCTCCTCCTGGCGGTTCTGGTCACCGGTTGCGGCGAGACCGAAGACACCGACGACACCGGACCCGGTCCGGTG
>JAFGLY010000072.1 GCA_016927815.1 Deltaproteobacteria bacterium | reverse complement strand
TGCGGCCTGCACCGCTGTCGGCAGCAGCCCCAGACCGGCGGCCACCAGCCACGCGCGTCTCGGGATCGGAACCTGCATCGCGATCTCCTCGTGCTGAGCGCATCGTCGGGGTTCGGAGGGTTCGAAAGGCCACCGAGGAGACCCGCGGGTCGACTCGGGAAGGCTCGTGTCTCATAGAACGTCCGGCGAGCCTGGCGTCAACGGAGCCGTGCCCGCGTTCCGGCTGGAGCGGAAGCAGGACGGCTCGCGTCGCGGGCCGGGGGGCGCGTCAGGCGGTCGGGTGCCGCCCCTCTGAAACGACACGGGCCAGGGCCCGGAGGTAGCGCGCGACCTGGCGGAAGATGAGAAGATCCTCGTAGACGTGGCGTCGGGCGAAGCGACCCATGCGGTGCCGTCTCGCCGGGTTCACGAGGAGCGCCCGGAGGTGCTGGGCGATCTCGTCGGGGCACTCGGGATCCGTCGTCAGGACGCCGTCGATGCCATCGCGGATCTGCTGCCGGATCCCGCACGCCGTGGTGCCGAGCACCGCCTGCCCCTTCCACATGGCCTCGGTCACCGTGAGCCCGAAGCCCTCGCGCAGCGAGTTCTGCACCACGACCGAGGCGCACCGCTGCAGCACGTTCACGATGAGCCCGTTGTCCTTCCGGGACGTCATCGGCAGGCTCAGGACGACCACGTCTTCCCGATCGCGGGGATCCAGGTGCGCGCAGGCGTCGCACAGCTCGTCCAGGACCGCAATGCCCTCCGGATCGTCCTGGATGGAGCTTGGATCGGGACCCGCCAGCACGAGACGGGCCAGCTCCAGGCGCCTTTGGTTGCGCTCCCGGGGCACCGGAACCGTGTTCTCCCGCACCTGCTGTTTGAGACGGAGAAATCCGTCGAGCAGGCCCTGCCAGCCCTTGAGCCGGTCCCAGCGGGACACCTGCAGCACCATGGGTCGGAACAACAGGCCGAGCTCCCCCGCCGGGCCGAACTCTCCGTCGAGGCCGAGGACCTTTGCCTGGTCCTCGAAGTCCGGCGTGGGGATCGGCCCGTAGGCCGGCTGCAGTCCGGCGTTGCACAGGATGCCGACCATCTTGTGGACCGCCAGCTCCCGGTTCTTGTGCGACATCGGGTCGATGGCCGGGTGGGAGATGGAGGCCCGGCCGGCCAGGAAGCTCGGGATGTACTCCGGAGCGGAGAACAGGGCGTGGTCGCACCGCTCCACGTAGGGCCGGAGGAACCGCCAGGCCGACCGGGTCGCGTCCGTGTGCCGGTCGAACCCGATGTGGCAGCGCCAGAGGAACCGCAGGCCCAGCTCGGCCCGGAGCTGGACCGCGAGTGGCAGCGGCTGCGGATCGTGCACGACGAGGATGTCGTCCGGACGCAGGTGGGGCCGGAGCGAGTCCGCGTTCTCCTTGTTGACCGACTCGTAGAGACGCGCGTCCTCGGCGGACAGGATCGGTGAGGCCCTCCGGTCGTCGTGGATCAGGTTGTGCAGGCGCTTGGTCAGGTGGAAGAAGGCCCGATCGTCGGTCTGGAGGGTGACCCACTCCACATCGAGTCCCAGTTCCCGGAGCAGCAGGACGAGTTGCGGAAGCATCTCGGCCACCCCACCACCCCGAGCCGTGGAGTTGACCATGAAGACGCGGCGGTTCCCGATGCGTGCCCTGAGCGGGTCGAACTCGGATCTCAGGTCCGCCACGACCGTGCTGAACTGCGGATCCAGGGCGTAGTCGTCGAGCCGGATGCGCTTCGTCTCATCGATGGGCACGAACGAGATCATGTCGAAACCCTCCTGCCGCTGCCGGGTCCGTTTCGACGGCCCGCGTGCGCGTGCCCTCAGGTTCCGTGTTTCGAGGACGCGGAGGACACCTGTTCGAGCAGCTCTCGGATCTCCCCGTCGAGATCCTCACCCGTCACGGGCTTCTCCAGGAAGCGTGCCACGGGCAGCCAGTCCTTGTCCTCCTCGGGGGAGAAGGTCCAGGCCTTGCTCATCTGCTCGCTCACGGCCGTCAGCATGATGATGGGCAGGCGGGGGTACACGCGGGCGATCTCCTGGGCCAGTTCGAACCCGGAGGTGAACTCCTCCATCATGCAGTCGAGGACCAGCACGTCGGGTGCGAGCGTGGCCAGGTGATCCCAGGCCTCCTGGCCCGAGTAGGCCACGCTCACGCGGTGTCCGAGGGCTTCGAGGACCGTGCGGTTCACGGAGACGAGGTCCGCGTCGTCATCGATCAGGAGCACATGGGCCATGAGGCACCTCCGGAGTCGAGGGTTGGGGTAATCCCGACCGGGACCGTGGGCCACGCCTCTTCGAGCGCGTCGCTCGAGATGGATGGACCGGTTCAGGTCCCCTTCGTCCAGCGGGCCCGCAGACGCTCCACCAGGAGGAAGACCACGGGCATCGCCACCAGCACCAGCACGGACGACACCGCGAGTCCGCCGATGGCCACGATGGCCATGGACTGTCGGATCTCGCTTCCCTGGCCGATGCGGAAGGCGAGCGGCAACATGCCCGCGGAGGCGGTGAGCGTGGTCATGAGGATGGGCCGGAGCCGCCGCACCCCACCCTCGGCCAGGGCCGCCTCCAGGCCCAGGCCCGCGGCCCGCGCGTGCCGGGTGCCCTCCAGCATGAGGATCGCGTTGTTCACCACGATGCCCACCAGCATCACCAGGGCCATCATCCCGAAGATGTCCAGATCCACCCCGGTGGCCGCGAGCGCCACCAGCACGCCCACCAGCCCGAGCGGGAGCGTGGAGAGGAGGGTGAACGGGTGGAGCAGGTCCTCGAGCAGGATCGCGAGGAGCATGGCGAGGAGCATCACCGACAGCGCCAGGGCCCTGCCAATCTCCCGCTCGGCCTCGACGCGCTGCTCCTCCTCGCCGCCCACCCTCACCGTGATGCCTTCCGGCAGGGCCGGATCGTAGAGCGCGGCCTCGACCGCCGCCGCGGTGTCGCCGATGGCGCCCCAGGCCAGGTTGGCCGTCACCCCCACCCGCCGCGCCCGGTCCTGGCGCATGAGGAACGACGGCCCCTCCACCTCCTCGACCTCGGCCAGCTCCCGGACCGGCACCTGGGCACCCGACGCGGTCTGCACCGTGATGGCCCCGATGGACGCGGCGTCCCGGCGGTCGGCCCCCGCCAGGCGGACCCGGACGGGCTCGGTCTCCTCTCCCCGCCGTACCCGTGCCTGGGCGTCCCCCTCGATGGCCACTCGCATCAGGCGCCCCAGGTCCGCGGTGGTGAGCCCGGCCCTGGAGAGGCGTACGGGGTCGGGGCGGACCCGCACCTCGGGCGTGCGCTCGTCCCCGGATCGGTCCACGTCCACCAGGTTCGGCTGGGCATCGAGCACCTCGACCACCCGATCCGCCACGATCGAGAGCGCGTCCGGATCGCTTCCCAGGACCTCCACGAGCAGATCCTCCCGAACGGCGGTCTCGCCCCCACCCAGCTCCTTGAGCACGATCGCGGCCCCGGGAACCGCGGCGGAAAGGTGCGGCCGAATCGCCTCCATGACCTCGGCCGTGCGCCGATAGGCCCGCTCGGGGTCGAGGACCACCTGGAGCTCGGCCCGGTGGCGGCTCGGAAGGGCGCCGGCCAGCGTGCGATAGCGGCCGACCTCCCCGTAGACCGCTCGGACCTCCGGACGAGCCAGCAGCACCCCCTCCGCGCGCCGGACCGCGGCTTCGGTCAGGTCCAGGTCGGCGTCGCGCGGCATTCTCAACAGACAGAGGAAGAAGCCCTGGTCCGGATTCGTGAACCACCCGAGCGACACCATGGGTCCGAGCAGCATCACCGTGGCCACCAGCACGGCTGAAAGGGCGGCCAGGGTGGCGGCCTTCCGCTGGAGGCACCAGCCGAGGAGGGACCGGTAGCCGCGGCAGGTCGCGTCCCAGGCGCGGTCCCACGCCCGGGCCAGAGCGCCCGACTCTCGCGTGGAACCTCCGATCCCTCGGCTGCGCCCGTACAGGCGTGCGGCCAGCATGGGCGTGAGGGTGAAGGAGACCAGCAGCGACAGGAGCGTGGCGTACACGATCGTCGCGGCGAACTGGGTGAAGAACCGGCCGACGATCCCCTCCATGAAGGCCATGGGCGTGAACACCACGACGTTGGTGGCGATGGAGCCCGTGACGCCCAGCACGACCTTCCCGGTACCCCGATCCGCGGCGATGGCGCCGTCCGGTTCGGTCCGGGCCTCGACCGCGATGGACTCCAGCACCACGATGGAGGCATCCACCAGGGTCCCCACCGTGATCGCGAGGCCCATGAGCGTCATGTAGTTTAGGCTGAAGCCCGAAAGACGGATGAACGTGAGGGCCCCGACCAGGGAGGCGGGCATGGCGAGCGCCACGATGGCCGTGCCGCGCCAGTCGCGCAGGAACACGACCAGCACGCCCGCGGTGAGGACCACGCACAGGGCGAGCGTCCACAACAGATCGCGGATGGAGACCCGAATCGGGGCGGCCGCGTCCTGGATCCGTTCGAGCGTGACCCCGGGGGGCAGCGTGAGCAGGGCCAGCTCGGCGTCCAGTGCCTCCCCCACGGCGACGGTGTGGGTCCCCGGGCGGGCGTGGACCGCCACGCCCAGCGCGGGTCGGCCCTGCACGCGCGCCCGGGTCGTCTCCGGAGAGAGGGCTTCCTGCACGTCGGCCACGGCCGACAGCGGCAGCACCTCGCCCGTGGGGGCGCGGATCCGCACGGAGGCCACGTCCGCGGCCCCGCGGAAGGCGCCCGCGAGGCGGACCGGCAAGGCCTGTCCTCGGGCGAGCAGGGTTCCGGCGGGCACGTCCACTCCGGCGCTCCGCACGGCCTGGACCACGTGGCCCAGCGTGAGGTGGTGGGCCAGCAGGCGGGCCTGGTCCACCTCCACGGCCACCTCCCGGCGGCGCTCGCCCACCAGCTCCACCAAGGCCACGCCGTCCAGCCGGGACAATGCGGGCACCAGCACGTCGTCCGCCCAGTCGGTGAGCGCGGCCACGCCCCCCCCACCCGAGAGTGCGAGCTGCAGGACCGGCACCGCGTTGAGGTCCACCTCCTGGATCCGGGGATTCCAGGCTTCGGAGGGCAGCGCGGTGTCGAGATCCTGCAACAGACCTCGCACCTCCTCCCGGGCACGGTCCAGGTCCGTGCCGTCCGCGAGTTCGAGCAGCACCGTGCCCACGTCCGCACGGGCCGTGGAGCGCAGCTTCTTCAGGCCGCCCACGCGGCCGAGCCGATCTTCGAGCGGCAGGACCACGGCGTTCTCCACGTCGGAGGGACTGGCGCCCGGGTAGATCACCGTCACGAGCAGGTAGGGCACGTGGACGTCGGGGAGGAGCTCCACGGGAAGACGCGGCCAGGAGACCAGGCCGAACACCACGAAGAAGCCGATGGTCATGACCACCAGCACCGGCTTCCGGATGGACAGGCGGGACAGCCACATGGGCCGCTACCCCGGCTGGATCAAGAGGAGCGGCTGACCCTCGACCTGGACGTCCGCGGCGCCCAGGGTGACCACCCGGTCGCCCTCCCGGAGGTCCCCGTCCACCGCCACGCGGACGCCGTCGGTCTCTTGGGGGACGACGGTCTTGCGAACGGCACGATCGCCCGGGCCGACCACCCAGACGGCGCTCGACCCGTCCCCCGTCACCAAAGCCCGGCGCGGGACGACCAGGCGCGGGACCCCCGAGCCCCCCCGAGCCGTCACCTCCGCGGGAAACCCCGGGAGCAGAGCGAGGTCCGGGTTGGGCACCTGGACCCGTACCCGGTACTGGCCCAGTCCCGGCAGCGCGCCGAGCGATCGCTCGGTCACGGTGCCCGGGAACGACCGGCCCGGAAGCGCGGCCGTGGTGACGGTCACGGGCATGGCTTCGGCGAGGGCGGCCACGTCTCCGGCTTCCACCAGCAGGTCCACCCCCACGGTGGTGAGATCGGCGACCTGGAGGAGCGGACGATCGTTGGGCACCATGTCCCCGGGCTGGAAGTCGATGCGGGTCACGGTGCCGGCGATGGGCGAAACCACGTGGACAGCCGCCTCGGCAGCCCGCTTCTGGGCCCGGGTGGCCTCCGCCTGGGCCCGGAGGCGGTCGAGCTCGCTGTCGGTCACCGCACCCTGGGCGTGCAGGGTCTGGATGCGCGCCAGCTCCGCCTGCAGGGTGCGGTCCTGGGCCGCCAGCGGCTCGAGCTGGAACCCCAGCGGGGTCAACGGCACCTCGCGCATGGAGGCCACCACCTGGCCCGCGGCCACCCGGTCCCCCACCGCGACGTGGAGGCGCTCGAGCACGTTGGGCACTGCAGACACCACCTCGGCCTGCCGGGTGCCGCGCACGATCCCGAAGAGGCGCAGGGACGTCTCGATGTGGGTGCGGACCACCGGTGCGGTCTCCACCGGGAGCCCGTCGCGGAGCTGCAGGTCGCGCTGGGTCGGGGTGGACGGGTGGCTGCGCTCGGCCCTCAGCACCCGGATGGCGCCCACGGCGCCCAGGCAGGCCAGGAGCACGAGACCGAAGGCCAGCCACGCCCGCCGCGCCGATCCGGTGGAGGGGATCGCCATGGCGATCCCTCTATCCCCCCATCCCACTGCCGGGCGTCACGCCAAAGGCCCTGAGGAGGGCCTCTGCGGCCAGCGCGGGTGGGATGCGGCTCGCCAGCACGTCCGCCTCGAGGTCCGGCAGGCGGGCGCGGACTTCGGGGTGGGCCCGGAGCGCGTCGAGCAGCCCCTCCTCCACCAGTCCCCAGAGCCAGCGCAGGCTCTGGTCGCGACGGCGGCGCTCGAGCGCCCCGCTCGCCTCGCGGATCCGCCGGTGCGCCTCCACCTGCTCCCAGAGTTCCACCAACCCTTCGCCAGTACGGCCGCTCACCGGCAGCACGGGGGTCCGCCAGTCGGGATCCGGGGGCCGGGCGTACCGCAGCGCGGCCTCGAAGTCCCGCACCGCACGGAGCGCAGCAGGTTTCGCATCGCCGTCGGCCTTGTTCACGGCCACGAGGTCGGCCAGCTCGAGGATGCCCCGCTTGATCCCCTGCAGCTCGTCGCCTGCCCCGGGCGCGAGGAGCACCAGGAAGCAGTCCACCATGTCCGCGACCAGCGTCTCGGACTGCCCCACGCCCACGGTCTCCACGAGGACCACGTCGTATCCCGCGGCCTCTACGACCAGGACGGCTTCGCGCGTACGCCGGGCCACGCCGCCCAGCGCACCGCCCGTGGGCGAGGGTCGGACGAAGGCGTTGGCGTGCGTGGCCACGCGCTCCATGCGGGTCTTGTCTCCGAGGATCGAGCCCCCGGACAGGCAGCTCGAGGGGTCGACCGCCAGCACCGCCACCCGGTGCCCGCGGTCGAGCAGCATGGATCCGAGCGCCTCGATGAAGGTGCTCTTGCCCGCGCCGGGCGCGCCACTCACCCCCACGCGGACGGAGCGCCCCGCATGGGGCAGGAGGCGCTCGAGCAGGGCCTGGGCCTCGATGCGGTGCCCCGGAAGCCGGCTCTCCACGAGCGTGATGGCCCGGCCGAGCAGTGCCCGGTCGCCGCCGAGCACGCCCTGGGCGATCGCCTCGACCGACGGCGCCGGGGCCACGCGGATCAGGCTCCGCGCCCGGAGAGCATCCGCTCGAGGAGCGCGCGCGCGGCCTCGGGGATCACGGTCCCGGGCCCGTGGACGGCCGCGGCGCCCGCCGCACGAAGCGCGTCCAGGTCGCCCGGCGGGATGACGCCGCCCACCACGATCAGGATGTCGGGCCGCCCGAGGGCCTCCAGCTCGGCCCGAAGTCGCGGCACCAACGCGAGGTGCCCGGCGGCCAGGGTGGACACGCCCACCACGTGGACGTCGTTCTCCACCGCCTGACGAGCCGTCTCCTCGGGGGTCTGGAACAGTGGGCCCACGTCCACGTCGAACCCGAGGTCCGCAAAGGCGGTGGCCACCACCTTCTGACCCCGGTCGTGGCCGTCCTGTCCCACCTTGGCCACCAGGATGCGCGGCCGGCGTCCCTCTTGGGCCTCGAACGCCTCCGCCAGGGCGCGCACGCGTCGGACTTCGTCCATGGCCTCACCCGCCTCCGTGACGTAGACCCCCTGGACCAGGCGGGTCTCGGCCTTGTGCCGGCCGAAGACCCTGGCCAGGGCCTCGCTGATCTCGCCCACCGTGGCCCGGGCTCGGGCCGCCTCCACCGACAGGGCCAGGAGGTTGCCTTCGCCCGTGTCCGCGGCCTGCGTGAGGGCTCCGAGCCGGCGCTCGACCTCCGCCGGGTCACGCTCCGCCCGGATGCGCCGCAGACGCGCGAGCTGGGCCGCCAGCACCGCCGAGTTGTCCACCTTCCGGACCTCGAGGGGCGGCTCGTCCGCCACCCGGTTGCGGTTCAGACCCACGATGGCCTGGATCCCGGCGTCGATCCGCGCTTGCGTCCGGGCGGCAGCCTCCTCGATCCGCATCTTGGGCAAGCCGGTCTCGATGGCCTTCGCCATGCCGCCCAGCGCCTCCACCTCCTCGATGTGCGCCAGGGTCCGACACGCGAGATCGTGCGTGAGACGCTCCACGTGGTAGGATCCTCCCCAGGGGTCGACCACGCGGCAGCTCCCGGTCTCCTGCTGGAGGAAGAGCTGGGTGTTGCGGGCGATCCTCGCCGCGAAATCGCTCGGCAGGGCGAGCGCCTCGTCGAGCGAGTTGGTGTGCAGGCTCTGGGTGTGCCCGTGCACCGCGGCCATGGCCTCGACACAGGTGCGTGCGACGTTGTTGAAGGGGTCCTGAGCCGTGAGGCTCCACCCGGACGTCTGGCAGTGGGTCCGGAGGCAGAGGGAGCGGGGGTCCTTCGGCCCGAAGGGGGCCAGGAGCGTGGCCCACAAGAGCCGGGCCGCACGCAGCTTGGCCACCTCCATGAAGTAGTTCGTGCTCACACCGAAGAAGAACGAGAGGCGCGGGGCGAAGGCGTCGATGTCGAGGCCCGCGGCAAGACCGGTGCGCACGTACTCCACGCCGTCCGCGAGCGTGTAGGCGAGCTCGATGTCCGCGGTCGCCCCGGCTTCCTGCATGTGGTAGCCCGAGATGGAGATGCAGTTGAACCGCGGCATCTCCTTCGCCATGAAGGAGAAGATGTCCGCGATGATCCGCATGGAGGGGCCCGGCGGGTAGATGTAGGTGTTGCGGACCATGAACTCCTTGAGAATGTCGTTCTGGATGGTGCCGTCGAGCCGCCCCCGCGGCACGCCCTGCTCCTCGGCCGCTACGATGTAGAGCGCCAGGATCGGCAGCACCGCGCCGTTCATGGTCATGGACACCGACATGTCGCCGAGCGGGATCCCGTCGAAGAGGATCCGCATGTCGAGGATGGAGTCCACCGCCACGCCGGCCATGCCCACGTCTCCGGTGACCCGCGGGTGATCCGAGTCGTACCCGCGGTGGGTGGCGAGGTCGAAGGCGATGGAGAGCCCCTTCTGGCCCTGTGCGAGGGCGCGCCGGTAGAAGGCGTTGGAATCCTCGGCCGTGGAAAACCCGGCATACTGCCGGATGGTCCAGGGCCGCGTGACGTACATGGTGGCGTAGGGGCCGCGCACGAAGGGAGGGAGGCCCGGCCAGGTGCCCAGGTGGGACAGACCCTCGAGATCGGCCGAGGTGCAGGTCGATCGGACGGCGATGCCCTCCGGGGTGGCCCACGTGGGACCGGCCGGGACGCCGGGCTCGGGGGCTGAGACGGCGGCAGCGGGTTCCAGTGGGAGCGTGGCGAAGTCCGGCAGCGTTCTCATGGCCGCACCCCCAGGATTCGATGGAACGATGCGAGCGTCTCCACCACGTCGCACCCCAGGAAGAGGAAGGCATCCACCCCCGCGGCGCGCCAGGCGGCCTCCGCGTCCCTCGATCGTCCGGCCACGGCCACCAGGAGGGCGCCTCGGGCCTTGAGCAGGGGGGCGAGCACGGGCACGACCTCCAGGTAGGCCGCGTCGGTGCCGCACACGACGGCCCCAGCAGCGCCGCTCGCGGCGAAGGCCTCCGCGGCGGCCTGGGGCGTGGCGAAGCCGTCGTTCTCGATGGCCTCGATCCCGCCCGCCGCGAGGAAGGGCACGGCAAAGCCCGCTCGCGCCTTGTGGTCGAGGATGGGACCCAGGTTGGCCAGGAAGAGGCGTGGCCGGGCGCCGGTGGCTGCGAGGTGGCGATCCGAGGCGTCGCGCAGCGCCTCGTAGGGTTCGCTGGCCCGCCAGGCCGGGAGCGGCGGCACCCGTGCGGGCGGGTCGTCCCCCGCCAGGGCCGCGGTCAGGGCCCCCAGCGTGGATCCACGCCCTGCGGCGGCAACGGCAGCCGCCGTCGCCGTGCCACGACCGTCCGGTGGCGGGAGCGCCAGGGCCTTCGGCCCCGGGCCGGCTGCAGCGTTGGCGACCGGGCGAGCGGCCATGGGGCGGGACGCGACCCTGCGGTCCGGCATCGCCTCGTCCAGGAGTGCGTATTCGGAGACGCCCGTGATGGCCTCGGCGCGCGTCGCGAGGGCGCGGCGGCGCCGCTCTGCCGCCTCGGCCACCTCGGCGGCCAGGGTCCCGTCGAGGAGCACCGCCGGCATGCCCCCGCGCGCTTCCAGCGCCTGGAACCGGGCCCAGGCGGCCTCGGCCACCCGCGCCGTGAGCGTCTCGACGTAGTACGAGCCGCCCGCGGGATCGGTCACGGCCGGCAGGTGGACCTCCTCCCGGAGCACGACCTGGGTGTTGCACGCCACGCGACGGGCGAGCGGATCCGGCGGGCCCAGGGCCTCGTCGAACGGGCCGGTGTAAATCGAGTCGGCCCCGGCCGTGGCGGCGGCGAACGCCTCGGTCGTGGCGCGTAGCCCGTTGACCCACGGATCCCGCGCCGTGGTCGTCCACGGCGAGGTGCGCGCATGGAGGACCATGCGCGCGGCGTCGTCGCCCGCGCCGCTCGCCGTGGCGATCCGGTGCCACAGCCTCCGGGCCGCCCTCAGCGCGGCGATGCCCAGGAAGAGGTCGCGGCCCACCGGGAAGGTGAACGCGAACTGCCGGGCCGCCGTGTCCGGGTCGAGACCCGCCCCGAGGAGCGCACGCAGGTAGCCCACCGACGTGGCGCACGCGATGGCCAGCTCGTCCACGACCGTGGCGCCCGCCCGGTGCCAGGGCACGGTGGATACCCCGACCGCGCGCACGCCCGGGGCGCGGGCGGCGCACCACGCGGCGAGGTCGGCCAGCGCTGCGAGCGATCGATCCAGGGAGAACGGCAGCGAGCCGTCCTGGGCCAGGGCGGCGATCGGATCCGCGTGGAGGGCGCCGCGCATCCGCGCCGATCGGTCGCCCGCCGCAGCCAGGAGCAAAGCCGCCATGGGAAGCGTCGCACCGCCGGCATCCATCGCGATCGCCACTTCCGGGTCGAGCCCTTCGAGGAGGACTCTCGCGTCCGAGACGTCGACCACCGACGCGCCGTCGCGGCCCGAGAGATCGGGGGTCCAGTCTCGACCGGCCCGACCCGCCGCGTCGAGCCGGACGAGGAAGCCCCGTGCCCCCAGTGCGAGGTCCGCGTCCACGGCGCGCCTCACGTCCGCCACGTCCCCGTCCGCGTACTCCTGGCGGATCTCCCACCCGCCCTCGGGCAGGGTTGGCGCGGTCCCGCGCGTGTACGGAGGTCGGCCCGCAAACCCGGCGGGATCGGGCGAGGGCAGGTCCTCCTCCGTGTAGAGCGGCTCCAGGTCGATGCCCTCCACGAGGCGCGAGACCAGGCGCTTTTCGAACGGAGCGCCTTTCAAGGTGGCCTCGACCGCCTTCAGCCAGTCGGTCCGGGGAAGGGGGGGGAACGGGGTCATGGGTCCGGCCATGGAGCACCTGGGACGCGACGGGCGCGAGGCCCCCGGGGGAATCGGTGTCCTAGCTCACGCGCCCGGCGGGCGCCCGTGCCGGTGCCGACGATCAACGGGAGTCGCGGTCTGGGCGAAGCGTGCGGATCTCCTCTTCGAGACGGCGGATCTCCCCCTCCAGGCGGCTGCGTTCCGCCCGCTCCCGGACCAGCTCGTCCCTCAGGTAGCGGACCGCCTGGAAGGCGATCTGCTCGCGCGTGGGGGCGGGGGCCTCCGATGGCGCAGGCGCGGACGGATTCTGGTGAGACGTGGTCTCCTCGTCCGGATCGGTGGGCAGGAGCTGGAGGCCCGAGGCCCCGATCTCCGGGAGGCTGTCGCTGCCCGTGTTCGAGGCTCCCTCAGGACCGGACGGGACCAGGTCGCGCCAGGGGAACGGGATGTCCATGTTGTCGGTGTCGAGGATGAAGAAGGGGTCCTCGCTCACCGGCGTGGGTTCCACGTGGGTCCAGTTGGACCCGGGGGGCAACGCCTCGAGGGTGGCGCGATCCCGGTCCCAGGTGCGGTACTTCCGGTTCTCGGTACCCGACGAGGAGACGAACACGAACTGGCCCGAGAGGACCTGGTCGGGCTCCAGGTCCGTGAGGATCCCGTTGGTGCGGAGGTCCGCCTCGTGGACCAGGACGTCGCTGTCCAGCATGACCAGGCCGCGGCCGTCCAGCACGGTGAACCGCAGCGTGTAGCGCAGTTCCACGCCCGCCTGTCGCCGGACGCGCAGGTCGATGGGCCGGGCGCGTCCGTTGCCGGCGGGTTCCTGGGGATCCGAGGCCATGGCCGTGCTCCAGCCCTCCTCCTATGCCGGGACGCACCGACCCGCTGCCGTCACCGCGGTCAGGTCTCCCACGCGCAGTCCCACACGTGGACGGCACGTCCTTCAGCCACGCCATCCACGCCCCAGTCGAGATCCCAGGCCGACACCCGCCCGTACCGGTCGTACTCGAAGAGGTACCGCATCTCGGGTGTGCCGTCGGCGTCGTAGTCGATGTCGCGCCACTCACGGCGACCGGCGGCATCGTAGGAGGAGGTCTCCGTGTAGTTGCAGACTCCGTCGCCGTCGATGTCGTACGTGTAGAGGACCAGGCGGCCGTCGGGGTCGGTGCGCCAGGTCTCGATCACGTCGGTGTCCCCGTCTGCGTCGGTGTCCTCGAGGAGGGTCTCCAGCGTGCCCTGGGGGTCTTCGAACCAGACCCAGGTCCACACCTCGTCCGCGACGCCGTCCGGGCCATGGTCGACCTCTGCGCCGGCCTCCCGGCCGTCCTTCGCGTAGGACCACGTGGTGCGCGTGTCCACGTTCCCGTCCGCGTCCCCGTCGTGGTCCTCCTCCACGCACAGGCCGGCGGCCCAGATCCAGCGCCAGGTCTCGTCCACGACGCCGTCGTAGGGAAGGTCGCGTGTCGAGGCCACCTGGAGGCCGTCCTCCCAGGTGAAGGCGTACACGTCGTCGAGCGTACCGCTTCCGTCGATGTCGTAGGCGAGGATCACGCGGTGGCCTTCCGAGTCGAAGGTGGTGACGATGATCTCGTCCGGCGTTCCGTCGAGCTGGTAGTCATAGGTGAGCGTGACCGTACAGTCGGCGTAGACGTCGTCGGGCGCATCGCCGGTGTCGCCCGTGTCGGGCCCGGTCTCCGCGGTGTCCGGGGCGGTCTCCTGTGTGTCCTCCCCGGGCCGCACCACCGTGGGGTCGGTGGCTGAGGACCACCGAGGGGCAGCCGGTCCGCTCCCGCACGCGGCGAGGAGGAAGGCGACGAGGACGAGGTGGGAAACCGGCTGCATGGTGATCCGATTGTACCGCGTCGTCTCGCCGGAGAGGAACGCACTCGGGTTCGTGGTGGCGTTCGCAAGGGTGACGCCGTGTTGCCGGCCACCCTGCCTGAGGCGATCCTGCCGTTCCCCGATCACGTCTGCTGCGGCTTCGAGCACGTCGAGACCGCAACAGGGAGCATGGGTTGGGACGGGATCGCATTTCGCCCGAACCCTCGAGCCCCCTCGATGCACTGCACAGGGCGATGGACCCTATCTTCCACCACCACCCGGAAACACCCGGAGCAGCCGTGGTCCGCCCGTCCCTCCCCAACGCTCCGCTCTTGGAAGGAGCTCCCTCGTTCGCAGCCGTCGACGACGGCGGCTGAAGGAGGTGACCGCTCACATCAGTCTTTTTTCCCATTTCGTCTTCGGTCAATACACAGACGGGACACGGCAGTCCCCAAACCTGGAGGAAGAAAATGCACGCGAAATCCGCTATCTGGCTGGTCGCCCTGGCTCTGTCCACCCTTGCCGCGGATGCCCGCGCCGGGGGAGACACCTGCTACGTGATCGAGGAGATCAACGTCCAGGAGGGCTACATCCCCTCCACCGCGTGGAGCGACATCAACGCCTCGGGCGACATGGTCGGCAACTACGTCCTGGACGAGACCTGCACGCCCGATCTCCTTACCATGGACAGCCCGCAGAACGGCGCCGTCTACCACGCCGCCACCGGAGAGATCGAGACCTTCGAGCCGCCCGAGGGCTACGTCGCCGTCGCCTGGCCGGGCATCAACGACTCCGGCGTCGTGGTGGGCCCCGCGTGGGGCTCGTCCGACTCCGGCCTCGGGTCCGTGGGCTTCATCTACGAAGACGGCGTGACCACGGTGCTCGACAACCCGGTGGAAGGTACCACCGACTTCGCCGCCACCGACATCAACAACGCCGGTACGATCGTGGGCTACTCCTGGTGCGCCGAGAGCTGGTGCGGCTACCACTCCTGGACGGTGGACGCGAAGGGCGTGGTGAACGCGGTGGAGGTGGAAGGCGCCGACTGGGTGCTCGCCCTCTCCATCGCCAACAACGGCACGGTCACGGGTATCGTCGGCGGCACCGACGAGACGGGGTTGTCCTACGGCGCGGCCTTCTACCTCGACTCCCATGGAGAACTCTCGACCTACGCCACCTACGACGAGGACAGCTTCTACTACTACTACGCCGATGGCGTGAACAGTCGGGGTCAGGTGGCCGGGTACTACTACGAGGTCGACAGCTCGGACTGGTCCGTGCTCTCCACCGGCGCCTTCCTGTGGGACGGGGCCGAGGACATGGAAATCGTCGAAGTGGCTGGCTACTCCGACGTCGCGTTCACTGGCATCAGCGCCTCGGGGGACATCTCCGGTTTCGCCGAGAGTGGCTGGCGGGGTCTCAAGCTCTCGCCCACCAAGTGCCCCTGACAGGATGTCCGGCCCCCTTGTCAGTGGCGGCCTGGACCCGCCGGAAGCTGGCGAGTAGCGCGGCCTGACCACCATCGAGCCCGGTGGACGGCCGCACCTTCGGAACCGTTCGGATCTCTCGTGTCGGGCCGGAGGGGATCTCTCGACACACGTAGAGGTGCAGGCGCTCCCCGGAGGGATCACCCCGCCTCGTACTGGAACGCCGCGAACCCCGAGGCGAAGGCCTCGACCTCCGTACGCAGCGTGTCGCGGGCATCCGGGTCGGTCCACATGCTCTCTCCCTCGGCCAGTCGTCCGCTCTTGACCAGCGCGAGCCCGCGATCGATGAACTCGGCGATGCGGGGCATGTCGGCCACGGTCATGCCTCGGGTGGTGACCGAGGGCGTGCCCATCCGGATGCCGTCGGGGAAGAGCGGCTTCTGCAGTTCGGATGCATTGGGCACGGTGTTGAAGTTGAGTTCGATGCCCACCCGCTCCAGGGCCACGGCTGCCCGCTTGCCCGGCAGCTTGCGGCTCTTGCGCACGTCCACCAGGAGGAGGTGATTGTCGGTGCCACCCGACAGCACGTGGAATCCACGTTCCACGAGGGCCGCGGCCAGTGCTCGGGCGTTGTCCACGACCCGGTGGGCGTAGAGGCGGAACGCTGGCGTGGCGGCCTCCGCGAGGCAGACGCCGATGGCCGCGATGGTGGCGAAGTGAGGCCCCCCCTGGAGGCCGGGGAACACGGCCTTGTCGATGGCCTCGGCGTGGGCCTGCTCACGGGAGAGGATGACGGCCGCGCGCGGGCCGCGGAGCGTCTTGTGCGTGGTGAAGGTGACGACGTCCATGTGCGGCCAGGGCGACGGGTGCGCGCCCCCGGCCACGAGGCCGGCGATGTGGGAGATGTCGGCGAGCGAGAGAGCGCCCACCTCCTTCGCGATGGCCCCGAAGGCCTCGAAGTCGATGGTGCGCGGATACGCGGTGTAGCCGCACACCAGCACGTCCGGCCGGATCTCGAGGGCCTGGCGCCGGATGGCGTCCATGTCGAGCACGTCGTGCTCGTTGCAGCCGTAGGGATGGATCTCCCACCACTGGCCGGTGACGCTCACCGGGCTGCCATGCGTGAGGTGTCCGCCGTGGTCGAGCCGCATGGCCATGATCCGGCCACCGTACGGCTTCATGAAGGCCGAGTACACCGCGAGGTTGGCGGGTGCGCCCGAGAGGGCCTGCACGTTGGCGTACGGATAGCCGAACAGCGCCTTCGCCCTCGCGATCACCTCGCTCTCCAGGGCGTCGTCGAACTCCTGACCCTGGTAGTAGCGCCGGCCGGGGTAGCCCTCGCCGTACTTGTTGGTGAACGCGGAGCCCAGCGCCGCCCGGACGGCCGGAGAGGCGTGGTTCTCGGAGGGGATGAGGCGGATCGAACGAAGCTGGCGAGCTTCCTCGCTCTCGATGAGTGCCGCGACTCGGGGGTCGATCTCGCCCAGGGACTCGTAGGTGGGGGTCATGGGGTCCTCGCTCGGGTGTCCGGGGTCGTGCATGTAGCCCGTCGGGCGCCCTCGTGGCCTTCCCGCCGCCGAGCCGTCGGGCAGACCCCCGTCAGGGCACGAAGCGGTACCCCACGCCCCAGACGGTCGCGAGGTGCCTGCGCGCCAGGTCCTCGCCCAGCGCCTGTCGCAGCGCAGACACCACGTTGTCCACCGTGCGCTCCGTGCCCTCGTAGTCGCAGCTCCAGACGCCCGTGAGGATCTGGGCCCGGGTCAGCACCCGCTCGGGGCGCTCCATGAAGAACCGGAGCAGGTCGAACTCCTTCGCGGACAGCGCGACCTCCTCGCCCGCCACCCTCACCCGGCGCGTCTCGGGCTCGAGTTCGATCTCCCCGGCGCGCATCACCGTCTCCGCCACGGGCTCGTGGGCCCGCGAGGCCCTCAAGACGGCCCGGATCCGCGCCTGCAACTCCCCCACCGAGAACGGCTTGGTCACGTAGTCGTTGGCGCCCAGATCCAGGCCGCGGACCTTGTCGTGCTCGCTGCCCAACGCGGTGAGCACGACCACGGGAAGGACAGGATCCTCGCTCCGGATCCGCCGCAGGATCTCCAGGCCGTCCACGCCGGGCAGCATGAGGTCGAGCAGGACGAGATCGGGCCGCTCCCGGGCCAGCTCGCCGAGACCGCGGGGACCGTCGTTCGCGGTCCGGACCCGGTACCCCTCCTGCTCCAGGTGGAGCGCGAGGCCCAGGAGAAGGTGGGGGTCGTCCTCGATGACGAGGATGTCGTCGCTCATCCCGAAGGTACCTCCAGAGCCGTCTCGGCGGGAAGCGTCGGCAGCACCACGGTGAAACAGGCGCCCTCCCCTTCCCGGCTCGCCAGGTGGAGCCGCCCCCCGTGGGCGCGCACCACCAGACGTGCCATGGCCAGCCCGAGGCCGTGCCCCTCGATCCCTCGGGCGCTCCGGGCCGCGCTGCCTCGGTAGAACCGCTCGAACACGCGGCGTCGCTCGGACGGGGGAATGCCCGGCCCGTGATCCGCCACGTCGATGGCCACCTTGCGCCGACCTTCCGGCCGCACCCGCAGGATCAGGACCCCACCCGAACCTCCGTACTTGACGGCGTTGCGCATCAGGTTGAGCAGGGCGTCGACCAGCGCCACGCGATCCGCACGGACGGCCGGCACGTCCTCGGGAAGCTCGAACCGCACCCGTACGCCGCTCTCGCGCACCTGGGGGTCCACCAGGGCCAGCGCCTCGGCCACCAGCGTGTCCACGCGTTCGGGTCGAAGGTCCCAGGTCCGGTGCCGGGACTCCATGCGCGCCCAGGAGAGCAGCCGCTCGATGAGCCTCGTCAACCGGGAGGTCTCGGCCGACAACGCCTCCAGGCAGGCCCGCTGCTTCTCCAGGTCGGTCCGTCCGTCCGCCAGCATGTCCACGAACAGCCGGATGGAGGCCAGCGGCGTGCGCAGTTCGTGAGACACCTTGGACACGAAGTCGGTCTGCAGCGCACGCACCTGGAGGGATCGCCGGAGCAGCACCATGCCGACGAGGAGCCCCACCAGCATGAACGTCGAGAAGATGAGGACGAGCACGCCCGAGGCGATGTCGAACCCGCTCCTCGAGAAGACGAGGATGAGGATCCCCACCGCGGAGAGCACGACGGTCGAGACCACGCCAACGACGATGAGGAGCGGGGTGGCACGCACGGGGCGCCTGTATCCGGCCGCCCGTGAACAATCCGTGACAGTTCGGCCACCCGAGTCGCTCGCCGTGAAGGTTCCGTGACGCCCCGAGGTGAAGCGGATCGCGTTCCGCCGGAAACGACCGGCGGACCCGGGAGGCCGACATGCCACCTGTCCGTCGCATCGTCCTGGTGGAGCCTCGTCCCGAGGACTCCCACATTTTCAGCCGCTTCCCCATGCCCAGGTTGGGGGTCGTGATCCTGGGCACCCTCCTAAGGGACCTCGGGTACGAGGTGTCCGTGTTCGTGGAAAGCGTGGCGCCCCTGGACTGGGACGTCGTGGCCCGCGCCGACCTGGTGGGCTTCTCTGCCATCACGTCGACCGCCAGGCGTTCCTACGCCCTGGCCGACCGTGTCCGCGGCCTCGGGATCCCCGTCGTGATGGGCGGTCCCCACCCCACGCACCGTCCGGACGACGCCCTCGGCCACTCCGACTGGGTGCTGCGCGGCGAAGCCGAAGCCACGCTTCCGGTCCTGGTCGAGGCCCTGGGCCTGCCCGAGGAGGCACGCGAGGCAGCCCTGGACCGCATCCCCGGCCTGTCGCGCCGGAAGGACGGCGCGCCCGTCCACGCGCCCATCGCCCCGCTCGAACCCGACCTCGACCGCTGGCCCGATCCCGACCCGGACCTGGTCCACGGCCACCACGAGTCGCGGAGCCTGCACGGGTACCGAATCGTTCCCATCCAGACCTCGCGGGGGTGCCCCTACGACTGCTCCTTCTGCACGGTCACCACCACCTTCGGCCGGCGCGTGCGGTACCGGAGCGTGGAGCGGGTGGTGGCCGAGATGGCCCGCCACGACCTCGCCCACACGCACTTCTTCTTCTACGACGACAACTTCGCGGCGGATCCACGAAGGGTCCGGGCCCTCCTGGCAGGCATCCGCTCGCTCCCCCGCAAGACGCACTGGTCGGCCCAGGTCCGTGCGGACGTGGCCCGCGACACGGCTTTGCTCGACGAGATGCGGGAGACGGGCTGCGGCACCCTCTACCTCGGCCTGGAATCCGTCCATCCGGAGAGCCTGGAGGCCGTGCACAAGCAGCAGCGCGTCTCGGAAACCGCCACGTTCCTCGACCGCATCGCGGATCGCGGCATCGAGGTCCACGGGATGTTCATCTTCGGGTTCGACAACGAGCCGCACGACATCGTGGAGGCCACCGTCGCCTTCGCCCGTCGTCACCGGGTGCACAGCGTCCAGTTCATGATCCTCACCCCGCTGCCCGGCAGCCGCTGGGGCGACGAGGTGGAGTCCCAGGGCCGCCTGATCACCCACGACTGGTCGCTCTTCGACGCCCACCACGTCTGCTTCCGGCCCGAGGGGTGCACGCCGGCCGAGCTGCAGCGGCGGCAGATGGTGGGGCACGACCGCTTCTACGCCTGGAGCGAGGTCCCCCGCCGGGCCCTGGCCGGCGACTGGGCCGGTGTGGCGCTCGTGCTCTACGCCCGCAACCTCAACCGCACCTGGCAGCGCCGCAACCGGCCCTACCTGGCCTGGTTGGAGGAGGTCTCGCGGCCGGCCGCGCCCCTCGAGGGGGCCTCCGAAGAGGCCTCGGCGGCCAAGTAGGGCGCTCGGGCCTCCCTCTCCTTGAGTCTTCCGGGCCGGTGGAAGGACGTGCCGAACCCCCCGGCCTCCACGGGGCGGTGCAGGACGAGCGCCACCTGGGTGCACCCCTGGCCGTCCACCGTGACCGGCCGGCAGTCCTCGCACAGATCGGTATAGGCCGCCACCCCGTAGTCGCCGGGGTCCACCCGGGCTTCGAAGAAGCCGTCCTCGTCCACCTCGGGCTGGGCCACGCGCTCGTCCACCCAGTCCCCTTCCGCGGTGTCCAATACGCAGGCGGAGAATCCGGCCCGGACCGTCCACACGCCCACGGTGGCGGGCAACGGTTCCTCCGCACAGCCGGTGTCGGCGATCTCCACGGTGCCGCAGAGCGTGGACTCGGGATCCCACGCGTGCCCGCCTCCAGCGGTGTCGTCGACGGTGCCTCGGTTGCAGCCCGCGATCAGGCAGGCGCCGAGGAACGCAAGGCAGGAAGAAGGGGTCGGACGCACGGGGGCCTCCCGGGGTCGATGCCATGATACCCCTCGACATCAGGAGCCCGCCATGATCCCTGGCCTCGTCGATCCCGATCTCCTCAGGACACGCTGCTTCGTGGACGGCGCCTGGGTGGAGGCTCGTGCCGGCCACACGCTGCCCGTCGCGGACCCCGCCACCGGTCGCCTCGTGGCCCGGGTGCCCTCGCTCGACGTCTCCGAGGTGCGCCTGGCCGTCGAGGCCGCTCACCGAGCGTTCGGCCCCTGGCGAGAACGGCCCGCGCACGACCGGGCCGCCCTGCTCCGGGCCTGGTTCGACCTCGTCGTGGCCGCCCGGGACGACCTCGCCCGGATCCTGACCACCGAGCAGGGCAAGCCCCTCGCGGAGGCTCGAGGGGAGGTGTCCTACGCCGCCGCCTTCCTGGAGTGGTTCGGCGAGGAGGCCAAACGGGTCTACGGAGACGTGGTCCCCTCGCCCTGGCCGGATCGACGGATCGTGGTCCTCAAGCAGCCGGTCGGCGTGGTCGGGGCCATCACCCCCTGGAACTTCCCAGCCGCCATGTTCACCCGAAAGGCGGGCGCGGCCCTGGCCGCCGGCTGCACGGTCGTGGCCAAACCCGCCTCGCACACGCCGCTCACCGCGCTGGCCCTGGCGGCCCTCGCCGAGCGCGCCGGCCTGCCTCCCGGAGTGCTCAACGTCGTGATCGGGCCTGCTACGGCGATCGGCGCGGAGCTCACCTCCCACCCGCTGGTCCGCAAGATCACCTTCACCGGATCCACCGAGGTCGGCCGAACGCTCCTGGCACAAGCCGCCGGCAACGTGCAGCACGTCTCTCTGGAACTGGGGGGCAACGCGCCGTTCCTGGTGTTCGACGACGCCGACCTCGAGGCCGCGGTGGAGGGCGCGCTCGCCTCCAAGTACCGGAACTCGGGCCAGACCTGCGTGTGTGCAAACCGCTTTCTCGTGCAGAACACCGTCCACGACGCATTCGTGGAGCGTCTCGCCGCTCGCGTGGCCCGCCTCGTCGTGGGCCCCGGCCTGGAGCCCGGCGTGGAGCAGGGGCCGCTCATCGATCGGGATGCGCTCGCCCGGGTGGAGGCCCACGTGGCGGACGCGGTGGCCCGCGGCGCTCGCGTCGTCACCGGCGGGCAGCGTCACCCGCTGGGCGGCACCTTCTACGACCCCACCGTCCTCACCGGGGTCACTCCCGAGATGCGGGTGACCCGCGAGGAGACGTTCGGACCCGTGGCCCCGGTGCTCCGGTTCGAGACCGAGGCCGAGGCGATCCGCCTGGCCAACGACACCCCCTGGGGGCTCGCCGCCTACCTCTATGGCCGGGACCTCGGCCGGATCTGGCGGGTCGCGGAGGCCCTCGAGAGCGGCATGGTCGGCGTCAACACCGGCATCCTGTCCACGGAGGTGGCGCCCTTCGGGGGCGTGAAGCTGTCGGGCCTGGGACGAGAGGGCTCGAAGTACGGGATCGAGGCGTACCTCGAGGTGAAGTACGTCTGTCTCGGAGGCATCTGATCGCGGATCAGGGAGGCGGCCCGCAGAGCCCCGAGAGGTCGAACGGATCCTCTCGGCTGGGGACGGGGTGGACGAACCACGGCGGCACCTCCTCCCACAACCTGCGCCAGCGGTCCCGATCGTTCGCCAGGTCCAGCTCGTGCCACTGGGGGCAGATCTCGTCCGCGTGGGCCACGAGGTACTGCCGGAGGACCTCGTCCACCGGGGGGGCGTACCAGGAGGGGTCCAGGACCTCGTCGTAGCGCCAGTCCACCCACTCCGCCCAGTCCCAGGGCCGGACCTGCTCCACGCACCCGTCCTCCCGGCGCCGGACCAGGCTGCCTTCCTCGAGGAGCGTGGCGTAGAACAGGTAGCCGTCGAAGTTGGCCGCCAGGTCGCCAAACGAGAACACATCGGTGGACCGCACCCCCCAGACCTTCCACTCGGTCCGGGTCCCCCAGCGCACGGCACGTTCGGTGTGGTTCCCGCCCCGGCTGCGGCGGAAGTACAGGTAGCCCTGCACCAGGAAGTGATCGATCTTGTCGGTACCGAGCAGCGTGTCTCCGAAGCGGATCGTGGAGGCGGGTCCGAAGACCTTGAGCAGCATGTTCTCGTGCAACCGAACGCGCGAGTAGATGTCCTGGCGCTCGGAGAAGGTGCGCCGGTCGATCGGGCCGCTCTCCAGCCAGGCCGCGTAGGCCCCCATCACCATGGGGGGGAGCTTGCCGCGGGCCGGGACGCGCGCGGGGTCGCCGAAGATCCGGTCGATCTCGCGGGCGAGCTGGTGCCTCATCTCCTCGTCCGTGCCCTCGCACTGCGTCCGTCGGTTGGCCTGGTCCAGGGCCACGGCCAGCATCTCGTCCGCCCGGGCGTTGGAGGCCGGGAGGGCGTCGGCCAGCGGCTGGTCGCGATCGGTCCACTGGTCGGACTCGTAGGCCTGGGCGCTCGGGACCGGCCAGCCCAGGGCACTGGCCGCCACGAGGGCCGCGAGGAGGGTGGCTGCAGATGACCGGGGCGGATCCATGATCTCCAGCGAGCGCCCTGCTATCGCCCGCGACGTTCCAGTGCCTCGATGGCCGCGTCCAGGTCGGCCGCCTCGCCATCCAGGTCCAGCACGCCGTCCTCCGGGGGCTTCGGTCGCGGTGCCGGGGGCAGGAGCACCTTCCCGGCCTCCTCCTCCGGATCGGGGGCCGCGTCCACGGCCGGGCGCACCCAGTCCTGCTTCTGATCGAGCCAGGCGCGGTACCGCGCGAAGCTCCAGCACCCCTCGGCCCCGCCGCTCTCGATGACCGTCGGGAGCTTGAAGAAGTGGCCTTGCCGCACCACGGACCGGGCGGCGGTGCTCCCGAGGAGCACCTCGCACTCGGGCACGCGCAGGCCCGGGTCGGCCCGCCACGCGAGGCGCTGGGCCAGGGCCCCCACCAGGCAGTCGCCGAGCTGGGCGCACACGCCCGGTTGGATCTCCGAGGGGAACGACGCCACGATGCGCTGCAGCGCCTCGGCCACCGTGGCCGAGTGCACGGTCGCGAGCACGAGGTGCCCGGTCTCGGCAGCGTTCAGGGTCAGGCGCATGACCTCGGGTTCCCGCATCTCGCCCACCAGGAGGACGTCGGGATCCTCGCGCATGGCGTCCACGAGACCCTGGGCGAACGAGGGCGTGTCCCGGCCCACCTCGCGCTGCCGGACGAGCGAGCGCCGCGGTGAGAAGGTGTACTCGATGGGGCTCTCCAGCGTGATGACGTGCCGGCTCTCGGCGAGGTTGATCTCCTGGACGAGGGCGGCCGCGGTCGTGGACTTCCCGGCCCCGGTCGGACCGGCCACCAGCACGAGGCCGTGGGTGGGCCGCACGAGCTGGAGGAGGTCGGGGTGCAGGTTGAGGCTCTTCAGCGTCGCAGCCGGAGCGTGGAGCAGCCGGATGGCCAGGCCCGCGCCCCGGGCGCTCCGGAGCACGTTCACGCGGCAGCGGACCCCGTGGATCGTGCGGGAGAGGTCGGCGCTGCCCCGCTCCAGGAACGCTCCCCACGCCGCCTCTCCGAGCAGCCCTCGGGCCAGCGCCGCAACCGCCTCGCCACCCAGGCGATCGCCCGAGGATCTCAAGGCCCCCCGGATCCGGTACGTCGCGGGATGGCCGGGTTCGAGGTGCAGGTCACTCGCACCCATCTCCTTGGCACGCTCGATCCATGCACCAACGTCCATGACGGGCCTCCAGCCAGAAGGACCTCCCAACGCTCGGCCGGGCCTCGGGATTCCACGCCGGAGGATGCCGAGCGAGCGTCAGAGGACGAACCGGTAGCCGAGCAGCGGCGCCAGGGCGATCGTGCTGCTGTCCCCGGTGACCCGGCCGTCGAGTTCCGAGAGCGAGAAGACGAGCTGCAGTCCCAGCTCGCCGGGGCCGAGCACGGTGGCGACGCCGAGCGACGAGAGGAACCCCACCCGCGTGTACTGCTCCACGCTCTCGCCGAACGGGGCCCCGCTCGCCTCCCCCTCGACGCGGGTTCGCAGCAGGTAGAGCTGCGGCCCGACCGTGATCTCGGGCACGAAGCGGTCCGAGATCTCCGGGATCCGGACGGTGGCGCCGAGCGCGAAGAGGCCTTCGGTCTGGGTGAGGTCCCAGCTCCAGGTCCCCTCGGGCACGCGATCGTCGGTGTCCTCCCCCGAAGCGGCCGGCCGGGTCCAGGCGGAGAGCAGCGCAACACGGAAGCGGCGCTGGGCCCAGGGCAATTCGATCCCCAGCTCCAGGCGGGGCAGGACGAACGCCTCGAGCGGGGTGAGGCTGAAGTGGCCCCCGACCTGGAGGCCGACCAGGGGCGCCACGCCCGTGCGCTGCACCGGCACGGCCTCCGAGGGGGACGCCGCGGGCGTCCCGGCGGGATCTGCCGGAAAGGCTGCGGGCATCCATGCGAACGCGGTCCACAGGAGCGGGTGCATGCGTCCTCCTCAGTAGTTGGCCCAGTCCACCGAGGTGGACGCGGCATCGGTCGAGGTCTCACCCCCCACGATGAAGAAGACCGAGGACTCCTGGGCGGAGCCCGGCAGGTAGCGGCTCTCGTTGAGCGAGAGCCCGAGTGCGTTCCAGTTCTTGAGCTCGGGCGGTCCGCCGGCGCACCCGCCGGTCCCGACGGCACAGATGAGGGCCGAGTCGGTGCTGGCGTCGGGGTCTCCCCCAGCGCCGCCGAAGGTGTACAGGGTGTTGCTCGCTGCGCCGTAGCCGTAGCCCGCCCGGCTGCGCATGGCGTCGACCGCCTGGTAGTCCTCGAAATCGCCGCTTCCCACGAGCCAGGCCTCGGTGGTGGTGTCCACGGAGCCCCCGGTGGTCAGGCCGGCTCCGACGTAGAACCAGGTCTCCCCGAGCGCCACGTTCGGATGCAGGTCCGAGGTGACCGACCAGCCCGCGCACTGCCAGCGCGGGACGTCCAGGGCGTACGCGCTGGTCGTCCAGGATCCGCCCTCGTGGTCGTGCTCCTCCACGACGATGAAGTCGAACACCTCGACGGTGTCCAGCACGACGCCGGAGGCGTCGCGACCACCCGCCGCGAACAGGTACCAGGTGCTGCTGTCGGTCGGATCCTGCCCCACGCCCACGCAGGCGCCCTCCCGGGCGCTGCCCATCGGGTCGAGGCTCTCCCAGCGGCCGAGCGAGGCCTTGGGAAGGGGCAGGACCGTGGGGTCGGTCGTGAGACCGGTGTCCTGCCAGGAGATGGTGGAGCCGCTGCTGACGTCGACGACCCACTCCTCGGCGCCCGAGCCGGCGTCGGGCTCCGGAGACCGGTAGATCCGGTACCCGCTGGCGCCCTCCACCTCGGTCCACCCGATGGTGACGTAGAGCATGGGGTCCAGGTCCGGCAGCCGCATCACGAAGGGGTCGCTCGGCAGAGACTCGCCGCCCGGGTTGTCGTCGTAGGTGTCGTCGAAGAGGGCGGCCACGCGGTAGATCCAGGTCCCACCCATCAGGCCGTCGTCGCTCTCGCTGTAGTCCACCTCGATGTCGTCGATGCGGGGAGCTTCCAGCGGGTCGAGCACCTGGGCGCGCAACAGCGTGTCCACGGCGCCCGAGCCGTCGTTGCCTCCCACGAGGTAGACGAAGCGGCCCACCCGTGCGACCCCGGCCAGCGTGAGCGGCGCGTCCAGGGTCTCGGGTAGCTCGGTCCACTCGCCCAGGTCGCCGAACTTGTCGACCGTGGCGTACTCGACGCTGTCCAGGGCGCCGGCGCTGCTGCCGTCGTCGCCTCCGATCGCGTAGAGGTACCGCGCGCTCGGGGTGGCCCGGGCCGCCACGGCCGCGGGGGCCCGGCGTCCGGTGGTCATGTCGGTGCCGACCTCGATGGAGTAGAGGTTGGCGGAGGGGTTGGTGACCGACACCGCCGAGTAGCTGACGTAGGCGCCGTTCTGGTTGGTGAGCACCACCGCGCAGACCACGCCGTTGCCGAACTGCACGTCCGTGGCCGAGGGGATGGTGACGACGACCTCGGTGTCGGAGGACGAGGTGACCGTGCCCGACGCCGTGAAGGTGTCGCCGGTGCTCTTGTCCTGGCACTCGAACTCGACGCCGGCCACGTCGAAGTGCGCCCCGTAGAGGGTCACGTCGTGATCGTCCTGGGTGTCCACTGAGCCCGGGGACACGGTGTCGATCCGCGGGATGGGATCGGCCATCACCTCCACCGCGTCCTCGAGCAGGCCCACCGAGCCGTCGGGGTTCAGGACGAGCAGATCGTAGGTGTCCACGTCCAGCCCGCTGGGAACGATCGCGTCGAGCAGCGTGGCCTGCTCGTAGGTCACCGCGTACAGCTCGGTGGCCGTGGTGTCCGCGGTCGGTGTGGCCGGGTTCAGATACAGGCGAGGCGTGTCCTGGAACTGCGTGTAGCCGGTGGCCGCCGGATCGGCGGCATAGACCTCCACGGCCGTGTAGTCCCCGGTGTAGGCGAAGGGCGGATCCACGGACTCGAGATCGACCGTGAGGTCGTCCTCCTCGTAGAAGGCCTCCTCCAACGTGGGGTGGCACCCGACGGCGTCTTCCACCGTGAGGTGGAAGAAGCCCTCGTCGAGGGCCGAGGGGACCACGGCGAGGATCTCGTCGGGGTCGTCGCCGGACCAGAGGAACTCGAGGGTCGTGGTGGTGCCGTCCGCGGCCTCCTCGATCGATACGTCCACGACCTCCTGGTTGACGCCCGAGACGTAGACCGTCGCCTGCACGGAGATGCCGCTGTAGATGACCTCGGGGTCGACGTAGAGGACCAGCGGCTCGGCGAAGATCTCGAGCCCGTCCTCCAGCGTGTCGGCGCACCCGTCCGGGTTCACGACCTCGATGTCGAACACGCCGGCGCCGATGTCCTCGGGCAGCGTGACCTCGAGCGTGGTGCTGTCCACGAAGGTGACCGAGGCGGCCGGGATGCCGTTGAAGGTCACGCTGGGGGTCTCGATGAAGTCGGTGCCGGTGAGGGTGACGGTCAACCCATAGTCACAGAGCTCGTCGGGGCTCACGCCCGTGATCGTGGGCGGAGGCGTGCTCTCGAACGGAACGTCCGTGTTGGACACGCACGCCGCGGGCTCCGGGTTCCGGACCTCGGTGGACATGGACTCGGCCGTGGTCCAGGTGCCGACGGGAACCGTGATCAGGAGGGTGGAGCAGACCTCGCCCCCGCTGGGGCCCTCCAGGGCGGTGCAGCCGCCCGAAGCGTCCGGGGTGAAGACCTGGTCGCCGATCCGGACCTCGGGCATGGTGCCGTCTTCGAGCACGAGGAAGTCGCTCCCCACCACCTCGACCGGGACGTCGTCCGGAGCCTCGTAGCACACGGACGGCGGGACGAACTCGACCACGAACGGCGGGGCGACCACCTCCACGAACACGGCCTCGGTGGTGCTGCAGCCCGTGGTGTCCGGGTTGGTCACGCTTACCGCCTGCAGGCCCTCCTCGAGGGAGCCGGCGGGCACGGTGACGGTCAGATCCGTGCACTCCTGGTCCACCCAGACCGAGCCGGTGTCCACGCACCCGCTCACCGAGTCGGCCTCGGCAAGGAAGCTGCCGATGGCGACCGTGGGATGCACGCCGCTCACCACGAGGAAGCCCTCGCCCGTGAGCAGGAACGTGGTGTCGATCTGCTCCCCGCAGGCGAGCGTCTCGACCACGCTCGTGAGCGTGGGCGCGGCCCACAACTCGAGCTGGACGCTCTCCTCGCTGTGGCAGTCCGCGGGGGTGGGGTTGGTGATCCGGACGTCCCAGGTGCCCTCGGGTTCGGCTCCGGCCGGCAGCGTCACGGTGAGCGTGAGGCAGGTCTGACCCCCCGCCGGTCCGAGGAGGGGGGTACAGTCGCCGGCGGCGTCCGCGCTGTCCGTCCATGCACCCACGGTCACGGTCGGGAGCGTCCCGTCCTCCAGGACGAGGAAGCCGGATCCGCTGAGCGTGAAGACCTGGTCGGACTGGTCCACGCAGCTCACCTCGGGCTCGATGGCGTCGAGGATGGGCTGTCCGACGATCTCGATCTGGACGAATTCCTCGCTGATGCAGTCCGCTGGAGCCGGATTGTACACGACCACCGAGAGGACGCCGGGGGGCTCGGCGTCCTGGGGCAGGGTGACCTGCATCTCGGTGCAGGTCTCGCCCCCGGCGGGGCCCTCCAGGGGAATGCACCCGGCGAGCGCATCGGGCGACCGCACGGTGCTGCCCAGGACGATCGTGGGCGGGGTGCCGTCCTCGAGGACCACGAAGCCGGTGCCCGAGATCACGAACGACTGGTCGCCCTGGTCGATGCACTCGATCGCCTCGACGATGGACGCGATCGTCGGAGCCGGCACGAGCTCCACTTCGACGGGCTCGGTGCTCTCGCAGTCGGCGGGCGGCGGGTTGGTGACCACGACGTCGTGGACGCCCGGCGGGACGGTGTCGAGGGGCAGCGTGAAGGTCATGCCGGTGCACAGCTCGCCCCCGGCGGGGCCCAGGAGCGGTTCGCAGCCGGTCATCGAGCCCTCGTCGGGGGGCGCGGCGTAGTCGCCCAGCAGGATAGTGGGCAGCGTGCCGTCCGCGAGGACCAGGAAGGACTCGCCCGTGAGCAGGAAGCGTTGATCCTCCTGATCCGTGCACTCCAGGAGCGGCTGGATGTCGGACAGGCTGGGCGGCGGCACCACCTCCATGCGGATCTCCTCCACGGAGGTGCAGTCGGCCGTGGGCGCGGAGGTGACGCTGACGTCGTGGATGGCGACGACCAGGGACTGCTGCGGAAGCGTGATCTGCAACGTGTCGCAGTCCTGGCCGGCCACGGGCCCGACCAGGTCCACGCAGTCCACGGCCGCGTCGGGCACGAGCGTGAGATCGCCGATGGTGACCGTGGGCAGGGTACCCTCGAGCGCGAGGAAGCCCTGACCGTAGACGGTCGCGGGGATGTCGGCCTGGTCCACGCAGACCAGATCGGGGACGAAGCTCTCGACCACTGGCGGCGGCGCGGCCGCGAACGCGGCCTGGGCTCGGGCCGACCGGCCGTCGACGTTGGTCACGACCAGGTCGTAGACACCGCTTTCGAGCGAGAGTTCGGGGTGGGCGTCGAACTCCATGGTGGATCGATCGAGCCAGCGCGTGTCGTCGGCGAGCCCGAAGGTCTCGGGGAGCAGGTCCTCGGCGCCCCCGTGGAGCGAGGACACGAGATCCAGCGTGATCGCGGGGATCTCGAGCCGGGGATCCTCGGTGAGGGTCTGGGTGGGAAGCGGCGTGAAGCGGCTGCCGCTGACGGTCACGGTGGTGAAGAGCTGATCGTTGCAGACGATCGCAGGCGCCGCGCCGTCGACGGCCGGGCGCGGGCTCTCGAGGGTCTGGCTGCATCCGGTCAGCACCGAGAACGTGAGGACCAGCGTTCGAACCATGGGAGCCTCCAAGGAGCGCATGGCCCGAGTATCACACGCAAAGGTTCGGTGCGTCCAGACACCGGGCTTTCACTCGCAGGCGGCGGTCCGCTTCGCGTACGGCCACCCTTGACGCCCCTGGGCAGGGCCGCCACATTGCCGCGATGGCTCCTCCATTGACCGACCTGTTCGTCCAGCTCGGATACGCCCTCGGCATCGGTCTCCTCATCGGGCTGGAGCGGTCCGTCTCGGTGGTCGTGCCCCGGACGGGACAGGAGGCGGACGCGCACCCAGACCGGGACGTCGCGGGGGAGACCCTCGGGATGCGCAGCTTCGCGGTGCTGTCCGTCGTGGGGTACGCCTCGGCCCTGGCGGGTGAGCGCTACGCTCCGCTCGCCCTGGTCGGCCTGCTGGGCGCCACGGCCCTGGTCGTGGCCATGTACTGGCGGGCGTCGGTCGAGCAGATCGGCATCACCACGGAGACGGCGGCGCTGGGCACGGTGCTCCTGGGATTCCTGTGCCGCACCGAGCCCCGAACGGCCGTGGTGCTCGCCCTGGCCCTCACCCTGATCCTCGCGGCCAAGCGCTTCGCCTGGGACACCATCCGCAAGATGCGCTGGGTGGAACTGACGGACACGCTCAAGCTCCTGGTGCTGGGGCTCATCGTGCTCCCCTTGCTGCCGGCCGAGCCGGTGGACCCCTGGGGGGCGTTCAATCCCCACACGGTGGGCCTCCTGGTCTTCCTCATCTCGGGCGTGGGCTTCGTGGGCTACTTCCTCACCCGCATCCTCGGCGCCCGACGGGGCCTGGGTCTCACCGGGATCGTGGGGGGGCTCACGTCCTCCACCGCGGTGACCGCGTCCATGGCCGCCGACGCTCGCCGCCAGCCCGAACTCACCTCCATCTGCGCCTTCTCGACCGTGGCGGCCAACGCCACCATGTTCGGGCGGGTGCTCGTGGTGGTGTTCCTGGTGAACGCCGATCTGGCCCGCGATCTCGCCGCCCCCCTGGGGACCATGATGGGGGTGGCCGCGTGCGCGGCCGGGGTGCTGTGGGTGCGGGCCGGGCGCTCCCGGCCGAGCGAGGGGGCCCAGGTGGCGTTCAAAAACCCGTTCTCGGTGGGACCGGCGCTGAAGTTCGCGCTGTTCTTCGCCGCCATCCTGTTCTTGGTGCGCTTCGCTCGCGACCTGTGGGGCGACCAGGGCCTGTTCCTGGCCGCCGCGCTCTCGGGCCTCGCCGACGTGGACGCCATCACGCTCTCCATCTCCGAGCAGACCCGGGGAGGCATCCTTCCTCTCTCCACGGGTTCGGTGGGCATCGCCATCGCCGTCGTCTCCAACAGCGTCGTGAAGACGGGGATCGCTTTCGTCTCCGGGGGACGGCGCTTCGGGATCGTGGTGGGGACCGGCCTGGGTCTCGCCACCGTCTCGGGCCTGCTGGTGGCGATGCTGGCGTGATGGGCCTCGCGGGGGAGAAGCGGATACGGGAGCGGCCGACCGGTGCCCCGCCGCCGGGGCGCTGTCCGGGGAGGCTCCAGGGATGAGGTTCTACCTGACCGTCGCCTGGCGAAACCTGTTCCGTCAAGGTCGGCGGACGCTCATCACCGCCCTGGCCCTCTCGGTCGGCGTGGCCCTGTGCATGGCCATGTGGGCCTTCGCCGACGGGATGATGGGCCAGATGTTCGACCTGCTCGTGACCCAGCAACTCGGTCACGTGCAGGTCCACCACCCAGAGTATCCGACCAGCCACTCGCTCTACGACACCATCCCCGGTGCGGGGGGTCGACTCGAGCGCCTCGACGCGCGGCCCGAGGCCGGGGCCTCCACGGGCCGGCTCGTGGCCTTCGGGCTCGTGGGCACGCAGGCAACCTCGCTCGGGGCCCGCATGGTGGGCGTGGAACCGACGCGCGAGGACGCCGTCACGGGCATCTCGGGCCGGATCGAGGCCGGGCGCTTCCTGTCGGCCGGCGAGCGGCGCGAGGGGGGTTCCATCCCGGTGGTGGTGGGCCGGGAGCTTGCGAAGAAGCTGGATCTGGGGGTCGGTGGTGAGCTCGTGATGATCACCCAGGCCTCGGACGGCTCGCTCGCGAACGAGCTGCTCGAGATCGTGGGCACGGCCAGGACCGGCAACGCGGTGATGGATCGTGCCGGGGTCTACGCGCCCCTCGCGGATCTGCAGCAGGTTCTCATGCTCGAAGATCAGGTGCACGAGATCATCGTGCTCGGGCAGGATCCCGAGGAAAGCGCTGCTCTGTCGGCTGTGGTCGGGGAGGCGATCGCCGATCCCGCCGCCGGACCGTCCGACGTAGACGATCTCCTCATCCGGAGCTGGTCGGAGACCGACCCCATCACGGCGCAGATGATGGGCATGACCGACGGCATGATGATCGTCCTGCTGCTCGTGGTGTTCGCAGCGGCCGGGCTCGGCGTGCTCAACACCATGCTGATGGCGGTGTTCGAGCGCACCCGGGAGCTCGGGTTGCTCAAGGCCCTGGGGCTGAAGCCGCGCCAGGTGGTCCTGCTCATCCTCACGGAGTCCGGCCTGCTCGGGCTCCTCGCGGCCGCCGGGGGGTTGGTGATCGGCCTCGCGGTCGATGCGTACCTCGTGGCCTACGGAGTGGACCTCTCGGTCGGCGAGGGCCAGGGCTTCGAGTACGAGGGCGTGCGCTTCGATCCCGTGATCAAAGGGATCTTCGAGTGGAACTCCGTGTGGGTGACGCTGGCGATGGTGATCTGCGTGTGCCTGGTCGCCAGCCTCTGGCCCTCGCTCCGGGCCGCGCGTCTGCGCCCGGTCGACGCCATGAGGAAGGTGTGACCATGCTCCTCCTCCTCCGGCTCGCCGCCCGCAACCTCCGAAGGAACCGCCGCCGCACGCTCATCACGCTCGCCGCGGTGGCCGGCGGCCTCGCCCTGATGATCGTCACGGTCAACTGGGCCAACGGCATGTACCAGGACATGCTCCGGACCGCAGTGGCCTCGCTCGCCGGCCACGTGGTGGTGCAGGGCGAGGGGTACCAGGCCGAGCGGGACCAGGACATCACCGTGCCCGAGGCCAGTGAGGTCGCCTCGGTGCTCCGCGCCCGCTTCCCCGGCGCGACCGTGGTGCCCCGCATCTTCGTGGACGGGCTGCTCCTGTCGCCCTCGGGCTCGGTGGGTCTCATGGCCACCGCGGTGGACCCGGCCTTCGAACCCGAGGTCAGCGAGTGGGCCGACAAGGTGGTCGAGGGGACCTGGCTCGCCGACGACCACGATATCGTCCTGGGCGCCCTCGCGGCCGAGTCGCTCGCGGTCGGCCTGGGCGACAAGGTGGTGCTCATGACGCAGGGACGGGAGGACGTCGCCTCCCAGTTGTTTCGCGTCCGGGGCCTGCTCAGCACCGGGGCGGCCGAGATCGACGGGTCCTTCGCCCTCATCACCGTACCCGCGGCCCAGGATCTGCTCGAGCTGGACGACGCCGTGAGCCAGATCTCCGTGCACCTGCCGGACTCGCGGAGGTCGGTCCGTGCGGCCGAAGAGGCGGCCGCCGCGCTGGCCGGCCGACCCCTGGAGGTCATGGACTGGGAGCGCGCCCTGCCCGAAGTCGTCGCCTCCGTACGCCTCGACGCGAACGGAACCAACCTGATGGTGCTCGTCATCGGCGTCATCATCGCCATGGGCGTGCTCAACACCGTGCTCATGAGCGTGCTCGAGCGGGTCCACGAGTTCGGGGTCCTGCGCGCGGTGGGCATGAAGGCCCGGCAGATCCGGCGTCTCGTGCTCCTCGAGGGGCTGCTGCTGGGCGTCGTCGCGGTGATCGCGGGTGACCTGCTGGGGTTGCTGCTCACCGTCCCCCTCCTGGTCTGGGGCGTCGATCTCGCCTCGATCGCGGGCGAACAGATGAGCTGGGGCGGGGTCGCCGTCACCACCCAGACCTACGCGGCGATCGACTGGGAACGGTTCGCCATCTACTCGATCGTAGCCGTTCTGCTCACGGTGCTGGCCAGCCTGTACCCCGCCTGGAAGGCGTCCCGCCTCGAGCCGGTCGCCGCCATCAACCACCTCTAGGAGGCCCGGATGCCCCCCATCGTTTCGGTGCGCGGCGTCACGCGGACGTACAACACCACCGGGATTCCGGTCCAGGCCCTGGCCGGCATCGACCTCGACGTGGAAAAGGGCGAGTTCACGGCGCTCATGGGACCGTCGGGGTCGGGCAAGACCACCCTGCTCAACGTCATCGGCGGGCTGGACGCGCCGACCTCCGGATCGGTACAGGTGGACGGACAAGACCTGGGCGCGATGAGCGGCGACGAGCTGTCGAGCTTGCGCCTCGAGCGGATCGGGTTCGTGTTCCAGGCCTACAACCTCATCCCCGTGCTCACGGCCTACGAGAACGCCGAGTTCGTGCTCCTGATGCGCGGGGTGTCCGCCGAGGAGCGACGCAGGAGGGTCACCGGTGTGCTGGCCGAGGTGGGGCTCGAGACGATGGCCCATCGGCGGCCCAACGAACTCTCGGGCGGCCAGCAGCAGCGCGTGGCGGTGGCCCGGGCGATCGTGGCCGACCCCGCGCTGGTGCTGGCCGACGAACCCACGGCCAACCTCGACAGCCGCACCGGAGTCGAGCTGGTCGCCCTCATGCGGCGCTTGAACGAGGAGCACGGCGTCACCTTCATCTTCGCCACCCACGATCCCAAGGTGCTCGACGCCGCTCGTCGGGTGGTGGAACTCCAGGACGGTCGCATCGCGCGAGACGAGCGGCGGTAGGTCCGGCCTGCCGATGCGGATCCTCCACACCTCCGACTGGCACCTCGGGAAGGTGCTGTTCGAGCGCTCTCTACTCGGGGATCAGCGGCAGGTGTTGGACCGGATCGTCGAGATCGCGGCCTCAGAGCCGTACGATCTGCTCGTCGTGGCGGGCGACGTGTTCGACCGCTGCATCCCGCCCGAGGAGGCGGTCGTCGAGCTGGGTCGGTGGCTCACCACGATCCGCGATGCCGCCCCGGCCCTGCCCGTGGTGATCATCGCCGGCAACCACGACAGCGGCGCCCGCCTCGCGTGGTCGTCCGGCCTGCTCGCCCGCGCGGGCGTCCACGTGCGGGGAGACGTCGGGGACCTCGAGGTCCCGGTCCGGATCCGCACCCCGGAGGGCGAGTTCGCCGAGGTCTGGCCCCTTCCCTTCCTCTGGCCGGGTGCGCTGTCCCACGCAGGGGAGGAAGCCCCTGGCCAGGCGTCCGCGTTCGCCGCCGCCATCGCCGCCATCCGCACACGACAGACTCCCGGGCACACCCAGGTCCTGGTGGCCCACTGCTTCACGGCGGGCAGCACGCCCTCGGATTCGGAGCGCGTGCTGGTCGGCCAGGCGGCCCACGTGGACCCCGCGCTCCTCGAGGGGTTCGACTACGCCGCGCTGGGGCACCTGCACCGCACTCAGCAGGCGGCGCCCAACGCCTGGTACTCGGGCTCCCTAATGCCCTACGCCTTCTCGGAGGTGGACGCCCCCAAGGCCATCCTCTCGGTGGAGGCGCGGGCCGGGCGCAGGCCCGAGGTCGTGCCGCATCGGCTCCAACCGCCCCGCGCCATGCGTGTCCTGACGGGCGAACTCGAGGATCTCCTCGTCTCTCCGGTGTACGAGCCCTTCCGCGACGACTACCTCTTGGTGGTCCTCACCCGGCCCTTCCGGGTGGGGCAGCCCATGGCGCTCCTGCGCAGCCGCTTCCCCCACGTGATGCACCTCCTGAACCCCGTGGAGACCGGGCCGGCCGGCGGGGTGCCGAACCGGGACCGCACCGGGGCCCGGGAGGATCTGGAGGCCGACTTCCTCGACTTCGAGCGGCACCTGCGCGGAGGCCCTCCCCCCGACGAGGTGCTCCGGGCGTTCCACCGGATCCGGTCCGGGCTCCAGGAGGGCACCCGATGAACCCTCTCGAGCTCGAGGTCGAAGGCTTCGGCCCCTACGCCGACCGGCAGGTGGTGCCCTTCGGGCGGCTCGATCGGGTGTTCGTGATCAGCGGCGACACCGGCGCGGGCAAGACCACCCTCTTCGACGCCATCTCCTTCGCGCTGTACGGTCGGCCGCTCGGTACCCGCGACCGGAACAGCGTGCGATCGCACTTCGCCGGGCCGCTCGCGCCCACGCGGGTCCGGTTCCGGTTCCGGTGCGAGGGCCGGACCTGGGAGATCGTCCGCGCACCCTACCTGCCCCGCCGGGCGAAGCGGGGGGACTCGGTGGTGGTGGAGTCCTCGGTGTGCCTGTCCGAGATCGACGCCTCCGGCGCCTGCCGTCCCGTGGCCGCAAAGCCCGCCGAGATCGATCGAAGGTTGGAGGAGGACATCCTCAAGCTGACCCACGACGAGTTCTCCAAGATCCTCGTGCTGCCGCAAGGCGAGTTCCAGAGGTTCCTGGAGATGGAGACCGCCGAGCGGTCTGAGATCCTCGAGAAGGCCTTTCCCACGGCGGATCACCGGGAGATCACGCGGCTGGCGAGGGAGGGATCCCAGCAGGTCCGCAAGGAGGTGGACGAGAAGCAGGCGCGGCTCGAGGAGGTCCGCAAGGACTTCGATCCGGACGCCTTCCCCGACACCGAGGCCCGGCTCCTCGCAGCGGTGGAGGAGGCCCGGGCGATCGAGGTCGACCACTCGGCGGCCGCGACGAGGGCGACCCGTGCGCTGGACGCCGCGATCACGCTGGCCAAGCGCCTCGGGGCGCTCGCAGCCGCCGTGGAGGTGCGGGCCGAGTTGGAGAGACGCCGCGCCGAGGTGACCGCCGCCGGGGCGCGCCTGGACGCGAGCCGACGGGCCACGCGCGCCGTGGCCGCGGTCGAGGCCGAGGCCACGCTGCGATTGCACTGCGCGACCGCCCGGCAGACGCTGGAGACCCTCGCGGGGGAGGTCCGGCGGCTCGAGGCCGAGCAAGGGGGGCTGCGCCCCGCGTTCGAGGCCCTCGAGGCCCAGGAGGCCGGGTTCCGAGAGGACGACCGGAGGGTGGATGCGCTCGGCGGCCGGATCGGAGACCTGTCCGCCCTCGACGAGGCCAGCAAGGAGGTCCGACGCCTGGACCTCGAGGCCACGGCCGCGGCCGAGCGGCGGGACGCGCTGGTCCTCGGGGTCGTGGCGGCCGAGACGGCGCTCACCGGGCTCACCCGCGTGTCCCAGGCCCACGAGGAGACGACCCGTGCGCTGCAGGTCGTCCACGATCGGGTCCTGTCCATCGAGGCCCTCAGGCCCCCCGCCGACCAGGCCGATCGGTGGGCCACCACCGGGGAGGCCGAGCTGGCCCGGAACCTCGAGCGGGCCGAGCAGGGTCGGATCCGGGCCCACCTGGAGGTGGAGGCCGCCACGGCCACCCTCGACGCCGCGCGCGCACGGTTGGAGGCCCAGGCCGCGGTGCGCCTCGCCGCGGCCTTGCAGGAGGGCGCACCCTGTCCCGTATGCGGCAGCACCCACCACCCCCGTCCGGCCACCGGCGAGGTTCCCCCCGACGATCTGCGCGCTGCGGTCACCGACGCCGAGGCCCGGCTCGAGTCGGCCCGGGCCGAGCGCTCCGCGCAGGAGCAGATCCTGTCCGCGGCCCGCAAGGAACGGGACCTGCGCGCCGAGGAGGCCGAGACCGCGCTCGGTCGGCTGGGGGCGGCCGGGTACGCGAGTCCCGGCGCCTGGCAAGAGGCCAGGATCGAGGCCGAGCGCGAGGAGACCCGCTTGAAGGCGGAGGACGAGGCGATGAGGAGCCTGCTCGCCACGCGAGGGGCGCGGGAGGAGGCCGTGGCCGCAGTTCGAAGCGCCCACGCCCAGGCCCAGGCCGCGCTCGCTTCCGTGCGCGAGGCCGAGGCCGCGGCCCGGGGCGCCCTGGAGGCAGCCCGGACACGCGTGGGCGAGGTCGAAGAGGCCTGCGAGGCCCTGGACGCAGCCCGCCGGGACCGCGACGCGTTGGAGGCGCGCATCCGGGCGGGCCGAGCCGCGGCGGCCCAGACCCGGGCCCGATGGGAGGAGAACGAGCGGAACCTGGCCGGCCGGCGGGCGTCCTGCGAGAGCACCCGGACGGATCTCGCCAAGGCGGAGCAGCGCCTGGTCGAGGCCAGCGCGGCCCTGAACGCAGTCCTCGCAGAGCAGGGGTTCGAGTCGGCCGAGGAGGTCCGCGAGGCCCAGCTCCCGTCCCAGGCCGAAGCGGCGATCGAGGCCACCGTCAAGGACTGGACCGATGCCCTCACGGGGGTCGATGCCCGCATCGTCGACCTGGAGGAGGCCATCGGCGGGCGGCCACCACCCGACCTGCCGGCCCTGGAAGCGGAACGCGACCAGGCCGAGACCGTGCGCAAGGCGGCCACCGAGGAGCGGACCCGGGCCGAGGCCCGGGTCGCGGATCTCCGCAGGGTCAAGGCCCGGCACGACGAGATCCTCGCCGAGATCGAGGCGCTGCACGAGCACTCCGCCGGCCTCCTCGCGCTGGCCCGCGACCTGGAGGGGAGCAACGCCCGGCGGCTCGACTTCTCCACCTGGGTGCTCACCTGGTGGCTGGATCGGGTGCTGGCGAGGGCCAGCGGGCGCCTCCAGAAGCTGTCCGAGGGCCGCTACACGTTCGTCCTCAAGCCGGAGAGCGGTGATCGCCGCAAGCGCTCGGGCCTGGAACTGGACGTCTTCGACGCGCACACCGCGGAACGGCGCGACGTCCGCACGCTCTCGGGAGGCGAGAAGTTCCTCGCCTCCCTCTCGCTCGCGCTCGGCCTCGCCGACGTCATCCAGGAGCGCGCAGGCGGCATCGAACTGGACACCCTCTTCATCGACGAGGGCTTCGGCAGCCTCGACGCCGGGGCCATGGACCGCGCCCTCCAGGTCGTGGACGAGATCGGCGCGAACCGGCAGGTGGGCCTGATCAGCCACGTCGAGGCCGTCGGGCGCGTCATCCCCTGCCACGTCCTCGTGGAGAAGGCCCCCGACGGTTCGAGGGTGCGTGTGGAGGCGCTCGGCGGCACGTAGGCACGGGGCCGCGTCGGGCAGGAGGCTCGATCGGATCTCACAACTTGACAGTTCAGCCCGCAGTGGCTATTTTTGCTGTCATGATGAACGACCCGGACCGGTACACCATCGAGGACCTGGCGGTCCTCGCGGGCGAAACCACCAGGACCATCCGGTACTACACACAGGAGGGGCTGCTGGCCAGCCCCGGGCTGGGCCGAGGTGTCCGCTACGGCCCGGAGCACCTGGACCGGCTCCTGTTGATCCAGTCGCTGCAGGAGCTGAAGATGCCGCTCTCGGACATCCGAGAGCGCCTCCGAGACCTCGCGCCGGAGGAGATCCGTGCGCTGCTCGTGTCCACGCGGCAGGAGGTGGAGGCCCAGAAGCAGTCGGGGACCGGGCAACGCGAGTCGGCCGCCGAGTACGCCGAACGCCTCCTGGCGGTCCGCACCCAGGAGACCGCCCTCAAGCAGGGGACATCGGCGCCGGCCCGGTCGTCCGCCGTCCTGACCGAGCCCGATCTCCCCGCCCCCGTCCCCTGGGATCGATACGTCCTCACCCAGGACGTGGAGATCCACGTCCGCCGCCCTCTCTCCCCACCCGACCAGCGTCGCCTGCGCAAGCTCGTCCGGTTCGGCCGCGAGCTGTTCGACCCGATGGCCGGGATCCAGGCAGTCCTCTTCCCAGACCCGTCAGGAGACCCCGAGCCATGACCCTTCACCTCGCCGCCGATCGGACCCTCGTCCGAACCTCCTCTCCCTGCCACCGCTTCGTGCTGGCCACGATCCGGGCGCCCCGTGCCGAGGGTAGCCGCCCCCGCGTATCGGTGCGGGTGGCCTTCGTCCTCGACCGGTCGGGCTCCATGGCCGGTGGCAAGTTCGAACTCGCCCGCGAGGCCGTGGACCTCGCCCTCACCCGGCTCACCGACTCCGATCGCTTCACGGTGGTCGTGTTCGACGACGTCATTGACGTCGTACAGAGCGAGGTCCCGGCCACCGACGCGAACCGACGCACCGCCTCGCAGCGCCTGCGCGAGATCGAGGCGCGTGGCACCACCAACCTGTACCGCGGCTGGCTGACGGGCTGCCAGGCGGTGGGCACGCCGGACCCCGGCGACTCGGTCGCCCGCTGCCTGCTCCTCACCGACGGCCTCGCCAACGTGGAGGTGACCTCCCCGGAGGAACTCGAGCGCCACGCCGGTGCGCTGCGCAGCCGGGGCGTGTCCACCTCCACGTTCGGCATCGGCGCGGGGTTCGACGAAGCCCTGCTGGGCCGGATGGCCGACGCGGGCGGCGGGGCGTTCCAGTACATCGGGAACGCCGAGCAGATCCCCGGGATCATGGCCCGCGAGCTGGGCGAGACCCTCGAGATCACGGCCCGCGACGTGGTGCTCGAGGTGGCCGCGCCCGACGGCGTCACGGCCCAGGTGGTGGGGCCGTGGATCTGCCGCCGGGAGGGCGCGGGGTGGCGGATCGCGCTGCCCGACCTCGTCTCGGCCCAGGAGCTGCAGATCCCGGTGCGGCTCGGGTTCACCCCGGCAGCCGCCGGGGCCCAGGTCACGGTCCGGTTCGTGCTGCACGACCGGGAGACGGCGCTCGGCAAGGCCGCGGACGAGGTCACGTTCCTCTACGCGGACGACAAGGCCAACGACGCCCAGCCCCGCGCGGTGGACGTGGACCGGGTGGTGGCCGCCCGCCATGCCTCCCTCGCCCGGGAGAAAGCGGTCCAGTTGAACCGCAACGGCCGGTACGCCGAGGCCTCGGAGGCACTCCTCGGCGTGGCCCGGAAGGTCAAGAGCTACGCCGGGGAGGACGCCGTCCTCCGGGAGGTGGCGAGCACCCTCCAAGAGGACGCTCGAGCGTTCAGGGCGCCCAAGGACGAGTCGTTCCGAAAGCAGGCCTTCTTCGCCGCCAAGGCCATGAGCACGGGGCACGCCGAGGACGGCTTCCGCAGGCGCGTCGACCCCTGGGCCGGGGGCGGTCCGGCCACCCACCCCCTCCCGTTCCTCAACGGCCACCTCTTCCTCGAGGTGGACGGCGACCTGTGGATGCTCGACACCGGCTCTCCGGCGTCCTTCGGCCAGCCGGGCGCGGTGAGGATCGCCGGCGAGCGGTTCCCGATGCCCGACACGCTCCTCGGCCTCACCGCGGCCTCGCTGTCCGGCTTCCTCGGCGTCCGGTGCGTGGGTTTCCTCGGGTCCGACGTGATCGGACGCCTGGACTGGATCCTCGACGGGCACCGGGGGATCGCCAGGGTGTGGTCCGGCGAGCTGGACAGGGCCGGGGCGTCCGTCCGACTGGACACCGCCTTCGCCCTCCCCGTCGTCCACGCCTCTGTCCGCGGTAAAGACCGCCGCATGTTCCTCGACTTCGGCGCCCAGGTCTCCTACCTGCGGCCCGAACTGCTCGACGGGTTCCCGCCCGCAGACACCGTCACCGACTTCTACCCCGGTCTCGGCACCTTCCAGGTCGAGACCCGCGACGTGGACATCTCCCTGGGCCCCGTGAGCCTTGCCGTGCGATGCGGCGTCCTGCCCGACGCCCTGTCCCACCTGCTCGCTTCCACCGACGTGGACGGCATCCTCGGGAACCAGCTCCTGCACGACCGGGAGATCGGCTACTTCCCCCGGCGGCGGCTCATGACGCTGTAGCCCCGCTCCGGTGGGGCCCGGCAATAGGAGCGGCAGCGGTGACGACTGGAGGGTGAGGCTGGGAGGCGACGGAAGCTCACACAGGTCGCCCCCAGCGCCCGGGAGTCGAACATGGATGCCATCACGTCCTGGACGGGCCTTTGGGCATGGGTCGCCGGTCGGGACTTCCTCTCCGAGCGTCGCAGACGCCGCGACCAGGCCCTCCTGTACCTGCTGGACCGCGTAGCGCCCCCTGGCGGGTCCGCCGTCGATCTCGGGGCGGGCAGCGGCTTCCTCACCCTCCACCTGGCCCGGAGCGCGCGTCGGGTGATCGCCGTGGACGCGTCGAAGGACATGCTGAGCCAGCTCGACGCCGCCGCGGTCCGCCTGGATGTCGCCCCGCGCATCGTCACCGTCCTCGCTCCCGTGGACGACACCGGCCTGCCCTCGGGCGAGGCCGATCTCGTGTGCGCCAGCGGCCTGCTGCACGAGGTACCCGACCCGGACGCCGTGCTCCGCGAGGCCTGGCGCCTGTTGCGCCCGGGGGGCGCGTTGGTGCTCCAGGATTTCGCGAGCCGCCGGTGGTGGGGATTCAGCCGGTTCGTCCATGTTCGCGGCGCACACGGGCCCATGGACGCCGCCGAGATCGGCCGCCGCCTGGCCGCCGTCGGATTCGTCGTGCGGACGGTAAAGGGGGACGGATCGCACTGGATCGCCCACGCCACGCGGCCGGACTCCCCGGCCGACGTCTGATCCCCGCACACGCTGACCCCTCCAAGGAAGGGCACCCTCCGTGGACACCGCCGCCGAGCCGACCCTGGCATTGCTCCTCACCGAGCACGGGCAGAGGCTCGCCGGGCGGGCACGGGCGCTGACGGGTTCGGCCCAGGACGCAGAGGACGCCGTCCAGGAGGTCCTGCTGGATCTCGTCGAGACACCCTGCCTCCTCGGGGGCGTGGAGCGCCTCGGCGCCTGGCTCGTCACGCTCGTGGCACGGCGGTGTGTCGACCTCCTCCGATCCGACCGCCGACGCCGGACGCGGGACGCCGTCGCCCAGGACATGCTCGACCTGGTCGCCGGATGCCCGGATCCCGAGGCCACACTCCAGCACCAACACGTCATGGACGCCGTGGCCCAGGCCGTGCGCGCACTGCCCCCCGCCGAGCGCCGGGCCTTCGTGGCCAACGCCCTCGAGGGCAGGACGTTCCGGGAGCTCGCGGACGAGACCGGCGTACCGATGGGCACCTGGATGGCACGCAAGAAGCGGGCCATGGACCGCATTCGACGGCAGCTCGCCGCAAGCGGGCTGCTCACCGACGATTCCTGAAGGAGACCGAAGATGCGCATCTTCAAGATCATCGGCTGGATCGCCCTGGGCACGGCCGGACTCGCCGCGCTGGCCGGCCTGCTCGGGCTGGTCGTGATGCTGCTGTGGAACTGGCTCATGCCCGCCATCTTCGGCCTTCCGGTCCTGACCTGGCTCCAGGCGGTGGGTTTGCTCGTGCTCTGCCACGTCCTCTTCAAGGGCGTCCACGGCCACGGCGATCGACACCCGATCACCCGACGGAGCCATGGGCCATTCGCCCGCGCGTTCGCCCACCGGGTGCGCACGATGGTGTCGGAGCCGAAGGCTGGGGAGTCCTGAGCGCTGGCGTCGGAGCAATCGGCTTCGCGCCCGGGTGAGGGAGGGCCCCAGCGGGGCGATCCCAGGCAACCCGTCGGGGGCTGCGCCCTTGACAGCACGAGTTGGAACGGTTAGGGAAAGGTCAGTTCTCAGAAACCCATCCGTTTCGCCTTATGAAGATGCGCCGAGGGACCGGCCCGATGACGCGCAGCCAACCGACCCCCGCCTCGTGGGCACGGTGGCAATGCCGGCGGGTCAGACCCGACCATGAGAGAGGGCACATGGCACCTGCGAGCACGTCGTCGCTCACACCCATCGTCCACGCTGTCGAGGCGCGGTTCGGTTCCCACGTGAAGGTCATCGTGGGCGTCGATCAACGCGATACGCCTACCTGCTGGCTTGGCCAACCAAGCCGGAGCGCATCCCTCGGAGTCTCGGCAAAGGGTGTCCGGGTGCGGATCGGACGCTTCGGGTACGGCATCGACCGGCTCCTCCCCCCCGAGGTGTTCGAGGCCTTCCTCGACGGCTTCCGCTGGTGGGTCGCCATGCGGGGTGGCTGGGGGGAGGTGGTGGGCCTGCGTCCCTCCCGGGGCGCGGAGCCGATCCGCTACGTCGTCCTCCCGGGTGTCGGCCTTCCGATCCCGGTGGTGGACGATCCCCTCGTCCCCCGCCCGCTGGACGGCGCCGATCTCCTCGCTGGAGGCACACGGATCTCCGCCCTTGTCGTCGTGACCGCCGAAAGGGTGGGCGCTGGGGATGGGCCGGTCGCTGGGATCCCATTCGGAGCCGACCTGTCCATCGCCGATCATCTGGTCCTTCGGACCGATCGCGATCACGCGGACCTGCGCTGGCCAGACCGTGCCGGTCTCTCCTTCTGGGAGGGAGATCGGGACTGGCTGGAGGCGACCGGCTTCTGCCTGTCCCTGGTCCCCCAGACCCCCTCGTGGAACTGAATCTCCATCCGTACGCATCGGAGGAACCATGCACCTCGATCCTTCCTTCGCCGACCGCGCGGCCGGTGCCTTCCTGGGTCTCGCCTGCGGCGACGCCTTCGGCCGCACCCTCGAGTTCGAGTCCGGCCCAAAGGTCCGCACCCAGCCCGTGTCCACCTCGGCCGGCTCCTTCTGCTGGACCGACGACACGCACATGGCGCTGTACCTGGCAGACGCCGTCCTGGCCCAGCCGCCGGGCCCGCTCGACGACGACCGGTTCGGCGCCTCTGTGGGGGAGGCGTTCGTCCGCTGGCTGGACGATCCCCTCACGCCATCCACCGCGCCGGGCGGCACCTGTCTGCGGGGCGCCGGAGCGTTCCGTGCGGGGCGCGACTGGCGGGCGAGCGGCGTGCCCGAGTCGGACGGCTGCGGCGCCGTCATGCGGGTGGTGCCCGTGGGGATCGCCTTCGCGGGC
>JAFGLY010000009.1 GCA_016927815.1 Deltaproteobacteria bacterium | reverse complement strand
GCTCGTGAGCAGGCGCACCCGGGGAGAGTCGAGGTGACGCATGGACACGTCGGCCAGCGCCTCCAGGTCTGGGACGTCCAGATACGGGCTGCCAGGCTCGAGGACCCCATCCCCCAGGACGATGGAGGCAGGCCCGCGGAACCGGAGGCCGATCCGGTCGACTGCTTCCCAACGAGCCACACGGCCTGCGCGCCAACGGAACCAGCGTAGGGGGAGCGCCAGGTCCTGCTCGCCCGGCGAAAGATCCACCCGGCGCCAGAATCCGGCCTTCCCATCGGGCTCCATCGCGGCCACCTCCAGGGTCACCGGACGGTCCGAGGTGACGTGGAACCGGAGGAGGCTGCTATCGGCCCAGTCGGCAGGCACGGCGCAGCCGACGGAACCCCCCGCCTTGGCCTCCACCCTGCCGGCGACGGGAACCGAGGCCGTTCGGATCGCCCGCCAGCAGGTGGCGGGGACCGCCACCGGTTTGGGGTCGACGGTCCCACCCGGCGTGGCCAGGGCCAGCGTGAGGAGGGCTACGAAGAACAGGGGAGGGTGCACGGGTCGATCCTACAGCACCCCGGGTCGCGGGGTCCGCCTGGATCCCCACGGTCCGGGAACAGAGGGGATCACGCTCGCGCCTCCAGGGCCTTGCGGTTGTCGTGGTCGAGTTCCATGGCACGGGCGAAGGCGGCCTCGGCATCGGCCGGTCGGTCGAGCAGGCGGAGCACGTACCCCAGGCCGGTCCACGCGCGGGGGGGAGGGGGGAGGGCCGCGCGCTTCGCTTCGGCGAGGGCGGCCTCGAGGTCGGCGAGGGCTTGAGGCAGCCAGGCGGGATCGGTGCGGCCCTTCTCGAGGTGGCAGTATCCCCGGCAGCACAGCGCGGAAATCCGTGCGTCGAGGCGTTCCACGTCCGCGGGTCCGGCCGGAGGCGCTCGGTCGAGCAGGCGGGTGCACGCATCGATGGCCACTTCATACCGGCGAAGCTTGCGCAGCGCGTCGGCACGGAGCGCCCGGAGGTCGTCGTCCGGGGCGCGATGGCCGTCCACGTGGGCGACCACGGCCCCGTAGTCGTCCAGGTAGTAGAGCAAAGCCGTCCGGACGGCGTCTCGGAAGCGTTCGTCGGGGAAGAGGTCCGGCCGGGCGCCGAGCAGGGTCACGGCGAGGCCGGCCGCGTGAGGGAACCGGGACAGGACGTCGAGTACGGTCTTGACCACCCGGAGCCGTTGCTCGCCGGTGGCGTCGCAGCGCCAGGAGGCCCGGTAGAGCCGGAGTGCGCCCAGCACGTCCGCTTCGCTCGCCTCGGGGCCGAGCAGCCGGCCGGCCACGGCCATCATGGTCCGCACGGCCCGATCGCGGTCCTCGGACTCCACGGCCGCCTCCACGACGCCGGTCCAGATGGCGGCGGCGGCCTCGACGTCTATCCGCGTGCGATCGCCTTCGAGGTCGGTGAACCGGTTGGCCACGTCCATCATGGTGCGGACGACCTGGAGCGCGCAGTCGGCGTCCACCCGCCGTCCCAGGCGCCAGGCGGCCTGCCAGGCCAGGACCGCACCCGCGATGTCCCGCTCGTCGGGAGGCGCCTCCACGCGGCTCATCCGGTTGGCGAGCGCCATCATGGTCAGCACCACCCGGAGGCGATCCTCGTAGGAGACGGGGAGTTCACCGAGCGACGTCCAGATGTGGACGGCCGCGGGGACGTCGGTCCGGCGCCCGGGATCCCTGAGGTCGGTCAGGCGGTTGGCGACGTCCATCATGGTCCGCACCACCCGGACCCGGTCGTCGTCGGACACGTCCAGCCGGTACAGCGCCGTCCAGAGGGTCACTGCGCCGGGGACGTCCATCTCGGCCCAGGGCCGGGACAGGTCCGTCAGGCGGTTGGCGGCGTCCATCATGGTCCGGACCACCCTCAGATCCTGGTCGGGGGAGACGTGCAGGCGGTGGACGGCCCCGTAGATGAGGGCCGAAGCGGGCACATTGCGTGCTCCCCGGGGCAGGGACGCATTCGACCGCTTGTTGGCCACGCTCATCATGATGGCGAGCACCGCGTGCGGCCCGTCGGGATCCGGAGAGCGGGCGTGGACCTCGGACCAGAGTTCCACGGCCGAGGCCGCGTCGTCGAGGTCCTCGTTGAAGTGGCGTGCTGCGCCCATGACCACCCGGAGGAACGGGGTGAGCGCGGACCCGGTGTAGTGGGGCAGGACCCCGGTCCTAAGGAGCGCGAGGATCGCCTGTGCGGATCCGGCGGCCCGAACGCGGGACGTGAAGGTGGGCAGGTCCATCCGGTAGACCTAGGCTCTCGGGAGGAGGCCGTCGGGGACCGGCTGGACGGCCACGGATCCGAGACGGGGGCGACGACGGTTCTCCAGGACGGGCGGCTCGGCGTGGAGCATGCAGGCCTCGATGGGGTGGAGGCACCGCAATGTACCCCGACCCCCTCCCGAAGCGCCTCGTTCGGATCCGCGCCTGTCCCCCGGCGTCGCGGTTCGAGCCACCCGATGGGTCATGTACACTTACGGGCGCGAGGCCCACGTCGCCGTCCATCCACCAGGCCGACGTGCCCGGGGTGTGGGAGGACGCGCATGTCGTAGCTGTCGTCGAACAGGCCGTCGTATCGAGGTCTCGGACCGCTCACCGGCGGACCCGGGTCTCCCCAGGCGCGACGACGCGCTCGACGAAGCCCTCGGTGGGGCACTACCCCGTACCCTGCCGCGCAGGGGTGCCACTTGTGCCCCACGGCAGGCCACCGAGGCCCAGCCGCTCCAGGTTCGACGGACACGCCCTTGTCCCGAGGATCCTGCGGGGGGTACGTTGCATCCTGCCGACTCGCAAGGAGCACCGCTTGGCCTCGTCCCCACACCCCCCGACCCTCGAGCATGGCGCCTCGAGGGCGGCGTGCGTGGACTAGAGGGGACCGTGGACCACCGCCTCCTCGCCGGTGGCCGGTACGTCCTCGAGCGGAGGATCGGAGCGGGCGGGATGGCGTCGGTGTGGGTCGCCTGGGACACGCGCCTGGACGTCCGGCGGGCGGTGAAGGTGCTGCACGAGCACCTCCTGGTGGACCCACTCGTCCGCAGGCGGTTCGAGACCGAAGCCCGCGTCATCGCGGCGCTCGACCACCCCAACGTGGTGAGCGTCCACGACTTCGGTGAGGACGAGGGCCGCCTCTACATCGTGATGGACCTCGCGAGAGGAGGGTGCGTCCAGTCCCTGGTCCAGACCGGGCCTCTCCCGGCACGGCCCGCGTGTGACCTGACGGCCCAGGTGCTGGACGCGCTGCACGCGGCCCACGCCCAGGGCGTGATCCATCGAGACGTCAAGCCGGGGAACATCCTGCTGTCGGAACACGGATTTGCGCTACTGGCGGACTTCGGCGTCGCGCGCATGAGATCGGCCCACACGATGCTCACCTCCGAGGGGGCTCGTCTCGGCACCTGGGTGTTCATGGCCCCCGAGGTCCGTTCGGACGCGGTGAGCGCGGACGCGAGATCGGACGTCTACGCGGTCGGCGCGACGCTCTTCTCCCTCGTGACCGGTCGGAATCCGCCTGACTCGTTCAGCCCGCAGGACGACGACGACCCACTCGAGACCCTCCCGGAGGCGATTGCGGCCATCGTCCGGCGCGCAACGGCTCGCCGACCGGAGGATCGGTACGCCAGCGCGGCCGAGATGGCGGCCGATGTCCGGAGCGTGGCTGAGACCCTGCCCTCTGGGTCCCTGGCCCTGCCCCCCCTCCTGGAGGAGGAGCAGGTCGCCCCCACGATGGCGCCAAGGAAGACCCGTTGGTCCCCGGTCGCTCGACGAGTGGCGATCCCGGTGGCGCTCGTCCTGGGTGGCTGCGTGGCCTGGATCATCGCCGAACCCGACGCCGTGCCCGTTCCCGAACCGGTCGCTCCCCTGCCTCGCTTCACCCACATCGAGCAACTGGCGATGCCTCGAGGGGGTGCGTGGTGCAGGGATCGCCTGTGGTTCGCAAACGACGCGACCGAGGCCATCCACGAGTTGGACGCCGCGACGGGGGCGGTGCTCGGCAGCGTGCCCTTCTCCCGTGCCGGCGATCAATCGGTCTACGGGATCGCGTGCACGGGGGAGGATCTCCTCGTCGTGACGTTCCCCGGCGGCCGTCTCGTGCGCTACTCCCCGGAGCAGAACACGTTTGCGGATACCGGTCCGGACCTCGTTCCGTACACCCACGGGATCGCCGCCACACACGACGCCGTCTTCTACGCGGACGCCGGAGACCACGGCGACTACGACGGCCTCTGCGAGGGCGGAGAGCTTTGCCATGGCATCGTGCGTGCGGATCTCGAGGGACGCATACGGGCACGCCTGCCGATGGACGTCGTCGCGGGGGACTTGGAGTGGCTTGGTGAGGCTCTTCTCGTCTCCCTCGCCAATGGCAGCGCCCTCCTCCTGGACGCGCTTCTGAGGCCCATCGGACCACCGCTCGGTCCACCGTGGTCGGGCAGCCCGGCGCTGGCCTGGGATGGCCGGCGGCTCTGGACCGCCCAGGACGGCATCCTGGAGGTGGTGCCCGAGGACGCCGACGGCGACGGGCATGCGTGGCTGCCCTGGGGCGGGGACGACTGCGACGACGGCGATCCGCGCATCCATCCCGGGGCCACGGACATCCCGGGCAACGCTGTGGACGAGGACTGCGACGGCTGGCCCGACTGGCGCACGGTGGCCCTGGAGGACTTCGAGAATGGAGCGCTGGGTCAACACCCGGACGAGGTCGGTCCGTTGTTCGTCCCTCCGCACGGTGGCACGAGCGGTACGATCGTGGGCGATCCGGTCCACTCGGGGGACCGGGCCGTGGCCATGCCGTCCGTCCACAGCGCCTGCGTGGACCTCGCCGGCCTCTCGGGTCCGGTCGCGATGGAGGCCTGGGCATGGAGTCCCGGGACCATCGCGGTCGATCCGTACAATAGCCTCGCCGTGCGGTTCTCCCTCGGTGGAGTGAGGGCGTGGACCGGGTTCGGCGGAGACCGTCGTCCGGGCCGCGTGGTGGTCGGATCGGGGGAGACCTGCCGCGACCTCGGACCCCTGCCCAAGGAGGGGTGGTTCCGCATCCGGCTCCTCGTGGACCCACTCGATGGGGTCGTCGGCTGCGTGGACGGGTCCTGTGACCGGCTGCCCGCCGAGGCGATCCGACCCACCGAGGAACCAGACATGGCCTGCGTGGTCGGCGGTGACGGTGCCCACAGCGGCGACGACGGCTTCGTGTTCGACGACGTCCGGGTCCTCGTCCCCGCGTCCGCCGCTCCCGCCGTTGGGGACTGATCCGCGGGAAGGGACAGGCGGAGGGCGTTACGTCTCGACGTCCTCCAAGGAGCCGAACGGATGGAGGAGGAAGCTACCCGACGCCTCTCGAGCTCGCCTCCCGGTACGGGCCCGGGCTCCACCTCCGAGACCTCCCTGGTCGTCGAGGAACGCTCCGGGCAGGAGATGCGTTTCGTCACCACGCTCCGTATAGGTCGCCACCCGGGGAACGACCTCGTGGTCACCGATGACCAGGTCTCCGGCCACCACGCCGTCATCGAGCCCCAGAGGGGTCGATGGGTCGTGCGTGACCTGGGGTCGCTCAACGGCACTTCGGTCAACGGCCGCCGCATCAAGGGTTGGAAGGCGTTGCACCCAGGGGACGTCCTGCGATTCGCGGGAGGTGCAGCCTGGCGGATAGCCCGGCTCGCACCGCACCCGGATCCTAAAGGCGCCCAGGCCCTGCCCACGGCCGGCAACGAGGACCCCGACATCGCGGATCTCGAGGTGGTCCTCGCCTGGAGCGGCCCTGCCGACGGCGTCGTGCACGTGAGCCAGGGCGAGGTCGAGGCCTCCGTGCCTGCCGGGCTTCCATTCGTCCTCCTCGACCTTTTGGCGCACGAGCCGGGTGCCTGGCACGACGACTCCGGACTGAAGACCGCGCTCTGGGGCCGGCAGGCCAACCGCTTGAGCCGCTCCGCCTTCCACGTGCTCATCCACGAGACCCGCGACCTGCTCGCAGCTCTCGGCGTCCCTCGGGGCATCCTGGAGAAGCGATTCGGGCGGACGCGCCTGGGTCTCGATCCGGGACAGGTGCGACGGGAGCCCGCGTCTTAGAAACGTCCCCCCAACCTTCCCAGGTACCGCCGGAACGTGGGGGCGCTGATCTGCTGGAGGGCACGGCGAGCCACCATCGGGCCCACACCGCCGGGCATGGGCGTAGCTCGCCGTTTCTCCTCCGCGACCAGGTACCAGGCGAACGCCGTCGCGTCCCCGGGCATCGCGAGGGGCACGGCATCGAACCGGTCCTCGGCGCGGAGGGCGTCCTCCAGCACGGTGCGGGGAACGAGGTCCGCGATGAACGCGTACGAGATCATCCACCGGGAGATCGGGGCGACGGCGTCCTCCTCGGGCAGGTCCACGAGATCGTCCAGAGGAGGCAGCACCGGGCCTCCGTGGAACGCGCACCGGGCGGCCGCGGGCAGGGGTACGATCCGCGCCATCACGTGCCAGGCGGAGGCATCGGCGGGGTGGACGCGGAGGTGCTGGTCCAGGGACGCACGGGCCGCGTCCGTCTCACCCCCTCGGAGCAGGAAGGCCGCGGCGGGGTCACCATCCCAGGAACGTGGCTTCGAGGGATGATCCAGGCTGCGCCCCACGAGTCGCTGCCAGGCTCGCTCCACCTCGGGCGGCCAACCGGAACCGTGGCAGGCGACGAGGCGCTCCACCGCGTGCGGACCGGAGCCTCGGGAGCCCAGAGCACCGCCCAAGGCCGCCAGCGGCGCGTGCCACGCCTCCGGCGCGTCGGCGAGCGCGGCAGGGATGTCGAGCCGATCCAGAGCGTCCCTGCAGCGGGTTTCCGGAACGTGCGGACCGGAGAAGAGAAGCACCTGGGCGCCGCTGGGGAGAGGATCGGGAACGTCCGTGCGGGAGGGCATGACGGATCCAGCCGCGGGAAGGCGCCCTGTATCTCGTCCCACCCGCGACCCACGACCGGAGCGACCGATCGGAATAGGAGGCCCGCTTCGTCGAAGCCCCCAGGAGACCCTCATGGACAGCGATCCGCTCGCAAACGTTCGCGCTGCGTTCGACACCCTGGACGCGGGACGCCGCACCCTGGCGGCGAGCACCGCCCAGGATCGGATCGCGCGCCTCCGCAGGATCCGGAGTGCCGCGCTCGCACAGCGGGAGGCGTTGTGCGCTGCGGTCGGCGAGGACCTCGGCAGGCCCGCGGTCGAGACGGAGCTGGGCGAAGTGTACATGGTCGTCTCGGAGATCGACCACGCCATCGCACACCTCGCGGAGTGGATGGAACCCGAGCGGGTGCCCACCCCGCTCCTCCTCACCGGGACGCACTCCGAGATCCGGTACGAGCCTAAGGGGCGGATCCTCGTCCTTGCGCCCTGGAACTTCCCCTTCCAGCTTGTCCTCGTTCCCCTGGTCGCGGCACTGGCCGCCGGGAACTGCGTGGCCGTGCGCCCCTCGTCCAGGGCACCCCACACGGCACGCTTTCTCGAGGGTTTCCTCGCCGGACTGTTCCCCCCCGAAGAGGTCGCGGTCTTCCAGGGTGGCCACGAGGTGGCCGACGCACTCCTGGACCTGCCCTTCGACCACGTCTTCTTCACCGGCAGCGCGAGGACGGGCCGCAAGGTCATGGTCGCGGCCGCCCGTCACCTGGCGTCGGTGACCCTCGAACTGGGCGGCAAGTCGCCCGCACTGGTGGACCGCTCGGCCGACGTCGCGAAGTCCGCGGAGCGGATCCTGTGGGGGAAGTGCTTCAACGCTGGCCAGAGCTGCATCGCGCCGGACTACGTCCTGGTGCACCGGGACCTCGAGGAGGCCTTCCTGGCCGCGGGCCAGCGCGTGCTGGAGGCGCGCTACGGAGCCGACGAGACGGCTCGCGGCCCAAGCCCCTCCATGGGCCGCATGATCGATGCGGAACACCACGCAAAGGTCCTGCGCCTTCTCGAGGACGCGGTGGCAGCGGGGGCCCGGGTGGTGGCCGGCGGCACCTCCCGACCCGAGGAACGGTACCTCGCCCCGACGATCCTGGCGGGCGTGCGCCCGGAGATGTCCATCCTGCAGGAGGAGATCTTCGGGCCGGTCCTGCCGGTGCTCCCCTTCGGAGACCTCGACGAGGCCATCGAGTTCGTGCAGGCCCGACCCAGGCCGCTCTCGCTGTACGTCTTCGCGCGGGATCGGCGTGCGGTGGAGCGGGTCCTGCGACACACGACGGTGGGAGGAACGTGCGTCAACACCACCCTGCTGCACTTCACCCACCCGGGACTCCCCTTCGGCGGCAACGGCGAGAGCGGCATGGGGAGCGCTCACGGCCACGCCGGTTTCCTGGAGTTCTCTCACGCCCATGCGGTGCTGGTCCAGGGACGACCCGACGGGATACGCACCTTCTACCCACCCTATAGTGAGAAGAAGTTGGGACTCGTGCGGAAGGCCATCCGATTCCTGGCGTGACCGGGGCCACCGGGCTTCTCACCAGCACGGGCATCGCCTCAACCAACGCGGGTCACCGGGGCCAGACGCCCGCCGCGCCCGGACCTCGCGCGTCGGCCGCGGCCTCGAGGCGGCCGTCGGGGTGCCTGCGGGCGGCGTGTACCTCGCCCACCGCGCGTGCATCCACCAGAGCGTACCCGCGACGGTCGAGGGCCTCGCGGACGTCGGGAGCAAGCGCCCCCGGCTCCACCGCCACCTCGTCGGGCAGCCACTGGTGATGGATCCGCGGACGGGCCACGGCCTCGGCCAGGCTCGCGCCGTCCACGACCACACCCAGGAGCACCTGGACCACGGCAGTCGGGATGCGCGATCCGCCCGGTGATCCGAGCACGACGAGGTCCTCGTCGTTCCAGGCCAGCGTGGGGCTCATGGAGGAGAGCATGCGCTTGCCCGGTCCGACCGCGTTCGCCGGCCCCTGCACGAGGCCGTACAGGTTGGGCCGGCCCGGAGCCGCAGTGAAGTCGTCCATCTCGTTGTTGAGAAGGATCCCCAGCTCGGACACGAGCAGGCCGCAGCCGAACCGTCCGTTCAAGGTGACGGTCATCGCCACGGCGTCGCCGTGGGCATCGACCACCGACAGGTGCGTGGTCTCGGGCCGCTCGCCAGAAAGCCCGGGTGTCGAGACCTCGGAAGGGGTCGCCCGCGCCGGATCGATCCCCGACGCCCGGCGGTCGAGACGCGCCGGATCGAGCAGGGTCGTGGCATCGGCCGACGTGGTGGACGGATCGCCGAGGAGGAACCGGTCCTCGAAGGCCCGCCGCCAGGCCTCGACCAGGAGACCGGCCCGGTCCGCACCTCCCTCGGGGAGGGTGGACCAGCCGACCCGCTCCAGGAGCCCCACGGTCTCCCCCAGGAGGATCCCGCCAGAGGAGGGGAGGGGCATGGAAGCGACGTCCCAGCCGAAGGCCCGAAACCGGATCGGTTCGCGCCACTGCGGCTCGTACGCGGCGAGATCCCTTGCCGACAGGACGCCGCCGTGTGCGATAGAGGCGGCCTCGACGGCCGCCGCAGCGGGGCCGCGGGTGAGCGCGCTCGCCCCATGGTCCGCGTAAGCGGCAAGCGTCCGAGCGAGTGCAGGGATTGCGATGCGCGTGCCGGGCTCGGGCGGAACGCCTCCCGGCAGCCAGACCGCCGCGGTTTCGGGAAAGCGCTCGAGAAGTGATCGATCCTCGGCGAGCGCCCGGGCGAGGCGTTCGCTCACCGAGAATCCGTCCCGCGCCAGCCGGATCGCGGGCCCGACGGTCTCGCGCCAGGGCAGGCGGCCGTACCGGCGGTGCAGTTCGGCGAGGCCCGAGGGGGTGCCGGGAACGCCTGCCGCGAGGGGGCCCACGAGAGATCGTTCCGGGGCCGGAAGCCCGTCCGGCCCGAGGAACATGTCGGGGGTCGCCCGGGCGGGTGCCGTCTCGCGGAAGTCCAGCGCCGCCACCTCGCCGTCGAACCGCACCACCGCGAACCCGCCGCCGCCCAGGGCGCCCGCCTCGGGGTGGACCACCGCGAGCGCCAGGGCCACGGCGATGGCCGCATCGGCGGCGTTTCCTCCGCGAGCGAGGATCTCGAGCCCGGCTTCGGTCGCGTCCGGCGTGGCCGACGCCACCGCGCCCCCTCGAGGGGCCATCGGACCGGGAGAGGCGAGAACCGCGACCCCGACGGCCAGCAGGACCAGGAACCCGGCGAACGCCACGCCGCGAAGCGGGAAGGGGAGACGGATCGGACGCTGCACGGGCTGTCCGTCCGACGCCGGCCTACATCCCGCTGCCGAGAAGGAGGTACGCACTTCCGGGCGGGGCCGTGTCCATGCCCCCGGTCGCGGTCCCGATCCACAGGTCGTCGAGCCCATCGCCGTTCGTGTCGCCGATGGAGAGCGACCGGCCCGCGTAGTCGTTGTCCTCCTCGCCGGCCAGCAACGCGTCGGCATCCCCTGCGGAGAGGGACCCCGAGACCGGCCCGTAGAGCACGTAGACGCCGCCGGACCACTTGCGCTCCCGGCCGCCGACGAAGCCGGCGAAGACGTCGGTGGCGCCGTCGCCGTCCAGGTCGCCCGCGCCGACGGACGGGCCCACCATGTCTCCGCTGCTGCCCTCGAACCGGGCGTC
>JAFGLY010000071.1 GCA_016927815.1 Deltaproteobacteria bacterium | reverse complement strand
CGGACGCGGACGCGGACGGCTGGACGGCAGCCGGCGGGGAATGCGACGACGGGGATCCGAGCGTCCACCCCAGGGCCGAGGAGATCTGCGGCGATGCCGATGAGAGGCGCCTGTTCTTCCGGTGCCGCCTCGTAGGGCCTCGATGGATGCCTGGGAGCTCGAGGTCCGGCCCCCCATGGACGACCCGGCAGGTTCCTGGCCCGGCGCGTCCATCCGTCCTATGCTCGGCCGGCCTGAAGATCGCCTACCTGACGCTCCTGACGCTTCTCACTCCGTAGTACCAGAGGCCCCATGCCCACGTTCCTGCTAACGCTTCTTCTCGCAGCCGCCTGGGCGGACGAGGCCCCTTCCCCAGAGATCGTCATCCTGGTCCAGGAGGGCCAAGACGTGTACGCCACTCTCTGGAGCGTATGGGACAGCCTCGGGGGCTACCGCCTGGACGCCGTGCGGGGGGAGGAGGAGGTGGTGACCTCCACCGTGGAACCGCGGTCCTTCCATGCCGACTGCTCGGGGCCCTCGTGGTGCCACGCCGACTGGCGGTGCTACGACGACCCGACAGCCTGCTTCGACTGCGACGGCGACGGCGTCGCGGAGTGCGAGATCGGCGACGATTGCGAGCCCTCCTGCTACTTCGAGGCCGTGGATCCCTGCGTCACGCCGGGCAAGGTGGAGTACAGGCTCTTCAACGTGTACGGGACGATGGAGGATCGGGAGCCCCTCACGGTCGTGGACGCCGGTAATCCGTGTCTCGACGACCCGGAGGATGACCCGGAGGATGACCCGGAGATCGCCGATGACCACGGCTGCGCGCAGGCGGGTGGAGAGCCCAGGGCTCTTCTGGCCTCGGTCCTGATCGGCCTTGGTCTCATGGTCCTCCGCGTCTCGCGTCGCCGTGGACCGCGGTAGGCGACTTGCCCGTACCCTACGGGGGGCCTCCGCCCGATTGAAGGGCGCCGCACGGTGATGGCACGGGGCCCAAGGTCGCGCCGGGCCGAGGTACGGCTGCCCAACCCGGATTCCGCCCATGACGCTTGACGTGCTCCTCGTCACCTGGGCCCCGCTCCCGCGCTGCAGCGTGACCTTCGGCAAGAGGGAGGCCGGCTTGGGGTTGGTGGCGATGGCTGTGGCCTTTCTCCGGACCAAGGTGTAGAATCGCCCTGACGAAGGTCGGTTCGACCCGTGACCATCACAAGGAGGTAAGACATGCAGCACGCTGGAGAGGCGTTCTTGTCGGTCCTGTTGCTTGGTCTCTTCGGTTGTGCGGGACCGGCCCATGCGGAGACCACGCTCAACTTCTTGGCCTCTCCCGAGTTCGGGCGGGGTCTCGGGATCGGATTCGAGTTCGGGAAGGTGGACTGCCTGACACTCGGTGCAGGGGCGGCAGCCTCGGTCGGCTACCTGTCCGGTCAGGGGTTCGAGGCCTTCCTCCAGCCCGGGATTGCGGTGGGATACCGGCGATACCTGGGCAACTGGTACATCGGTCCCTCGCTGGGGATCGGCAGCCGACCCCTCACAACCCTGGATCGCCGCGATCACCCATCAGCCTCGGCAGTCCTCGACGCCGGCTACCGATGGCAGTGGAAGCGCCAACCGGGGTGGTCTACGAAGGTGGGCCTCGGCGGTGGCGTCACGTGGTGGCCCGGCCACGACTTTTCTCCCATCCTACCCCTGACCGTCAGCCTGGGGTTCGGCTTGTAGCCAATCGCGGCCGGTAGCGTCGTAGGCTGCCAGGAGGACGGCGCTCCGGTCTACGGTCGCAGTCGTCGCGTCCAATCACGAGGCTGCTCCTGCGGAAGAGCAGCGGCCCCGAGCGGGTTCGCTCTGACGCTGCCTCCTCCCGGCGGCAGAACCACTCGACCCCACCCGGTCCACGAAGGGAGTGACCCAGGAGCACCACAGGTGAAGACGCAGCAAGGAGCCCGTCTGTACCTCTCGGCAGCGATTCTCTTCATCGCCCTCGTCCTCCCGTCCGAGGCCGGTTCCGATCCACCGGCAGAGCCCGGCGAGACGATCGTGGTGACTGCCGAGAAGGACGTGGTGGACTCACGCCATGCCGTGGAAGAGGCACTGGAGAGCGTCGGGTACAAGCTCCAGTTCAGACGCCGAAACAAGACCGTCTACAGGACGCTCAAGGTCTGGCAGCCCAAGGTCGTGCTCTACGACGATGGGCGGGCCCGGATTCATGGAAAAGAGGTTTCCCCAATGATGATCATACCCGGCTCCGTCATGCACATTCTCGGGGTCTGGTCCAGCAGTCGAACCGTGGGCCAGATGGAACGGGCAGTGGCGGACGAGGTGATGCCCGCCGTGGTCGAGTGGCAGCAGGCGATCGCCCGGCGGGGGATGGCGCTCCGCTTGACCGAGTTGAGGGGTCAGCTCAACCGGGTGTGGTTCGAGGGCGTATCCGCCGCAGGAGACACGCTTGGGAGCGCCGTGGCCCGCCGCGGTGCGATCATCGCGATGTGGCTCAATACGAGCGATACGGAGGCCGGAGAGAAGGTCCAGGAGACCATCGAGGCCTTCGTGGACGAGGTGGTCCAGGCCTCCAAGACTCCTTTCACAGAGAACGAGGTGAGATCCGCCAATGACCGACGTGCCTTTGCGCGCGAGTTTCAACCCCTTGACCGGCAGCCCGGTAGCCAGTGACGATCCGCGCTCACCACCTCGCACTCCCGACCTCCGTGCGTAGTACGGGCGGCCTCCTGTTCCCGCTCGTCGCCACGGGCCCGCAGCCCGCCTTGGCCCCCTTCGTCTTCAGGCGTCGCCCTCCGACCGCGGACCCGCCGACCGTAGCCCCGCGCGCTGCGCCGCCCAGCGTTCCGCAGCGGGTTCACGACCGCAGATCAGGCCGATGGCCTGGGGCACAAGTGCCACCCCTGCGCGGCAGGGTAGGGGGTTGTGCCCCATTTCGGGGCTCCAGGCGGGGCACAAGTGCCACCCCTGCG
>JAFGLY010000070.1 GCA_016927815.1 Deltaproteobacteria bacterium | reverse complement strand
TCGTCCGTATCGTCGCAGTCCGAGGAGACCTGCGACTCCCCGGGATCCACACAGTCCGGGTTGTCGGACGCCACGGTCTCGGTCGTGCCGTACCCGTCCCCGTCGAGGTCCTCATGGCAGGTGTCACCCCCGTCGCAGTCCTGGTCCACGCCGTCGGCCACGACCTCTTTGGCGCCCGGGTGCACTTCGGGATCAAAGTCGTCACAGTCCTCCTCCACGTTCCACCCGTCCCGGTCCATGTCCGGAGGCAGGGTCTCGGTGGACGGACTCGGACCCACTCCCTCGCCGGTGTCTTGGGCAACGTCGTCCGGCCCTGGGAACTGGATGTTGTGATCGCACCCATAGAGGGCGAGAAGGGGGAGCAGGACATGTGGGTTCATGGTGATCCTCCTCTCGTGTCGCTCACCTTCGACTCCAGCCGGCGGACGAGTTCGCTCATGTCGGCGCGCCGGGGCTCGTGGCCCTCGGCGAGGTAGATGCGGGCGGCCTCGAGGGCGGCGGGGAGGTCCTCCGCCTCGACCTGGATCTCGACCAAGAGGGCGAGCATCTCGCCCCGGGCCGGGTCGCCCGCGGTGCTGTGGGCCAGCCCCTCCTGTAGGGCGGACAGCGCGCTGGCGGCATCGCCGCCTTTGCGCAGCACGAGGGCGCGGGCCAGCAGGGCCGCCGGGCGGGTCGGCCGGCACTCACGGGCATCGCCCCCCTCCACGAACACGGGCGCACCCGCCTCCCCGCACGTGACCTCCACCCGCCCCTCGGTGACGGAGACCCGGGTCCCGAGGGCGTTCCGCTCCACCCGGAAGCACGTTCCGTGGACGACGGCCTGGCCGTCCGGCGTGCGGACCGTGAGGTGGATCCCCTGGCCGGGTGGGACGCACAAGGCGAGCCGGCCCACCTCCCAGAAGATAAAGGGGTGGGAGGCGGACCCCGTGACGTCGCCCCGGCCGACGTAGGTCACGTCCACCTCCGGGATCTCGTCGAACGACCTCGCGACCTCCGAGTCCAGCCGAGCGTCGAGGAGCACGGGCCTCGTCTGGGCGCTCCGGACCGCCAGGCCCACGGCCACGAGGACGAACGCCAGGGCAACGCCGAACGCCAGGCGACGACGGACGGGGCGGACTCTCGGCTTGGGGGCGAGGACGGCGAACCGGTCCGACGCGACCTCGCGCGGGCGGGGGAGCACGTCGAGGAGACCGCTCGTGGCAGGATCGCGCTCGCCGGCGATCACGCGCTCCACCACCCGCTCCACGGCTCCGCAGGAAGGCTCGTTCGCCCGGGCCACCCGCTCGAGGAGGGCCTCCATCCGGTCCACGGGCCCGGTCACTTCGCACCTTCCCGGACCGGGTCCAGGCCCCGGGCCGTCGCTTCCCGGCGGAAACGGCCGCGAGCCCGCCGAAGCCGACTCTTCACGGTGCCCAGGGGGAGCTGGAGCAGGAAGGCGGCCTCGTCGTCCGTGTACCGGCACAGGCCGCACAGCACCAGCACCTCCCGCTGCCTCGGCGGGAGCGACCCGATCGCGGCCCGCACCCGGCGGACCAGGTCGTCGTCCTCCACGTCGTCCACCCGGTCCCGGGCGAGCGGATCCGGCGCCCCCGTCCACGACGTGAAGAAGGGGAGCCAGGCGCGCAGCCGAGCCAGGCGCACCTGCCGGAACACCTCCCGCGACGTGACGCGCCAGAGCCAGGCGGGGAACGCCTCGGGGTCACGGACGTCGCCCAGGTGGTCCAGCACGATCACCAGGACGTCGTGAGCGGCGTCCTCCTCATCGATGGCGCCGTTGGCCAGGTGGGCGCACCAGCTCAGGACGAGCGGTGCGAACTGGCGTACGAGGCCGGCCCGGGCCTGCAGGTCGCCGTCCGACGCGGAGTGGAGGAGGGCGGACGCGGGTGGGTCGAGGAGGGTCATCGATCTCAAAGGAGCAGGGAGGCCCCAGGATCGATCGGGGGGGCCTCAGATTTTTTTCGGGGTGGCCTCCCAGTAGAGCCCGAGGCCGATCTGCCACTCCCAGGGCGCAAGGGGGACGGGCTCCTCGTCCCCCTCCTGGAGCGTCGTAGCGCCGAGGTCCCGTTCCAGCCGCAGACCCGGCAGGAGGGCCATGGTCCGCGAGAGGTGGACGGGCACGCCCGCGTGGACGCCACCGACGGCGTGGCCGGTGCGGACGACGAGCGCGTCCGAGGCCCACCACGACCGCCGGGAGAGCCCACCGTAGGCCAGCACCCTGGCGTGACGCGTCTCGATGCCGAGATCCAGGCGCACATCGAGTGCGGAGACCTCCTCGTCCCGGCTCATGGCCAGGAGCGCCCGTCGCGGTCGCCAGGCCCCCTCCAGGCCAAGGAGGGCCAGGGGGCCGATCCGTACGCCCACCTGCACCGCGGCCTCGCCCCCGGAGAGGAGCTCCTGGCGCGTGACGAAGGCGGGCAGGAGCCCCACGGTGGGCCGGACGTCCACCGCCACGTGGGCGGGAGGGGGTTCGGCGGGAGGATCCGGGTCGGGCGCGGAAGCCACCGGCTGGGGTTCCACCGGTGGAGGATCAGGGGGATCCGGGTCGGGTGGGACCAGCACCTCGGCCATCACGGGAGGGGGAGGAGCCGGCGGCTCCGGCTCCGGTGCGGGTGGTGGCGGCTTGGGGACCACCGGGCGTGGCGCGGGTGGGGGCGTCTGCGCGACGGGTAGAGGGCGGGGTGGGGCCGCCAGGATCGGGACCGGATCCGGGCTCCCGGGCTCCCACTCGACCAGGGCGGTGTCCTGCAGCATGCTCGCGGCCAAAAAAGCCGCGTCCTCCCGCATGGCCACGCTCGTGCCCCGGATCACCCGGACATGCCTCGTGGCCCCGTCCCGGCCGTGGACCCACACCTCCCAGCCCCGAGGCAGGGCGGTGATCACCACCATCGCCGGCGCCCCGTCCACCGCGGCCTCGAGACCCGCCAGGCGGAGCGCGGCCGACCAGCGGGCGGGGTCCTCCCCCGCTGGCAGGCGCACGGCCGGTGCACCCCACGCCTCGTCCTGGAGGGCCAGGAAGAGCAGGCCGACGAGCCCGACCGCGCGTGCCGTCGTCCGTTCCATGGGGGCCACTCTACAGGAAGCAGGGGCGGGATGCGAGTGGGAGTGCCGGAGGATCGCCCAAAAGAGCGCCCAGGACGGATTCGTCGCCGGTACACGCCGCTCCACCTGGGGACTGGTACGTGGGCTTCCCGACCGGCTACCCTACCGGCTTCCCGAAGTACCTCACGCCCCGCCCGCCCACGGTCCACACCCCCCTGTCGGCATTAGCCTGCCCGCCCGGACCAGCTGCAAGAGCTGGCTGCTGCTGCACCCGAGGACGCCCATCACGTCCTGGGCGGTGAGGAACCTCGCCGCGTGGATGTCGTCGATCGCGAGCGAAACCCGGACGCGCTCGGCGTCGAGGATCTGGACCCGGAGGTCGTGTCGGTCGTGATGGGTCTCCACCAGCCGGTAAAGCCCGCGGCCGTCGCACTCGAGGTGACGAGCGAGTTCCCGGCACCACGCCTCGACCTCATCGGTTACGGTCCGGCCGCAGATTCCGGATCACGGATCTCGAACGAGCCAAGCGCGGATAGGGTGGGCTCCGGGCATCAACCCTCCACCCGTACTGGGCTCTCTGCAAGATCCTTCTTCACCCGAACCCTCGGGCCCTTTCGATGCACTGCACGGGGCGATGGGACCTCTCGCCGATGACTTCCCATCCCGTCTCTCCACGACCCACCAGGACCCGGAGCTTCCATGACCCGCTCCTCCCTCGTGAACGCACTGTTGCTCGTGGGAGATCTGTCGACCACGACCGTCGGTTGCGGCGACGACAGCGACCACGACGGCGACGTTGGCCCGGATCTCGGCCCCGCCGATCCGATCGATGACGTGTGCGACGTCATCGCTGGTGGATCGCGCTCAGGTCAGCTTCTCGAGTTCGACCTCGCCCGCGCGTATGCCACGTGGCGGCTGTTCTCGCCCTCGGGCGACTGGCTGGGTGGCGACGAGGCCCTGGCGCGAACCCTCGAAGACGCCGACGACTGGACGGACGATCTCGCTGGCCGTATCGTTGCCGAACTGGGCGAGGGCTGCGTCGTGGCTGCCGACGACGACGCCCTGAACCCGGCGTCCGTGGAACTGGTCGGGAACGTTGCGCTCGTGGTGCCAGGGAGTGGAGACCTCATGCTCCCCGCGGGCACCAGCGTAGTGGCGGTCGACCTTCGCGGGCTGCCGGCGACCGACGAGGCCGATGCGGCACTCGACGTTGCGGTGGCCCTGGCGCTCAGACAAGACCTGGCGCTCGCCACTCGCGTGGTCCGAACCTTCAACGGATTCCCGAGCCAGCTCTACTATACGATGAACTACTACTCCTCGGCCGAGGCGTACGTGGATGTGACGGTGGCGGCCGGCGGGTAGGTCGATCTGCCGCTCGTCCTGCTCACCGGAGGCCCGCTCTCTCCGCACGCCGCCGAGATGGCGGTGGGGTTGCGGATCGAAGGCCGAGCAGCCATCGTCGGGCAGGACGTCGCTTCGGCTGCTGCCGAATCGACCTGGATGCCGGTGGGATCGTCCGGGATCACGGTTCGCACCTCCCTCATGGC
>JAFGLY010000008.1 GCA_016927815.1 Deltaproteobacteria bacterium | reverse complement strand
GCTAGCGAGCCGCGGCCGCCAGCTGGGGCCTGGGCCCGAGGTTGGCGAGGTAGGTGGCGATGCGCCGGTTGGCCCCGCCTCCCTCGCCGTCGTAGACCATCGTGGCCATCGGCACTCCGGTCTCCGCCTCCACCGCCTGGAGGATGCCCGAGGTGAGCGCCCCGGGCATGCAGCCGAAGGGAGCGCAGTTGACCACCAGCGAGGCGCCGCTCCGGGCGAACTCGATGGCCCGGCCGACCGTGACGATGCTCTCGCCGGGAAAGTCCTCGGGCAGCCAGCGAAGCCCGGCCGCAACGGTGTCGTGGACGGACGGCTCGTGTCGATCGTCGAGCAGCGGCGAGGCGATCCGCATCCAGCGGGCCTCGTCCCTCGACAGGAACCCGTTGCGCAGCCAGGCCCCGACGCGTGCCCTCCAACCCGTGGCGGCGTTCCCCAGGCCGCGGGAGTCGGTCCACGCCACGTACAGCACCCACTCCGTCAGGGGGGCGAGCCAGGCTTCGCCCCCCGCGGCCTCGATGGTACGGACCACGTCCTGGTTGGTGAACCGGTTCAACCGGACGTAGATCTCGCCCACGATGCCCACCAGGGGCTTGGGGGGGCCGGAGCGGGGGATCGCGAGGAACGCGTCCCGGGCCGCGGCGAGCAGGGGCTCGAGCGGCTCGCCTCGTTCCAGGGCGGCCTCCAGGATGGCCACCTGCTCGCCGAAGACCGACTCCGTGGCGCCAGGATCGCGCTCGTAGGGCAGCACGCGGCAGCGCATCTTGAACAGGATGTCGCCCAGCACGAGCCCGGTCCACATGTCCCGCCGACCCTTGCTGGAAAGACCGCTGTACGAGTTGGAGGAGGTCCAGGACACGATGCGGACCGGATCCCAGCCCTGCTCCTCGAGGAGCATGCGGTCGAGCGTGGCGTACTGTCCGAAGCGACACGGGCCCTCGGCCGTGGGCATGAACAGGGCGTGCCGGCCGGGACCGCCACCCTCTCGCTCCACCGTGGTCACGAACGTGCCCAGCGTGGCGGGGCAGGGCAGGCACTCGCCGCCCCGGGTGCTCATGCGGCCTCGGAGGAAGGCCTCCGGGGTCTCGAGCGGGAGCGGGCGTGCGTGGAACCGGTGGTGGCGCAGCGCCGCTGCGGCCAGCACGGGGGACGCCTCGTGCATGGGGGGCAGCCAGAGCGTGGTGTCGCCGAGCGGTTCGTCGTCTAAGGCTTTCGCCCGGAACCGGTACGCCGGCGCCACCGGCGTGGGACCGGCCTTGAGCACGTCCGCGAAGGCCTCCAGGCGCGTGAGGTAACCCGCGTCGGCCCCGTGCTCGTCGAGTTCGAGCACCAGCATGGGCTTGGGGCCCATCACGCGCTCGGCGTAGGACCACACGAAGGAATCCGGTCCACAGGAGAACGCGGTGAATCCCACGGCGAACAGGCCCGGGGTACGGGCCACGTAGCGGGCCGCCTCGAGGAGGCGGCGGCCGAAGTTCCAGTACATGGTGCGGAACTCGGGACCGATGGGCTCCTCGTCCAAGGGCAGGAACTCGAATGGGACCACCGGGATGCCCAGCCGGGCGAGCTTCTCGGGCAGCGCGATGTTCGAACCGGCGTCGTAGATGACGTAGGGGCGGCCGAGGACGGCCGCCACCGGACCGCCTCCGGCCAGCGCCCGGTCGAGCACCTCCCGGCCAGCCTGCTTGAGCGAGGCTTCGAAGGTCCGGAACTCCTCCAGGGCGCGGGTCCAGGCCCGCACCACCTGGTCGGGCGTACGCTCCAGGGCGGATCCGATCTCCTTGGCGAGGGCGCGACCGGCGCGACTCGGGGACTTCCGCAGGTCCACGGTGGCCCGGAGCAGCCGGGTGGCGTCCGCTCCCCGCAACCGGGCGGCGGCTTCGATCATCCCGGCGAGGCCGAGGTTGTAGGGGCAGAACCAGGATCGACCGGTCTTGTCCTGGTCGACCTCGGACAGCAGGTTCGGCACGAACACCCAGCGGATCCGGTCTGCCTCCGCCTCCGCGAAGAGCTGGCGGGCGTGCCCGTGGGCCACCTTCACCGGGAAGCAGTAGTCGCCGCCCACCCACTCGGACGACCCCTTCACGAGAGCCGCATCGGTGGGATCCGAGAGGACCAGTCGCCATCCCAGGTGTCCGAAGAAGCGGCAGAAGAGGGGCCCGTAGGTGTGGGTCAGCAGGGCTCGCGGCATGCCCAGCCTCGGCGCGTCCTCGGGCAGGTCCACCCGGCAGGCCTCGCGCCACATCCGGTCCCGCAGTCGAAAGGCTGCGAAGTTGGGGTTCACGGCCAGCTTGGGGACGTCGGGATCGCGGCCGCACAGGTAGCCCCAGGACGGCGCGTGGGAGAGCCCCTCCACGTGGGCGGTCGTGATGGTGCAGCGGTTCGGGCAGATGGTGCAGCGGGAGGTCTCGAAACGGACCTCGCGATCCGCGAGGTCCAGCCCGAGAAAGGTCGTGGGTCGACCGCCCAGGGCTTGGGCCGCGAGGAGGGCCGCACCCCAGGCTCCCATCACGTGGCAGTAGGGGGAGACCACCACCTCGACGTCGAGCAACATCTCGAACGCGGCCACGAGCGCCTTGTTCCGGGCCGTGGCGCCCTGGAAGAACACGCGATCCCGGGAGCGGGGTCTCCGGCCCACCACCTTGAGGAGGTAGTTCTGCACCACCGAGGCGGCGACGGCGCCCATGACCTCCCGTGGCGTGAACCCCTCCCGCAAGAGGTGACGGGCATCCTGCTCCATGAAGACAGTGCAGCGGTCCGAGGTGATGGGCGGCTCCACGCCCAGCAGGGCATCCCCCAGTCCCTCCAGCTCGAACCCCAGCTTCCGCGCGATCTCCTCCACGAACGAGCCGGTCCCCGCGGCGCAGGCGTAGTTGAGGTTGGCATCGTGGAGCCGCCCGTCCACCGTATGGACGTACTTGGCGTCCTGGCCGCCCAGCTCGAAGATCGTATCGATACGCGAATCCACCCGCATGGCTCCGGTGACGTGCGCCGTGATCTCGTTCACCACGAGGTCCGCCCCGATCACCGCGCCCACGATCTTCCGGCCGGATCCGGTCGTGGAGGCCCCCAGGATCTCCAGGCGGGCCCGGTACCGGTCCGCGATCTCTCGAAGCGCGGCGAAGAGCAGGCGCGTGGCCCCGATCGGATCCCCCATGGTGCGCCGGTAGATGTCCAGCACGACCTCGCCCGCCTCGTCCACCAGGGCTGCCTTGGTGGAGGTGCTCCCGACGTCCACCCCGAGGTACCCGCAGAGGAGGCCGTCCTCCGGTTTCCGCGTCACGCGGATCTCGTTGCCGTGTGCATCCACCCAGGACTCGGCCACCTCGAAGGACGGGTAGGTGGATCGTTTGAGGACCAGCGGAGGACGCCGGGCGGTCTGGGTTGCATGCCCTGACCCGGCCTCGAGGGCTCCGAGATCCAGGGGCGCCTCCAGGGGCTTGGCAGCGAGCGCGGCGCCGAGGGCTCCCACGCAATCGGGGAACTCGGGCACCCTCACGGGCGTGCCCATCTCCTCCGAGAGCCCCCGGACCACCTCGGGATTCCGGGCCACGCCCCCCACGAGGGCCACCGGGGGGACGGGGGTGCGACCCTTGAAGAGGGTCATCACCATCGTGCGGGCCAGGCCCCGGCACAGCCCCGCCCAGAGCGCCGGCTTGCCGTACCCCTCCTGCTGGCGGTGGATGAGGTCGGACTTGGCGAACACCGCACACCGGGCCGCCACGTCGGGCGGGTCCTCCACACTCGGCAGGTTGGGCAGATCCTCGTAGGTCAGCCCGAGACGCTCGGCCTGCTCGTCCAGGAAGGAGCCGGTGCCCGCGGCGCAGAGCGTGTTGGTCTGGTACCCGGCGAAGGTGCCGTCGGGCGCGATGCGCAGGAGGGAGAGAGAGGCTCCCCCGGCCACCACGACCTCGGCGACCCCGGGCAGCACACGCCGGACTCCAGCCAGGGTCGCACCCACCTCCTCCTGTACGGGGATCTTGAGGCAGCGGCCCACCGGTTCCGCCTGCCCGCCCGTCAGTCCCAGGCGCTCGATCCGGGCACCGTTCGCGAGGGTCTCGATCACCGCCCGGGTGGTGGCCAGGACCTCGCCCCGATGGGCGCGAACCTCCCGGCCGCACACCGTGCCATCGCCTCCGAGCACCACGCCGTGGACGAAGAGCGCGCCCACGTCGAGGCCGACGACCACGGGTTCGGGCTGGGGGATTCCGGTCATGTCCGTCGCTCCATCCGTCTCTGACGCCCCGGCCTGCCGGGTGCCGATCCCAGGCTGCCGCTGGCCGGGCCCTCCTATCGCGAACCGCACGCGCGCGACCCCGGCAGGGTGGGGACGGGTTCCGGCACCCGGACCGGCACGCTCTGCACGCTGGATCGATGCCGGCTCGTGGAGCCATGCCCCTACCGAGACCTCGGCACGACAGACGAGCCGGTACGCCCTGTTCGAACCGGTTATGGGGCGGTTGCTCGATGCCTCGCCCGTTCCAGCACCTCGGTCGGAGTCCCCATGAGCCCGAAGAGAACCCCACGAACCGTTCTGGCCCGCCACCTCGCGGACCAGATGGCTGCACGCGAACGGTCCGAAGTCCGCGCCACCCCCGTACGGCACGGGCGGAACCTCGAGCGTACGCCCACCAAGCGTGCGGTCGAAGCAAAGACCCCCGGCAGGACGAAGCCCCTCGCGAAGCCCGTACAGGCAATGGCCGAGGAGCGGACCTCGAAACTCGACGCGTATGCCGACAAGGTCGGCGTGCTCGTGGATCAGGAGGTCGCAGACATGGCCGGGGTGGCCCGCTCCACGGTCGTGCTCTACCGCCAGACCAGGGGCATCCCTCCCGCCCCGAGGAGGAAGGCCGCACCACAGGCCGTCGAGGCGCCCGCGCCCGTCGAGTTGCCCAAACCCCCTGCGCCCGTCGAGTCCACGGAGCCCCCTGCGCCTGTGGAGTCCCCGGTCGAGCCGGTGAATCGAGAGCCCGCACCCATCGTGTTCCTGGAGGCGCCGGTTCCGGTCCGGAAGCCCGCGCCGGTCAAGCCCGCGCCGGTGGAGGCCGCGCCGGTCGAGCCCGCGCCGGTCGAGCCCGCGCCGGTCAAGCCCGCGCCGGTCAAGCCCGCGCCGGTCGAGCCCGCGCCGGTCAAGCCCGCGCCGGTGGAGGTCGCGCCGGTGGAGGCCGCGCCGGTGGAGGCCGCTCCCTTCGCATTCAAAAAGCGAGGCCGGCCGTCCAGGATGGGTCAGTTCCTCGACAAGATCGGCGTCCTGAACGATGACGAACTCGCGGCGCTGGCCGGGGTGTCGCGCACCACGGCCAGGAACTGGCGCCAGGCGAAGAGCCTGCCTGTGCCCCAACGGGAGGGCTCCAAAGCCCGGGCGCCCGTGGTCCAGACGTCCAGGATCGAACCCTTCCTCGACAAGATCGGGGAGGTTCCCGATTCGGAGGTGGCGGCCCTCGCGGGGGTGACACGGGCCGCCGTGCAGGACTACCGCAGGCGCAGGGGCATCTTGTCCGCGAGCGAGAAGATGCGCCAGGCCAGTCCAGCCTCGCCCGTCAAGGTCGTTCGAAAGTCGAAGCTCGAACCGTTCGCCGACGAGATCGGGGTGCTGCCCGACGCCGAGGTGGCAGCCCTCGCCGGACTGACCCCCGGGGCAGTGGCCTACTGGCGCAACCAGCGCGGGATCCCCGCCCCGCGGACCCTCAAGAGGGCCGGGATCGCCCGCTCGGAAGCGCCCACGCTACCGGTAGCCGAACGCGAGCCGCCCGAGGCGATCGAGGCCACCCTCCAGCCGGTCGCCTCCGAGCCTGCGATCGTCCAGGAAGAAACTCCGGTCGAG
>JAFGLY010000216.1 GCA_016927815.1 Deltaproteobacteria bacterium | reverse complement strand
TTGTGGGACATGCCGTTGCTGGCGGTGATCTTCGGCCTCTCGGCCTCCCTGGCCTGGTGGGTACGGCGCCGCGGCGGAGGCCGCTAGCCGCGTCCGGGCGGGGCGGGAGGAGACGTCGGCGACGGGGGATCGTCGAGCAGCGGAAGGAAGGGGATGCACACCATCCCGGGCACGGCCGCGAGGAACGTGCACCCGAAGAAGGCCGGGAACCCGATCCGGGCGGCCAGGAACCCCGAGCCCACGCCGGCCAGGGCGGAGGCCACGTTCATCACGCCCGTGGCGATGGCCATGTGGGCGCTTCGGTACGCCGGGCGGGTGGTGCGCATCACGAACACCATGAACACCGCGGTGCCCAGGCCGGCTCCGAAGGCCTCCACCGCCACCAGCCCCGTGACCCAGGCCAGCATGGACGCTTCGAGCCCCGTCTCCCCAGCCGCGCCCGCCAGTCGCCAGGTGAGGAGCGCGTAGAGGAGGTTGGGCACGTTCTGGGACAGCACCAGCGGCCAGATCGTGCGCCTGAGCCCGTACCGACCGATGAGCCAGCCACCCACGAGTCCCCCCGCGATCCCAGAGGCCACGCCGCAAGTGCCGTAGGTGAGCCCGTACTGGGCCCGCGTGAGGCCGCAGTCGGCGAGGGCGGGGTACCCCATGGCCAGGAGGGCGGACTCGCCCAGCCGGTAGAGGACCACGAAGACGAGGATCACGCCGATGCGCGGCTGGTCGAGCCAGTCCAGGAACGCTCGGGCGTAGGGTGCCGAACTTCGGGCGAGGCGGCGCTGGAGCGCACCCAGGCCCCCGAGGAGCCCCAGCACCGCCCCGAGCAGGAAGAGCGCGCTCCAGGCCGGGATCGAGAGGCCGGCCACGCGCTCGGGTACCCGCCAGTCCAGGGCGTACAGCCCGGCCAGCAGCGCGGCCGCCACCAGTCCCACGACCCCCACCACCCGTGGCCGCACGGCCATCTTCGCGAGGTCCGCGAACGGCCGGCGGGCGGCCGAGGGGTCGGGAAGGACCCGGGCGTGAAACCCCAGGAGCGCGAGGCACACGATGGCGGCGCAGCCGAAGGCCGCCGGCCAGCCGATCCGGGCGGAGAGCCACACGAGGCCTCCCCCTCCCGCGATGAGTGCGAACCGGTAGGCCATGGCCTGAAAGCCCACGTTGCGGGCCTGCGCCGTCCGGTCCTGGGCCTCGAGGTAGAAGCCGTCCACCGCGATGTCGTGCGTGGCGGAGAGGAAGGCCACGACCAGGAAGGCGATCGCCACGGGCAGGATCGGGCCGGGCAGCGCCGAGGCGCCGGCCAGCAGGACCAGTCCGATCGCGAGTGCCCCCTCGGCTGCGAGGAGCCACCGGCGCCGGGTGCCGAAGGCGTCCACCAGCGGAGCCCAGAGAAACTTGAACACCCATGGGAGGCTGTAGAGCGAGGTGAGCCCGACGCCCTCCAGGCTCGTCCCCGCGTCTCGGAAGAAGACCGTGGACACCTGGCGGACCAGGCTGTAGGGCAGCCCCTCGGCGAAGTAGGTGGAGAACACCCACGCGGATCGCGGGACGCGAGCAGTGAGCCGAACGGGTTCGGGCATGGGCTTCCTGGCGCCCGGCCCGTATCACGTCGGCTATGCGGGCCCCGGCCTCACCGGGTCCGGGATCCAGAGGTCCGCGCCCTCGTGATGGGCGTCGTTGACCCGGGACGATACCGGGAAGGGGGCGAGGAGCGCGTCCGGCGCCGGCCCGAGCAGCCTGGCGGCGACGGCGGACGGCACCCCGGGATCGAGCCACGTCTCGAAGGCGTCCGGGTCGAGGATCGCCGGCATGCGGTCGTGGATCGGCGCGACCACGGCATTGGGCGCGCAGGTGACGAGCGCGCAGGCCTCCACGGTCGCCTCGCCCTCGGGACGGCGATCCGCCAGGGCCGCGATCGCGAACGGTTCCCCGCCGGGCCGCCGGAAGAGGACCGGCACGCGCCGTCGCCCCTCGGCGCGCCATTCGTAGAAGCCGTCGGCGGGCACGAGGCAGCGTCCGGATCGGACAGCCGTGCGGAAGAATGGAGATGAGAGGAGGGTTTCGGCCCGGGCGTTGATGACCGGGCGTGGAAAGCGGTTGCCCGGAGGTGCGGGGATGCCCCAGCGGACCTCCTGCCAGGTGCGCTTCCCGGCCCGGAGGCGGATCGTGCCCACGGCCTGGAGCGGCGCGATGTTGTACCGCGGACCGAAGGCCGGCAGCGCGAAGAGAGCGACGAACCGCGCGAGGGCCTCGGGCGTGACGGAGAGAGAGAAGCGGCCGCACATGGGGCCATCCGGGGAGGAGGGGGAAGGAAGCCGAACGCGGGATCCGCTTCCACGGTAGCACCCTGGAAGTGGGCCGGGAATGAAGACCCCGTTCGATGCGGGCGCGGGGGGGGTGGATAGGTGACGGGTCGATGGGGTAGGATGCCCATCCTGCCACCCCTCCAATGGAGACGGTACCATGGCGAAGAAGGACGGGCCCGCCGGGCCCAGGCTCACGACGGAGCTCGAGGCCATCGAGAAGTGGAGTGCCGACGAGCAGGATCGCCTGCGGAAGCGCCTTTCGGGGCTTGACGAGGAGGAAGGCAAGTTCCGCCAGCAACTGGCGCTCATCGACAAGAAGCTCCAGGAGAACCTCGACCAGCGCAAGAAGGTGGCCGAGGAGCTCCAGCGGATCCCGAAGGCCGTGCTCGACCGCCAGCACGAGGCCCTGCTCCGGTCGGTGCAGGCCGAACGGGAGATGGTCGCCGCTCGGGCCGGGGCCCTCGGCGCGCTCCAGGAGGCCCGGCAGAAGGAGATCCAGGGTCTCCTCGAGGATCCGGCCAACAAGGAGGCCATCGAGGAATACGAGAAGTTCCGGGAGGTGGAGCCGATGCTGGCCACGCTGCCGGGCGGCTATCGCCGAGTGCTGCTCGACCACCACGAGGAGATCAAGAAGGTCCTCGAGCCGGTGTTCGCCGCCCTGGAGGGGCCCCTGCCCAAGGTGGATGGCGAGGTCGTCGAGGTGGCCATCGTGGGGTCCATCGACCCGGTGGGCGGCGTTCCGGCCGCCATCGCCTTCGTGTTCCCGGTCGGCTACGAGGTCTGCCGCTCCTGGAGCGAACGTCCGGAGGATCTCTCGGCCCTGCTCGCCTACCGCGGGCTGGGGGCCATCTGCGGAGCCCTGGGCGAGGTGAACGCCGCCGACGCGCCGCTGAGCTGGCGGGAATCGGACGGTGCCCTCTCGGTGGAGATCCTCCTCGCCGACTACAAGGTCGGACCCGAGATCAAGCAGGCCATGGAGGCCGCGCTCCTCTCCGCGTACGCTCGAGCCCACGAGTTCACTGCAGCGCGGGTGGCCGTGCGCCTGTTCTGGGTGGATCCGGACGTGCTCGTGCCCGAGGAAGCCGGGGACGGAGACGGCGTGGACCAGCCCCTTCCGGGAATTTCCAAGCCCGTCCAGGTCGTCCTGAGGCGAGGCGGATCCAGCGAATGGTAGGAGCCGACATGGGCATCATCGAGCAGTACCAGAGGTTGGGAGTCAAGGACATCGCGGGCCATCTGGGCCTCCACCCGTTCGACGTCATCCGGGTGCTGGCCGCACGTGGCCCCCTGCCGGAAGATCTCGCATTCGAGGAGTCCGAGCAGGAGCGGATCCGCGGCGAGAGCGGACTGGAGGTCTGGTGGACCCCGGGCCGGCGTCTCGAGGCCGACTCCGTCCACGCGAGGGGCGTGCTCCGCTCCATGGTGCGCGAGCTGGTGGCCCGCAAGATCGTGGCCCCCCGTGCCACCCGTGTGGACAACCTGTGGCGCGGCCTGGAGGACGAGGACGAGCGCATCGCACGGCGTGCCGTGAACCTGCTCCTGCAGGAGCAGTTCCTCAAGACCGTGTCCAGCCGGTTGGGCATCATGGTCACGGTGCCGGCCGACAAGGTCGAAGCGTTGGAGCGGATCGCCGCCGGAACGGAGATGCCCGCTTCCCTGGCCGCCCTCTGGCTGGCGTCGTGACGGCGGGAGAGCGTGTGACGAATCGGAACGCCAGGAAGCGACCCTCGCGGAGGCGCATCTCATGACCGCTCCCGGCGGGATCGGTGGCCCCGGGGACAACCGTCCCCGGTCCCGGCTGTTCCGGGCGGCGCCCGAGGCCCTCTTCGTGGACGAGGAGGTGCCCTCCATCCGGATGCCGGCACCTCCCCCCACCCCCCTGGAGGAGGAGGAGGCATCCGACTTCGACGAAGACGGACTGTTGAGCGCCCTCGCGGCGGACGACACCGAGGAGGAGCCGGTCCGGGAGGGGCCCGCGCGGATCTACGTCGGTACGGGGCAGCGGATCGCCGCGCCTCCCCCCGAGGAGGTCGCGGAGGAGGAAGAAGAGGACGTCCTCGTGCTCGACGAGGATCTCGAGGAGAGCCTCGGCGGGCCTGCCGTGGAGGTGCCCGGCGCGGTTCCGGGGGCGCATCCCGATCTCCGGATTCGGGAGCGCAAGCCCATGGTGGTTCCGCCACCGCGCGCGATGGCCGGCGAAGGCGGCTGGGGCGATGCGACGACCGAGACCTCGGACGAGGGCGCGGAGCTCTGGGCAGGGCTCGCACCGCCGGCCACGCCGGAGGCTGGCACTCCGGAGGATGCGTCCTGGACGGGTGAGGGCGAGGAGGCGCCCGTGTCCAGGTCACGGGGCTTCATCAAGCCGCCCATCCGCCGCGAGCCGGCGGGGCGTGCCTTCACCTCGCGGCTGTTCGTACGCACGATCCTGCTGGGTGCGGTCATCCTGCTGCTGGGCCTGATCGGGTGGTGGCTGTACGCACGTCACGCTGCCGACCGGACCGAGCCCGGTTTGGGACCGACCTGGTCGGTGGACCTCACCGGCGCGGCACCCGGGGCGCCCGAGGGCGCGACGCCCGAGAGCGAGGCGCTCCCCACGCCCACGGAGGCCTCCCCCACGCCCACGGAGGCCTTGGAGGGCGAGGCTGCCGAGCCCAAGGCGTCGCCAGCGGCCGAGGAGCCCCCCCCGGCGCCCCGCGAGCGCACGAGCACGTCCCGCTCGACCCGGAGCCGCACGACGACCGGCTCCGAGTCCTCCGAGAGCCCCCCGCTCTGGGACACTCCGCCCCCCGAACCCGCGCCCACGACCTCGGCGTCCGTGGAGATCGGCCCGATCACCCCGATCCCGGCGCCACCCCCCACGGGCCCCATCACGCTTCCCGTCGAGCCCAAGGGCCGGATCACCGTCAAGAGCGACCAGGCCGCCGTGATCTTCCTGAGCGGAGAGCGCCTGGGCCTGACGCCCATCGTGGACATGGAGGTTCCGGTCGGCACGTACACGATCCGTGCGACGTCCCGCGATTCGGGCCTCTCCCAGTCCCAGATGGTCGAGGTGAAGCCCGGAGAGACCCGGTCCGCCAGCTTCGTCTTCCAGGAATAGGCGGCCGTCCGGCGATCCGATCGGTTCAGGACCGCTCGCCGAAAATCGCCGTTCCCACTCGGACGTGGGTGGCCCCACAGGCCACGGCCACCTCGAAGTCCTGGCTCATGCCCATGGAGAGGCTTTCGAGGGGGAGGCCCCGTGCCCGGCCCTCGGCGGCCAGGTCCGCGAGGAGGCGGAAGAACCTCGCCGCACGGGTCGGGTCGTCGGTGGCGGGGGGGATGCACATCAGCCCCTTCAGGTCGAGGCCCGGCATGCCGTGCAGCACCCGGCACAGGTCCAGGCACGACCCCGGATCCACACCATGCTTGGTGGGTTCTCCGCCCACGTTCACCTCCACGAGGACGGGTGTGCGCCGGGGCAGCGATCGATCCTGGATCGCGCGCCCGAGACGCTCGGAGTCCACCGCGTGCACGAGCACCGCGGTGCCCACCACGAGTCGAACCTTGTTGCGCTGAAGAGGGCCCAGAAAGTGCCAGACCGGCAGTGTGCGGGTGCCGCCCACCGAGGGGCCGACGCCCAGTTCGGCCGCCTTGTCCCGCAACTCCTGGGCGTAGGACTCGCCGAAGTCCACCTGCCCGGCCGCGAGGGCCTCCCGAACGGCCTGGGCGGGGTGGGCCTTGGAGACGGCCACCAGCCGAACCTCGGCCGGATCCCGACCCGCCTCGCGGCAGGCCCGATCGATCCGCGCGCGGACCTCCTCGAGCCGTCGAGCGACCGTGTCCGTCATCCCTCGGGCCTCCTCGAGACGGGTCCACACCTATTCCTCCCCCGGGGCCACGCCCAGGTCCGCGAGCAGCGCGAGCACTTGAGCGAGCGGCAGTCCCACGACGTTGGACCAGGACCCGTCCACCCGGTCCACGAGTGCGGATCCCAGGCCCTGGATCCCATAGGCGCCGGCCTTGTCCAGCGGCTCGGCGGAGGCCACGTACCGCCGGATGACACCCTCCGTCAGGGGCCGGAAGGACACCCGTGTGGTCACGTGCCCTCGACGAATCTCCTGTCCGAGGACGACGCAGTAGCCGGTGGTCACGGAGTGCCAGCGGCCGGAGAGGGCCCGGAGCGTGCGCTCCGCATCGGCCGCGTCCACGGGCTTGCCCCGACAGACCCCGTCCAGGGCCACCACGGTGTCCGCCCCGAGGACCGCCTGATCGGGCGGGACCCTGGCCGCCACCGCCCGGGCCTTGGCCTCGGCGAGACGGCGAGCGCGAGACACCGGATCCTCTCCGGGCCAGGAGTCCTCCGCGAGTTCGGCTGCCCGTACCTCCACCTGGAGGCCGGCGGCCTCCAGCAGGGCCCGCCGTCGCGGCGATGCACTGGCCAGCACCACGGTCGTCATCCTGCCTCCTTCTTGACTTGCCGGGACGTGGACGAGGATACCCCACCGGTGGCAATCGGGTCGGCCGGGCCCTCGAAGCACCCTCCGGGAGGATACTCAGGGGCACTCCCCGGAGCCCGCCATGGCCGCCCCACGAGGCCTTCCCGACCTCTCGATCGTCCGCGACATCGGCATCGCCGCCCACATCGACGCCGGCAAGACCACCCTCACCGAGCGGATCCTGTACTACACGGGAGCCAGCCACAAGATTGGAGAGGTCCACGACGGCGAGGCCCACATGGACTGGATGGAGGAGGAGCGGGCCCACGGCATCACCATCACCTCGGCCGTCACCCAGTGCCCCTGGCGCGACCACCTGATCCAGGTCGTGGACACCCCCGGACACGTGGACTTCACCATCGAGGTGGAGCGTGCCATGCGGGTCCTGGACGGGGCCGTCGTCGTGCTCGACGGCGTCCGCGGCGTGGAACCCCAGACCGAGACCGTCTGGCGCCAGGCCAGCCGGTTCCGGATCCCCACGATGTTCTTCGTGAACAAGATGGACCGGCCCGGCGCCGACTTCGACCATGTCCTGGACACGTTGAGAGGCCGCCTGCACGTCGAGCCCGCAGCGGTCTCGCTGCCCGTGCCCGAGGGCGTCGTGGACGTGGTCGCCGGTACGCTGCTCCGGTTCGGTGGCAGCCAGGGGGAGGAGGTGACCGAGGAGCCCCTGCCCGAACCGTACCAGGACCGCTGGCGGGCCGCGCGGGAGGCCCTGTCCCTGCTGCTCGCCGATCACGACGACGCCATCGCCGAGGTCGTCCTGGAGGAGCGTCCGGTCGGGGCCGACGACCTGCGTCGCGCGCTCAGACAGGCCACGCTGGAGCGGAAGGTCTTCCCCACGTTCGGCGGATCCGCCCTTAGAAACGTCGGCGTCCAGCCACTGCTCGACGGTGTGCTCCGCTACCTGCCCTCGCCCGTGGAACGCCCACCCGTCCAGGCGCGCACGCCCGAGGGCGTGGAGGTGACGGTATCCATGGACCCCACGGGCCCTCTGTGCGCCCTGGCCTTCAAGGTCCAACTCTGGGAGGGCCGTCGTCACGTCTTCGCCCGCCTCTACCGGGGGCGGCTGGCGCCAGGCGATCGGGTCTGGATCCCAGGGCGGGACGTCGAGGAGCGGGTTGCGCGGGTCTTCGACGTGGACGCCGACCACAAGAAACGGATCGACGACGCGGTGGCCGGGCAGATCGTGCTGCTGGCCGGTCTGCGCTACGCAGGGACCGGAGACACCCTCTGCGCACCCGACACGCCCCTGCTCCTGGAGCGGATCGTGGCTCGGGATCCGGTGCTGGGCCTGTCGGTCGAACCCGAGTCCACCCGCGTAGAGGAGAAGATGCTCGACGTGCTCGCCAAGGTCCAGGAGGAGGACCCCACGCTCAGGCTCGTCGAGGATGCCGACACCGGTCAGCGCATCCTGCGTGGCATGGGCGAGCTCCACCTCCAGATCGTGCAGGAGCGGATCCGCCGCGAGTTCGGGCTCGATCTCCGGTTCGGACGCCCCTACGTGGTGTCTCGCGAGACGATCCAAAGCACCGCCCGCGCTGGCGGCGAGGTGGACCACACCATCGAGGCCGACAACAAGCGCATCGAGCTCAAGGCGCGCGCCGTGGCCTCGGTTGGACCCCTGGAGCGGGGGGAGGGGATCCGTTTCGAGGCGAGCCCCCGGGTGGTACCCGAGGGAACCCTGTCCGCGGCCCAGGCCCAGGCCGTACGGGATGGCGCCCAGGACGCCGTGGTGGGCGGTCCGGTAGACGGCGCGCCTCTGCAGGACGTGTCGGTGGCCATCGAGGAGGTCGAGTTGTACGGTACGGCCTCCTCCGCCCAGGCCATCCGTATCGCCGTGGCCCAGGCCGCACGCAACGCCCTGGCTGCAGCGGGCGGCGTCGTGCTGGGGCCCGTCATGCGGATCGAGGTGGTGGTCCCGGAGGAGGCCCTCGGTACGGTCCTCGGGGATCTCCAGGCCCGCAGGGCGGCCATCCTCGAGAGCAGCACCGAGCACGGCATGGCGTCGGTGCGTGCCGAGTGCCCGCTCCAGGGCCTGCTCGGATACGCCACCGACCTGCGCAGCCTCACCCGGGGTCGGGGCCAGTTCACCAGCGAGTTCGACCGGTTCGACGTGCCGCCCGGGTAGGCGGACCGAGGCATTTCGTGTCATGCTGGTCCGGCCGGTGCTGCTGCAGGCCGGAATGGAGGAGATCATGCCGCGCGTCCCGATCCTGTTCGCCTTCCTCGTGCTCGGGGCGTGCCAGTCCCGCTTGACCGGCAACGAGGGCAACCTCCTGTTCTCCTACGTGTCCGACGACGACGTGGCGGACTTCAACAAGCCCGTGGCGGTGAACGCCCGGCTCGACCTCCTGGTCTGGGAGGTCGGGTCGAATCGGCCCGTCACGGTGGACGGGGCCTCGTTCGACGACCCCGCCGTCCTCGACGTCATCGGCTTCTCGGGCCAGACCGTCACCGTCCAGGGCGTGGGGGACGGGAACGCCCTCCTCTCGGTGGAGGCCACGACCGAGGACGACGACGCGCTCACCGACTCGGTGAACCTGCTGGCCCGCACCCCCGAGGTCCACCGGCTCGCACACACGTGCGCGAGCGGCGACACCGCCGCCTACCTCGTGCAGAACCACGTCTACGTGCCCTACGACTTCGAGATGACCAACGGCCAGTCCGTGATCGGGTACGGCTGGTACCCGGTCACGGCCCAGGAGGGTGCGGTCACCCTCGACGAGGCCGACAGCGGCCCTCAGTTCATGGCCTTCGACGTGGGCAGCGCCACGGCCAGCGAGACCCTCGTGTCCGACGTGGACGCGAGCTTCCTGCACCTGGAGATCGTGGAGCCCTCCGCGATCGACGGCGTGCAGGAGCCCATCGCCTGGGTGCTCGAGGACATCGATGTGGGCGACGTGAACCCGTTCTACGTCCGGCCCGTCGTGGGTGGCCTCGCGGTCTGCCAGGCCGACACGGACAAGACCGTGGCGTCCGATACCCCGAAGATTTGCGACGTCCGCGACCGGAGCGATGGGGTGCAGGGCGACACCACGCACGAGTACGGCTGGTTCGAGATCGAGGGCGTGTCCGAGGGCACCTGCCTCTACACCGTCACGTTTCCTGCCGGGAACGGCGGAAAAGGCGTCTCGGCGCAGTTCTCCTACGCGATCGAGCCCTGATCGGGGCACGTCGAGGACACGGAAGGGTTCCGAGAACGCCGCCTCGAACGTGGGGGGAATGCCTCACGGCCGGTACCGGTGGCGCAGGAGCCAGGGCAGGCCCAGCGCGGTGACCAGTGCCCGCTGCTTCGGATCCATGCTGGACTGCCACTCGGTGTCGGGCGCCACCGTGATCTCCCCCCGGGAGAAGCGCATGGGGTTGCCCGAGACCGTGTGGTTCACCCCGAGGGTGACCCGATGGCCGTCGAGAAAGGACAGGTCGGCCCGAGGCCTGCCCAGTCCGGCGAGCACGCGACGCAGGGTGGATGCGGGGTCCGAGACGAGATCTTCGTAGCGCACGGTCTGGACCGGAACGCCGAGCAGGCGCAGCGCCTCCACCTGCAGGAGCCGCTTGTCCCAGTGGAGAGCGACGCGGCGCGGCGGGTAGACCTCCATCTCCTCGCGTTTCCAGTGGATCTCGGTTCGGACCTTGCGGCGCTGCCAGGAAAAGGCCACCGCTCGGGCGTCGCGCACGAGGTGGACGACCTCCACCCGCGCGCCTGTGGAGCGCAGGACCGCGCCCTGGAAGGGCTCCTTGGTCGAGTCCACGAGGACCTCGCAGCCCGAAACCGCCCGGATGGCCCGGAGCAGCCGGCTCACGTAGGGCGCGTAGGCCAGCAGGGCGCGGCCGTCGTCTGGCGCGAGCACCCGGCCCGCCAGGTACCGGTTCCGGTGGACGCGGGCGGCCAGCCCGTCGATCGCGTCGAGATCGAGCCGATCGAAGCCCCCGAAGGCCCGGTCGGCCACCTCGGTCCAGAACGGGCAGGCGCGAAACGTCTCCCCGCACCCGCAGAGTTGGTTCTCACGAAACGAGCGACTCCAGACATAGGCCAGCTCGCCGCAGGAGAAGAAGCCGGGCACCTGCCCCAGGAGGAGATCGAGGAGCGTGGTGCCGCTGCGGCCGGCGCCGGCCACGAACACCACGTCGAGGGGGTGGGGATCAACGGGCACGCCGGGTCTCCGGGGGCGGGGGCTACAGGGCGAACGATCGCACGCCGAGGTGCTTCCAGACGAGCGCGAACATCCAGAGGTTCCAGAGGATGGTGGCCACCGAGGTGGCGATGGCGGCGCCGATCGCGCCGAAGGGTGGCACCAGGAGGAGACACAGCACGAGGTCCAGGCCAGCCGCGATTGCGTACACCCGGGCCACGCGCCGCTCGTGGCCGGTGAGCGAGAGGAGGTACCCCACCGGTCCGACCGCGGCGTTGACGAGTTGGCCCACCACGAGGATCCTCAGGGCGGGAGCGGCGTCCGTGAAATCCGGGCCCCACAGCCGCAGGATCGGCGTGGCGAAGAGCACGAGTCCCAAGGCGAGCGCAAGGGACGGCAGGAGCATCCACCGGGCGGCCGTGCGGACCATGCGTTGGAGCTGGGCATGGTCGCCCCGGGCGTGGAGCGCGCCGATGGTGGGCGCCGCGATGGCGCTCACGGCCAGGAGCACCGTGGTGGCGAGCACGGTGGTGCGTGCGGCCCCTTCGTAGAGGCCCGCCGCTCGAGCACCGTGGAAGGCGCCCAGCACGAGCCCGTCCACGCGCTGGAGCGCCATGAAGCATCCGTTGGCGACCAGGAGCGGCAACGCCACCCGCATCCACTCCGCCACGGCCGGCCGGGCCCGCCCGCGAGGCACCGAGGAGAACGCGCGGCGGATCGCGGCGTGCTGCACGCCGATCACGACCACCACCGCGGATCCGAAGCAAGCCAGGGCCAGGAGGGGGGTGAGGCGCCCCGTCGCGAGGAAGACGGCTCCACCCAGGAGCACGGCCAAGAGGGGCCGGAGCACCTCCGACGGCGCATAGGCGAGCGCGATGCGCCGCGTGCCCTGCACCAGCGCGAGCTGGAGCGCCATGAGGGCCCACAGGGGGACGAGCCCCATGCCGGCTCGCAGCGCGACGCCGTCCACCCTCGTCGGGTGCCAGAGCGAGAACCCGACCGCCGCGAGGGCGCCCACCCCGATGCCGGCCAGGAGGGTGACCCCGCGCGACCACCGGATCAGGGCGCGCATCCTGCCCCCGTCGCCTTGCTCGAGGTAGGCCGGGACGTAGCGCAGCACGGCCACCGTGAGCCCGAGGCCCGCGGGCAGGGAGAGCAGGAGTGCCCAGTTCACGGCGTAGATGAAGGACCCGAACCCCTCTGCGCCGGTCCAGCGGGCGTAGAGCACCTCCAGCAGGTACTTGAGGCCCCCGCCCAGGATCTGGATCACAAACGCGGCGCCGGCTCCACGCAGCAAGAGCCCCTTGAGGTCGCCGGATCCGAGGCGCGACCGGAGAGCCTGGAGGAGCGGCACGTCGGGGGCAGGCAAGGCAGGATCCCGGCGATGGGGGGCCTCCCCGTATCGCGTCCCGCGGGGCGACGTCGCCCGGACAGGACCGGACGACCGAGTCGGCCCACCGTTGCGATCATCCTGGGATCGGGCTATCCAAGCGGCCCTTCTTGCGGCCCGCCGGAGGGTCGGGGGCCCACCCTCCAGGGACCATCCATGGGATTCGACCGGCTCCGGGCGTCGCTCGCAGGCCTGCCGCCCCGCCGCGTGGCCGTGGCCGGCGCGGCCTCTCCCGGAGTGCTGGCCGGCCTCGCACTCGCACGCGACCAGGGGCTCGCCATGCCCCTCCTCTGCGGCGAGGAACCTGCAATCCGGGCTGCTGCCGCCCAGGAGGGGATCGACCTCGGCGGCATGGAGGTGTGCCCGGCCTCCGGACCCGAAGCGGCCGCGCGGGCCGCAGTGGCGCTCGTACGGGAGGGCGCCGCGGACGTGCTCCTCAAGGGTCACGTGCCCACCCCGGCCTTCCTGCGCGCCGTGCTCGACCGGGTCTCCGGCCTGCGCTGCGGAGCGCTCCTCACCCACCTCGCCGCGTTCGAGATCCCGGCGCTCGATCGCGTGGTGTTCCTCACCGACAGCGGAATGATCCCGTTTCCGGACCTCGAGACCAAGGCCAGGATCCTCGAGAACGCGGTGGCGTACCTGGCCCGGATCGGGATCCCGGCTCCGCATGTGGCACTGCTCGCCGCGAACGAGGAGGTGGATCCGGCCATCCCAGCGTCGGCCGACGCAGCGGCGCTCCGGGCCATGGCAACGCGCTTCGCGCCGGCCGTGACGGACGGCCCTCTGGGGCTCGACCTCGCGCTGTCGCCCGCGGCGGCTGCCGCCAAGGGCGTGGACTCCCCGGTGGCGGGCCGGGCGGACCTCCTGCTCTGCCCGGACGTGGTGGCGGGCAACCTCCTCGGAAAGTCCTTCATCTACGTGGGCGGCGCACGTGCGGCCGGTGTGGTGCTCGGGGCCCGGTGCCCGGTCGTGATGCTCTCGCGGGCGGACACGCCCGACACCCGGGTACGCTCCCTCGTGCTCGCGCTCGCGGGCGCGGAGTAGGGTGTGCACATCCTCGTCGTGAATCCCGGCGGCGGCTCCACGCGGGTCGCGCTCTTCGACGGGGAGGTCGAGGTGCATCGGGCGGAGGTACCGGCCGGCGCCGCGGCCACTCCTGCAGAGGATCTGGCCGCACGGCTCGAAGCCGTGCGGGCTGCGATGGACGGGTGGGACCTGGCCCGGCTCCACGCGGTGGTCGGACGGGGTGGGCCGATCCGGCCGGTACGGGCCGGCACGTGGCGCGTGGACGATCGGCTCGTGGCCGACGTGCTCGCCGGCCGGGTCCTGGCGGAGCATCCTTCGAACCTGGGCGCCCCGCTCGCGGCGGCCCTGGCCGCCGGGTCCGGCTGCCCGGCGTTCGTGGTGGATCCGGTGTCGGTGGACGAACTCGAGCCCGCCGCCCGGATCACGGGGCTCCCCGAGCTGCCGCGGCGCAGCCTCTTCCACGCCCTCAACGTGCGGTCCGTGGCCCGACGGCACGCGGACGCACTCGGTCGGCCGCTCGCCGAGCTCGTCCTCGTGGTGGCCCACCTGGGCAGCGGCGTGTCCGTGGCCCTGGTGAGCCAGGGGCGGGTGGTGGACGTCAACAACTCCGCCGACGAGGGGCCGTTCTCGGCCCGGCGGGCCGGCGGGCTGCCGGCCATGGCGCTGCTCGACCTCGTCGAGGCCGACCCCGCCTGCATCCCGGCGTTCAAACGCCGAATGATGTCCGAGGCCGGCCTCGTGGCCCACCTGGGCACCGCGGACCTCGCAAAGGCGGAGCAGCGCGCCAAGGAAGGGGATGGCCAAGCGGCGCTCGTACTCGACGCCCTCGCCCTCCAGGTGGCCAAGGCCGTGGGTGCGCTCGCGGCTGAGGCCCGCGGGCGGGTGGACGGGATCCTGATCACCGGCGGGATGGCGCGATCCGACAGGCTCGTGGGGGACATCGCCGCGCGTGTGGCCTGGATCGCACCCGTGGCGGGCTACCCCGGAGAGGCCGAGATGGAGGCGCTGGCCACGGCCGCGGCGAGGGTGCTGGACGGCGAGGAGCCGGCGCTGGACTGGCCGTGATCGGAATCGCCGTCCTGGTTCGGCTCGGCCGGGACACGGGCCCACCGCCGGAGGCCCGTCCCGTGGGCCGCGCCGCCCTCGCGGCCGCCCGTGAGGGGATCCGGGTGGTCTTTTCCGACGTCCTCCGTGAGGGGCGCGCCACGGGCAGTGAGCCCATCCCAGGCGGGTGGCGAGCGGTGGAGGACGTACCCGTGGTCGCCTGCTATGACCGCTACCCCTCGTTCTCCCACCGCCAGGGGTGGCTCGCCCTGCTGCGGGACGCAGGCGACCTCCCCGTGGGCAACCCTCCCGCGCTCACGGAGCTGTGCCGCGACAAGGCGGCCTGCCAGCGGGTCCTGGAGGCGGCCGGCCTGCCGGTCCCCCCCCAGGAGACCCGGCCCGAGCGGTTCGGCAAGGCGCTGGCTGCCTGGGGCGCCGGGTTCTTGAAGCCCCGGCATGGCACCCTCGGTGCCGGCGTCCGCCGGGTCGTTTGGAGCGATCCGCTTCCCGAGGCCGGAGCGGAGGCGGAGCCCCTCCTGCTCCAGCAGGCCGTGACCCCACCCCCCGGTGCGGCCGGGACCTGCGTGCGGGTGCTCGTGCAGCGGCGCGAGGACGGGGGCTGGACCGTGCCCTCCCAGGTCCTGCGGTGGAGCCCCGACGACCCCGTCGCCAACGCCGCGCGCGGTGCCGTGCTCCGGCCGGTGGAGGAGGTCCTGCCCGGCGCGAGCGACCGGCTCGCCGACCTCGCCCTCGCGGCGAGCCGAGCCCTGGCCGCGGATCACCCGGCGGCGCTCGAACTGGGCGTGGACGTGGTCCCCGACTCAGGGGGCGGCCTCTGGGTGATCGAGGTCAACGCCAAGCCCCTGGGCCGCTTGGAGGGCCTGGCCCGTCTCGACCCCGAACGCTTCGAGGCGGCCCACCGGGAGGCCTGCCTGCGGCCGTTTCGCCGACTTGCCGCGTGGGTCCGACGCAGCGGGGAGGGCCGTGGTGATCCGACGAATCTGCGGATACCCTGACGACATGGCCGTACCCGCCCTCGGCGCCCCGTCCTTCCTGCCCCTTCGGTGGGGCTTCGTGTTCCTGCACTGCCCGCTCCGCCTCACGGACGATCAACGCCTGGGCCTCGTGGAACTCGCGGTCCGCGCCTTCTTCGAGGACAGTGCTTCGATTCCCTTCGACTGGCCCTGCTGCCGCGGCGAGGTCCGGGTCACCTCGGACGCCGTCACCATGGGCGCGTTCAGCGGCCAGCGATTCGCCGCCGACGTCCACGTGCCGGAAGGGTCCGGCCGCGTGGAGTTCCTCGTCACGGAGGCCCAGCTCCAGGCCTCCCGAGGGCCGGTGGCGGAGGCCTGAGGCGCGGACCCCGGCTAGGGTGTCCCCTCCACAGCCCGGCCGCGGCGGTCGTGGACGGTCACGGGCCAGCCCAGGGCGTCGAGCGAGGGGCGGATCCGAACCATGTCGCCCACCACGACCACGACGAGTTCGTCTGCGGAGAGGCGACGTCGGGCCGCGGCGTCGGCGGACGCCAGCGTGACGGCGCGGATTCCCGGTAGGGTGTCCTCCACCCAGGTGGAAGGCAGCCCGTAGCGGCGGATCTCCTCCACCTGTGCCAGCAGGGTGCCCGGCTCCTCGAAGCGGGCGGGCCAGCCGCCCACGAAGGAGCGCCGGGCGAACTCGAGTTCGTCTTCGGTGAGCGGCCGGTCGCCCAGGAGGCCCTGCACCTCGCCCACGATCTCCCGGACCGTGTCCGCAGTGACGTCGCGGGCCACCGAGGTGGAGGCCACCCACTCCACGGGCGCGAACGAGACCAGGGTGGAGGAGCGGGCGCCGTAGGTCCAGCCCTTGTCCTCGCGCAGGTTCATGTTGATGCGGCTCGCGAATTGGCCGCCTAGAGCCTGGTTGACGAGGGTGAACGCCCAGTGATCCGGATCGGTGCGCTGGCCGGCGAAGCGGCCCGCGCGGACCACGGACTGGGGGGCGTCGGGCCGATCCACCACGTGGAGGGTCACGGACGTGGGTGGATGGACGGTGGGGGTGGGGTCGGGATCCGGAGGCAGGACCTGCCAGGTGCCCAGCCGGGCCTCGAGGAGCGGCAGCACCGCCTCGAGCGTGGTGTCGCCGCCGACCTCCACCAGCGCGTTGCCCGCGTGGAGGTGGGCGGTGGCGAAGGCGCGCATGTCGGCGGGGCCCATGCGGCCGTAGGAGGCCTCCTCGGCCCTCCGGCCCGCGTAGGCGTCGCCGTAGAGCACGCGATCCAGGACCCGCGTGGCGATGACCTCGGGCTGATCGTCGGCCTCCTTGAGTTCCTCGAGGCGACGGCTCCGTAGGAGGCCCCACTCGGCCGGGGCGAAGGTGGGCTGCCGGAGCACGAGGGCCACGAGATCCAGGGTGGGCGCCAGGTTCCAGGCCAGGCAGGAGGCCGTCACCGCGGCGCTGTCCAGGCCAGCCCGGGCGGACAGCGTGGACGCCATCCGGTCGAGTGAACGGGAGAGGCCCACGGCGTCGAGGCTGCCGGCCCCCTCGTCCATCATGTCGAGTGTGACCGAGGCCAGGCCTTCCAGGCCCGGCGGATCCGCCCACCCGCCGGTGGAAAAGGACACCTGGACCCAGATCATGGGGGTCTCGTGCTGTTCCACCACGATCACCGGAAGGCCGTTGGAGAGCCGGCCTTCATGGATCTCGGGGAGACGGAACGGCCGGGGGGGCAGAGGATCGGGCAGCGAGACGGCGGCGTCGGGCGGCACCGGGTGGGCGCATCCGGCCATGAGCAGGGCGAGCCCGGTGGCGAGGCGTGCGGTCATGGCGTCACCTGCTGGGGCTGGACATGGATCACGAGGCGGCGATCGGGCGGCAGCCAGGTTTGCAGCGCCTTCCGGACCGAGGCCAGGGTCGCGGTGCGGTACCGCTCCAGGTCCCGGTCGAGCGCTTCGGGTTCGCCGAGGAAGTGGTTGTAGGACTGGAGGGCGCGGCTCTTGCCGGCCACCGTGCCCAGGCCCTCCAGGATGTGCCGCACGGCCCCCGCTCGGGCGGCCTCGATCTCCTCCTCGGTGGGCGGGTGGGCGCTCAAGTCGGCCAGCACCGTGTCCACGGCCGCCACGATCTCGGCCGTGGTGTGCCCCTCGGACGGCGTGGCCTGCACCAGGAACACGGACTGGTACTGGGAGGAGGACTGCATGGCCTGGACCTCGCGCGCCACCTTCCTCTCGCGCACCAGGGCCGTGTGGAGGCGGGAGTCGTCCCCGTCCGAGAGGACGTCTGCCAGGAGGTCGAGGTCGGCGTCTCCCGGAGCGTAGAGCGCGGGGGTGAGGTACGCGATCCAGACCTTGGGCACCGGGACGGGGAGCGTGAGCGTGACCTCCTTGGCGCCGGAGAGGGCGGCCGGCAGGGGCCGGACGCCCTCCGGCGGTGGTGCGGCCCGCGAGGGCGGATCCGGTCCCCGCGGAACCGGCCCGAAGAACCGTTCCACCAGCGTGCGGGCCTCGGCGGGATCGAAGTCGCCGACGACCGTGAGCGTGGCGTTGTTGGGGGTGTACCAGGCGCGGAAGAAGTCGCGGACGTCGGAGAGCGTGGCGGCCTCGAGATCCTCGTGGGACCCGATGACCGGGTGGGCGTACGGGTGGCCCTCGGGCCACAAGAGCTCGGGCAAGGCCAGACGCACCGCGCCGTAGGGCCGGTTCTCGTAGTTCTGGCGGCGCTCGTTGCGGACCACGTCCCGCTGGTTGCCGAGACGCGCCTCGTCGATCAGGAGCCAGCCCATGCGGTCGGCCTCGGCGAAGAGCGCCCGGGGCAGCTCCTCGGCCGGAACCCGCTCGTAGTAGTTCGTCCGGTCTGTATTGGTGCTCCCGTTCACCACCGCCCCGATCTCCTGCAGGGACAGGATGTAGTCCCGGTCGTGCTGCCGGGACCCCTGGAACATGAGGTGCTCGAAGAGGTGGGCGAAGCCCGTGCGTCCGGCCGGCTCGTCCTTGGACCCCACGTGGTACCAGACCTCCACGTGCACCACCGGCACGTCGTGGTCCTCGGACAGGATCACCTGGAGGCCGTTGGACAGCGTGAAGATGTCGGTTCGGAGCACCGGCACGGGGATCTCGGCAGCCGGTGCGGACAGGGAGAGGGCGAGGAGGCTGGCCAGGAGAGGCATGCGGGGTCGCTCCGACAGGGGAGGGACACCGTAACCGGACGGGCTCTGGCGGAGCCGAAGACCGGGGTTCGTGCCCGCACGCCCCTGCCGGGAACGGGAGGGCGGCGGTCCGGGGCCGGGGCGTGCGGGCGAACCGGTCGAGGCATCTCCAACCGGATGGATGAGCCAGCAGCCTCGGGTGTCACGCACGCGAGGCGATGGCGGGTCGAGATGCTGCGGCCTGGGCGAGGAGTGCGTGCGGATCGGGTCAATCCGTGTAGAACGAGGCACCGCCCTTGCCCGTGCCCGGGTCGATCGCGCAGGTGAAGAGGTTGTCCATGATGACCGAGAAGTCGGCGGGCAGGATGTTCCTGGCCTGCAACTCCACCTCGCCGTCGTCGTAGAGCCGCAGGCGCAGGTAGTTCCAGACGGGGCCGCGCCGGGCGTGGGCCACCATGCGGGTCTCGGACACCGTCAGGTAGGCCCGGTCGTTCCCGACCGCACCGCGGGCGAAGGCCTCCCAGGCGCCAAAGGTGAGCCCCGCCGACGACTCGGGCGGTTTCATCACCGCATCGCCGACCCGGAGCCTACACTCGGGGTAGTACAGCACCACATGGACCGTTCGGCCCTCCGAGAGTGCCGCCAGGATGGCTTCGTAGGAGGCGAGGCGCTCCGGATCGCCTCCATGGGCACCGAGGAAGAGGAGGATCGCCGGGAAGGGGTGCATGGCAGGCTCCGGTCTGGAAAGCTCGGTGGCGAGCCGCGAGAGAGGGCACGCCTGGATGCCATGTCGCCGGTTTGAGGGTTGCGCGCCACCTTCGGAAGGCCACGTCCGCATGACGATGGGCCCGTGAGAGGATCGGCGCGATGAACGATTCCGAGAGGGACGGTCGCTGGGGCCGGGGTCGCGGGCGATCCCGAACGACCGGGTCCCCCCCTGTTGAGCCAGAATTCGGCGGAACTGGCTCAACTCGAGGGGACCTGCCGCCCCTGCTGGCTCAACTCCAGGAGACCTGCCGAGTTCCGATCGTTCCCGACGGCAGGAGGAAGAAGAGGATCGCCGGGAAGGGGTGCAAGGCAGGCTCCGGTCTCGAAAGACGAGGGCGAGCCGCTACGAGGGCACGCCTGGATGCCCTGTCGCCGGTTTCGGAGCCGTTCACCCCAGGGGAGCCTCGAAGGTCGCGTCCGCTTACGATGGGCCCGTGACGTTCCTGCTTCTCTTCCTCGTCTCCTGCGCCCGACCCGGCCCTCCCACACCCGAGGCCCTGGGAGCCCCTCCGCGCCTCGTGGCGCCGCACGCCTCGGTGTACGGTACGCAGCACGGTGTCCCGCGAGACGCGGCCGTGGCGGCGACGGCACGGGATCTTCCGTGGGAGGAGTCCCTGTCCGGTGCGGCGTCGGGCCTTGCGCTCGCGTTCCTGGATGGCGAGCCACCCGACCCGTGGCGGGCGCGGTGGGCGGCCCTGGCGGCGGGCTATCCGTACCCGATCGTGGACATGGCCGTGGATCGGTGCTCTGCCGGCTGCTCCGGAGATCGCGTGTTGAACGCGCTCGAAACCACCCTCGAGCCAGGCGATGACCTGGGCCTCGCCCGTGCCCGGGGGCCCCTGGGGGATACCTGGGTGGGCCTGGTGGGGCGACACACGCTCGCCCTGACCGAGGTGCCCCGCCAGGCAGTGCGCGGCGCCGATCTCGCCCTGAAGGTCGACCCGGGCCCCGCGGGGCCCGACGTGACCGTCACGCTGGTCGCCCCGGACGGGGGCCTGGAGAGGGCGCCGCTGGGCGAGGGTCTGGGCCTCACGTTCGACATCGGCGGTGCCTGGTGGCTCCAGGTGGAGGACGCCGGGGGCGTGCAGGCGGCATTCCCCGTCTACGTGGAACTGGACCCGCCCCTGTCCGCCCCTCTCGATCCGCACCCCGTCCCCCCCACCTCCGCGAGCCAGGCCACCGCGGACACCTGGCTCCTGCTCGACGCGGCCCGCCGGCACCTCGACCGGGCGCCGCTCGAGGAGGATCCGCTCCTCGCGGCTGCGGCCCGTGCCCACCTCCGCGACCGGATGGCTCCCGAGACCGGCCCACAGAGCGGGCCCCTCGCGGGGTCGGCCGATGCCTGTCGCATGTCCCTGGCCTGCGCGCCGGGCCCGGGCGAAGGGCCCGAGGCCTGCGTGCGCGCCTGGCTGGTGGATCCTCCGAGCCGCGCGCGGCTCACGGACGCGCGTTGTGCCCTGGCGGGCGTGGCCGCTACGGCGAACGGCACCCGATGGGCCGTCCAGGTCGAGCTGGGCGCACGGTGAGGCCGAACTGGATCCTGCTCGCGGCAGGGCTGGCTCCGGCCTGTCTGCCCCATGGGCACCCACGCGTGGGTCCCGAGGTCGTGGAGGTGCGCTACCGGTGGAGCCCGCCCACGACCGGGTCGGGGGCCAGGCTGCTCGAGGTTCTGCCCGGGTCCCACTGGGATCAAGGCCTCCTCGCCGCCGCCCGGGAGTTGGCCGCCGGCTTCGACACCCCCGGCAGCCGGATCTCGCCGCGGGCCCTGGCCGCCGCCACAGCCCGCGCGGGGTTCCCGGGAGACGCTCGGTTCGCCGTGATCGAAAACGAGGGAGCGTTCCCGGATCCGCTCGTCCGGAGCGCGAAGGAGGCCTTCGGCGCCAAGGCGGCGCTCGACGTGGGCCTGGCCTCTCGGGTGTCCTCCGACGGGACGACCCTGTGGATCCTCGGGTTTTCTCCACACTACGGAGAGATCGACCCCATGCCGCGGGACCTGGGGCTGGACGCGGTCCTGCCGGTCTGTGTGGACGTGCCGGGCGCCGCGGACCTCTCGCTGGTGGTCGCGTCACCGGAGGGCCCCGTCCGCTCCTTCCCCTTCGCGAACCGCGTCACCCGCCAGGTCGATGCCTTCCACGTGCCGGGCGGGCACCGCCTGGAGGTCGTGGAGGCCGTTCCGGGAGGAGCCCGCGTGGACTTCGTGTTCGAGGTGTTCGTCGAGGTCGGGCCCCCACCGCCGGAGCCCCTGCCCGGCCCGGCCCGGACCCCCGACCCCACCAAGGCCACCGAGGCGCTCTACCGGGCCCTCGAGGAGCGCCGCTCCACGGCCCGGCTCCCCTCCCTCGTCCGCTTTCCCGCGTTCGAGCCCCTGGCCCGGGAGCACTCCGCCCTCATGGCCGCCGCGGGGATCGTGGACCACGCGCTGCCGAGCCTCACCGAGGGAGTCGCTGCCCGCGCCCGGGCGGCCTTCCATCCGGGCGCCCGGCATCACGAGGATCTGGCCGCAGCCTTCAGCGCCGAGGACGCCGCGGATCTCGTGTGGCTGTCTCCCGGTCACCGCGCCAACCTGTTGTGTGAGCCCTGCACGCACGTGGCCATCGGCACGGCCCTCGAACCGTCCACGGACGCTCCTCCCCGCCTGTTCGTCACCTGGGAGATCCTGGAGTTTCCCGAGGGGCCGCCCCGGCCCGTCGCACGCCCCCGGTAGGCGCGTTCGTCCCCCCGTGACCCGCCGGAGCTCTCGAACATCCGGCAGGCCGGGTGAAGGGCAGGGGCGGGTCGAGAGGCGGATCACGGCCCCGACGCGTCGAGGGGCGGCAGACCGGTCCAGGGGGTGCCGGCGCGGAGGGCCTCGTTGTAGGCGTGGAGGGCATTGGTCTGGAACCGCTTGAACGCGAGGAGGGCATCCCGCTGCTGCGTGAACGGGCCGCAGTCGAGCGGGGTTTCCTCGTCCGGATCGCTGTCCAGGTCGAACGCCCTGCAACTGTCGGTCTTGTACGAGACCTGCACCTTGATCCCCTCCTGCGAGATCGCGGTGATGGTGCGCTCGTTGCCCACCGCGAACACGTAGCGCCGTGCAAACGACGGCGAGAAGATCGACTCGCCCTGGAGCCGATCCGGATCCCAGGGCAGCCCGAGGGTGTCGAGGATGGTGGGGAGCAGGTCCGCGTGGGTAGTGAACTCCTCCACCCGAAAAGGCGGCAGGCGAGACGGGAAATGGAGGACCGCCGCAGCGTGCAGGTTTTCCTCGTAGGACGCGCGAGAGTGCGTCCGGTTGCCCGGGTGCTGGCCGAAGGCCTCCCCGTGGTCCCCCACGAAGACCACGAGGGTGCGCTCCAGGACACCCCTGGCCCGGAGCGCCTCCACCATGCGACCGATCTGGGTGTCCAGCAGGCGCAGGGCGTTGCAGTACCGGTGGACGCGCCTGCTCCTGTCCGGAATGATCCGAAACGTTCGTCCGTAGTCGTGGTAGGGCCAGTGGGGGACGTAGGAGTAGTAGACGCCCAGGAAGGGCTCCGGGGCCCGCTCGAGGCGTGCGAGGAAGGCATCCACGACCCGGCGCTCGTCGAGCGCGTTGCGTGACTTCCGGGGCACGCCCCCCGTGGAGAGATCCTCGAAGCCGTGCAACTCCGAGAGGCCGGAAGCGCGGAGGAACCCGAGCGGGAAGTAGCTCTTCAGGCGGCCGGGCGTGAACAGGAAGCGGTCGTACGCCGGGCCCAGGAAGGTGGCCAGGGAGGGAATCGCCACGTCCGCCGAGGCGCAGAACAGGGACGTGTCCTGCTCCGAGTACAGACCGCTGAACAGCGCGAAGAGGCAGCGCGGGCTCGTGTTCGCGTTGGCGTGGTGGTTCTCCAGGATCCACCCGGTATCGGCCAACTGCCGGAGCACGGGCATGGGGATCGCGTTGCCGCGCGACACGTCGAACACGTACGGCCGCCCCACCCCCTCGCCGACCACGAAGAGCACATTGGGCCCGGCGCTCCCGGGAGTGGGCCCGGCGGTGGCCAGTGGCCCGGCAGGCATCCGGTCGGGAAGGAGGAAGCGGGGGTCCACAAGGCGCAGGGTCCGGTGCTGGGCCTCGCCTACGGGCAACTCGAGGGCGGCCCACGCCGGGGTTCGGGTCGCCTCCCACAGCGACTCCAGGGTGAAGAGCAGCGGGGCGTGGGCGACCTCCCGACGCGGGGGCACCGAGTCGTGGGAGACGAGGAAGGCGATCAGGGCGAGCACCGTCCAGCAGCCTGCGGTCACGTCGCGGACGATGCCTGCCAGGGGGGGCAGGCGCACGAGGAGGAGCCAGAGCAAAGGCCCCACCCCGACGAGCACGAGGTCGTTCGGCGAGCCGTACGCCAGGAGTTCTCCGGGCGCGAGCGTACCGCCGGCCTCGGTGAGGGCCTCCACATCGAGGCCGGCGTTCATGGCGAAGAGCATGTCGGCGTGGATCGCACTCACCGCGCCCACGAGCAGGAGGACCACCAGGTGGACGGCGCCTGACAAGAGCCCGCCTGGACGGCCCTTCCCACGCGCTGCCCACGCGGCCAGGAGGCCGAGGGGGACGGCCAGGATGGCGGACAAGAGGGCGTCGTACAGGCCTGTACCCAGGCAGGACCATGGGCCCTCGCGCTCGAGGATGAAGGAGAAAGGCGGGCTCTCGGTGTGCGCGAACCGCCCCCAGAGCATCGCGCGGTATACGGCGTGGATCCCGAGCAGGGCCGCAAACGGGGGACGGGCGGGCGCCGTGTACCGCCATGCCCGTGCGAGGACGGTGAGCCAGGTAGAAAGCAGGGATCGGAGGACAGCCAAGGGCCTCTCCCTGGCCCTACAGACGGGCTAGAGGTGCTCCACCTCGAACGGCCAGGCGTCCAGGCCGCCATCGAGCACCGTCACCCCCTGGAAGCCGGCCTTCCTCAGGATGAGCGAGGCCTCGTACCCGCGCAGGCCGATCTTCTCGACGAGGACGATGTTCCGATCGCGAGGGATCTCGTCCAGGCGCCCGCGCAGCGAACCGAGCGGCACATGCAGGCTGTCCGGGAGACGGGAGACTCGGTACTCGGCGGGCAGGCGCACGTCGAGCAGGAGGGGAGGGTGGCCCGAGGCGATCTGCCGGTGCAGCTCGAGACTGGAGATGCCCTCGTAGGCGCCGTCGATCTTGTTCCGCAACACATTGGCCGCTGTGAGCAGCGTATCCATGGCCAGCGCGTAGGGGGGCGCGTACCCGAGATCCAGCTGGCTCAAGGCCTCCAGGTCCATCCCGGCGGTGAGGGCCACGGCCGCCACATCGATGCGCTTGGTCACGTCGCCGGGTCCGATCCCCTGGAGTCCGAGGAGCCGTCGGGTCTTCCGGTCGGCCACGATCCTGAGGACGATGGTCCGGGAGTTGGGCAGGAAATGGTCGTGGTCGGGCCCGGAGATGATCGCCGAGATGGGGTCGAACCCCGCGAGTCGAGCATCCTGCTCGGTGAGCCCCACGCATCCGACGGCGTAGTCGAAGACCTTGAGCACGATGGTCCCCACCACGCCCGGGAACGCCTCCTGGCCTCCGCACAGGTTGATGGCCGCCACCCGGCCCTGCTTGACCGCCGTGGAACCCAGCGGGATCCAGACCGGCTTCTGCGTGATGATGTGGAAGTCCTCCGCGCAGTCGCCGGCCGCGTAGATGTCGGGGTCGGACGTGCGCAGGAACCGATCGACCTTCACGGCGCCGGTGGTGCCGATCTCCAGACCGGCCTGTTGCGCGAGAGCCACGTTGGGCTTCACGCCCATGGCGAGGATGACGAAGTCGCACGGCAGGCGCAGTCCGTTCTTCAAGGTGACCGAGCGGACCCGGGTGTCGCCCTCGAAGGCGACCACCTCGGCGTCGGTCATCACCCGGACACCGTGGGATCGCATGTGGCATTCCACCAGGAGGGCGATCTCGGGATCCACGATGCGCAGGATGTGGCTCTCGCGTTCCAAGAGCGTGATGCGAGACCCCCGCATGGCCACGGATTCGGTGATCTCGCACCCGAGCAGGCCGCCGCCCACGATCAGCACCTCCTTCGCGGAGGACGTGCGGAGCTCGGACCGGATGGCCTCGGCGTCCTCCACGCCGTGCAGCGTGTAGATGCCCTTCAGATCCACGCCGGGCATCGGGGTCTTCACCGCCGAGGCCCCGGTGGCCAGCACCAGCTTGTCGTACCGAAGCTGCATCACGGAGCCGTCCACGTGGCTCTTGGCGCTCACGACCTTCTGCTCGCGATCGATGGCCGTGACCTCGATCAGGTCGAACGTGGTGACGTTCTTGAGGTTGTGGAAGAAGGCCGAGTCCCGGACGTCGCCCAGGGGGCTGGAGAGCAGGGCCGCCTGATCCCGCACGGTCCCCGAGACGTAGTAGGGGAGTCCGCAGCCGGCGTAGGAGAGGAACCGTCCGCGCTCGAGCACGGTGACCTCGGCGTCCGGGTCGAGCCGCATGACCTTGGCCGCGGTCTTGGAGCCCGCCGCCACGCCACCGACCACGACCACGCGCTGGGAGATGGGGTGCCGGCTCCGCGACAGGCCTCTCCGGACCGACACCTCGTGCGGAGCCAGGGACGACGGAGGGGCGGCCGGAAGCCGGACGAGTGCGCGTGCGCCGCCCGTGTCCGCCTGGGTCAACTGGATGGACCCGCCGTGGAGCGCGACCGCTCGCCCTGCGAACGCGAGGCCCAGGCCCGTTCCGTCCTGGCTCTGGGCCTTGGCGTTGGGGGCCCGGTAGAAGTCCATGAACAGGTGGGGGAGGGCCTCGCTGGGGATGCCGATGCCCGTGTCCACGACCTCGACGACGTACTGAAGCTGCGTTCCTCCTTCGGGAGCCGGGGTCTCCTCGGACCGGAGCTCCGCGTCCACGCGCCCGTCGGGGGGCGTGTACTTGACCGCGTTCTCGAGGACGACGTAGAAGATCTCACCGATGGTGGCTGGGTCCGCGAGGACCCAGCACAGCTCGGGATCGTCCAGCGTCACCCGGTCCACGAGGTGGATCTTGCGGGCCTCGGCCAGCGGCCGGACGCGGTCCAGGACGTTTCGGAGGACAGAGGCCAGGTTGTACGGGACGAGGTCGTCCTGCGAGAACCCGTCGAGGGTTCGCAACCTCAACAGGTCGGCGATCAACAGAGCGCCCCGGGCGCAAGACGCGTTGGCCCGCTCGAGGAGATCCTTCTGCTTGGGGGTGACGGGCCCCACGAAGCCCCCGAGCAGGAGGTTGTGGATGGACTGGACCGACGCCATGGGCGACTTGAGCTGGTGGGCCACGATGACGGCCAGCCGCATCAACTCGGATCGTTGATCCCCGACGCTACGGTCCTCGGAATCTCCCTCGCGAGGCGGCACTCCGAGAAAGCCACTTGTGGAGGGATGTTTCGGTGCTTTCCGGTCGGGCATGGCGCTTCGCGAGGGGCGGCAGTCCGGGAAGGACTGGAGGTATCTAACGAGGGTGCGGAGGGGAAGCCCATTCCTGCTGGCCGAGCGCATGGCGCAGCCGGATCGCCTCGACAAGGCCCCCCGGGGCCGGGATAGGACTCCTGCACCCGACGCGGGAGACCTCATGGACCCTGAACGTACCATCCTCGTGATCGACGACGACCCCAACATCATCCTGTTCTGCGAGACGGTGCTGACCCACGCCGGCTTCCGCGTGGTGTCCGCCTACTCCGCCAGCGACGGCTGGGAGGTCGCCCAGAAGGAGGAGCCGGACCTGATCGTCGTGGACGTCATGATGGAGGAGGTGGACTCGGGGTTCCACCTCGCCCGCAGACTCCACGGGCTCCTCCCGGACGTCCCCATCCTGATGCTCTCCGCCATTGCGGATGCCTCCGCAAAGGTCTTCGACATCAGCAGCCTTCCGGTCAGCGACCTCGTGGACAAGCCCATCGAGGCCTCCGAACTCCTCAGCAAGGTTCGCCACCTGCTCCGCATGGAATAGGCCTGGGCTGGGAGGCTGTAGGCTGTTGGGGCGAGGCTCTCCCGGTACGGAACGCCGTGCGCCTACACGAAGTTGCGAGCCTTTGAACGGGCAGACCGCTTGGCCCTCGCGGGGTACGAGCACACGCGCCGCTTCCCCCGCCACGAGAGGTTCGGCCTGACCGCCCAGCTCCGACGCGGGGCGGTGTCGACCCCCTCGAACCTCGTCGAAGGGGGCGCCCGCAGCTCCGGAGCCGAAGACCTGCACTTCCTCGACGTCGCCTTCGCCTCGGCTGGGCGCATCGAGGCGGGGGAGGTCCTCGCCGGCATCCTGCGTACCCTGCGGAAGGTGCGGCTCCTTCTCCCTCGAACCTACAGCCTACGGTCTACAGCCTGCTCCGGGGAGGGGTCGCCTCGGGTACCTGGAGGTAACGCCGGAGAGCCGCCGTCCGGTCGGGATCCGGAGCGACTTCGGCGATGCGATCCGCGAGGGGCGTCGTACCACCGTCCTTGACGAGCGCCTTCAGCCAGGGTCCCGTGCTCGGGTTGCCCACCGGTTCGCCTACCGCCGTGACGAGGGCCTCGTAGAGCTGGGCCTCGGTGACGTACGAGAACACGAAGTTCTGGACGTAGGCGGGGTAGTGCCAGATGAGAGGGGTGGCCAGGGCTTCGCACCAGGGCGCGCCCGTGCGGGTCGCTCCGGGCGACCCGAAATGCCACTCGGCCCCGATCTCCTGGCAGGCCCGCACCAGGGCATCCAGGTCGTCGGGATCGGCGTAGACCCTTCGCTCCACCAGGGTGTCCACGATGGCTTCGGTGATGTCGCGGGCCATGGAGCGAAAGCGCCACGTCGCGAGGGCGTCGCGCACGTCGGCGGGAAGATCGGGGATGTACCGGGCGACCCATGCGGGGGAGAGCAGGATCCGGTCGAAGATCTGGGCAAAGCCCTCCGAGTAGGCGTTGGGGGGATCCCAGAGCACCGGGCTGGCCAGTGCCTCCGGCACCAGTGTGCGCCAGCGGAAGGCGTGCGCGGCCTCGTGGACGAGCGCCTCGTACTGCCAGAGGTCGTACCGGCGATCGGCGGCCATCACGAAGGCGATGCGTTCGGGAGGTCGGATGGGAAAGGAGTAGGCGCCCTTGCGCGCATAGCGCGCGGGCTCGATGTAGACCTGCCAGCCCGCAAGGTCGATGCCCATCTCCCGCAGGCTCGTGAGGATTCGGTCTTCGGCGTGGTCGGCGTCGAACCAGGCCTCGGCCTCCTCACGTCCGGATTGGAGGCCGGACGAGCGTCGCAGGAAGGGGGAATGGACCCAGTCGTGCGGCAGACCCAGCCGAGTGGCCTCCGTGGCCTCGATGGCCTCGGTGGCCTCGTTCACGGGGCACACCACGGGCTTGAGCTCCGAGAGGAGGGTGTCCACGTCTCGCGGTTCGAGACCCTCGTGGTAGAGCGCGAACTCCCAGTAAGAAGGGTAATGCTCCCGCCGGGCGATCCGGTTCCGCAGACGGACGAGCTCCTGTAGATCCTCGCCCACCAGCGCCATGTGGGCGTCCAGGAACGTGGCGGCGAGGTCGGCCCGAACCGGGGCCGGGAGGTCGTCGGCGGCCTCGGACACCTCCTCCCAGTAGCCGGCCAACGGGACCCGTCGGCTGGAGTTGGGCGGGCTCCAGGTCGCCTCCACCGCGGCCTGCGCATCCACGCGGGCGAGGAGGTCGCTCTCCCGCTCCTTCTCCTCCGGGGTCCAGGAGCGCCGGAACACGATCTCGCGCCACCAGGCGTCCCCGCGGACACGGAGCGACGAGCCCTCCGTGGCCTGCCGTGCCTCGGTCACCGCTGCGGTCAGATCCGGATCCTGGAAGAACGCCACCAGGTCCGCCTCCGCGTCCTTCATGCGGCGGCGGGCATCCCGGTTGCGGACGTTGCGGGCGAGATCCCGGTCTGCGGTGTGATAGCGGGCCAGGATCTCGACGTAGCGGGCGTCGGCGTTGTGAAGGGGATCGCCGGAGGGGCATCCGGCGAGCAGTACCAGGGTCGCGAGGGGCATCAGGGTCACGGGCACCTCCAGGGAGGTGGGGCAGGGCCATGGTACCGCACCTGTCCGGCCGGCGGGTGTTAGGGCGCTGGGACGCTGGGCTCGCGTGCCGCCCTGGCGCGGGCGCCGCGGCCCCGGCTGGGAGGCCTCGATGGATCCGCACCCCGTGTCCCCTTCGGTTCGTCGCGGTGCACGCCGCCGGTTCACCGGCACCCTCGAGGTCCGGTCCTTTCACCTGGCCAACGGCCTCGCGGCCCTGGTGGTGGAGGATCCCCAGGCGCCCGTGGTGGCGTGGCAGACCTGGTACCGGGTGGGCAGCGCCCTCGAGGAACCCGGGCGCACCGGGCTCGCCCACCTGTTCGAGCACATGATGTTCAAGGCCACCCGAGACTACCCGGATGGGCGCTACTCGGAGATCCTCGAGGGTCTGGGCGCGCGAGGCCTCAACGCCTGGACGTGGTTGGACGAGACCGTGTACACCGTGGCCGTGCCGGCCAGCGAGGTGGAGACCGTGGCCCGGCTCGAAGCCAGCCGGATGCGGCGCCTGCTGGTGGAGGAGGAGCCCTTCCGCCGCGAGCGGGAGGTGGTGCTCAACGAGCGCAGCCTCCGCGTGGACAACGACCCGGATGGGCTCCTGTCCGAGCGCCTGCACGCGCTGGCGTTCCGCGTCCATCCGTACGGCCGGCCCACCATCGGGCACGCCGCGGACGTGGCCGCGCTCACCGTCGAGGACTGCAGGGCCTTCTACGACCGTTGGTACGCGCCCGACCAGGCCGTGGTGGTCCTCGTGGGCGACCTCGGGCTGGACGCCGCTCGCGATCTCCTCGAGCGATGGTTCGGCGACCACGAGCCTTCGGGGGCGGTCCTCCCCGCGCTGCCCCCCGAGCCGGTCCAGGAGGCGCCCCGCTTCGAGGTGATCGATCTGCCGGTCACCACGGATCGCCTTCTCGTTGGGTGGCGGACACCCGGCATGGATCATCCCGACGTCCCCGCGCTCCAGGTGCTCGACGCCTTGCTGACCGCAGGACGCTGTGGCCGTCTCGGACGTCGTCTCGTGGACGGGGGCCTCGCGGGAAGCGTCTCCACGGGCCTGCCCCCCTTTCGGGAGGAGGCCTTGATGGAGCTCGACGCCTCGGCGCGACCGGGGGTCTCGGCCGAGATCCTCCTGGAGGCCGTGGAGGACGAGTTGTCTCGCATCGCCGCGGGCGAGGTCACCTCCGGCGAGGTGGCCCGAGCCGTTCGCCAGGTCCAGGCCCGCACCTGGCCCCCCCTGGAGAGTGCCTTTGGAAAGGCCGACTTTCTCGGGCTCTACCAGGTGGTGGCCGGGAGCTGGGCCCACGGCCTCGACGCCCTGGCAGCCGTCGCACGTGTCGGAGTGGACGACGTGGCCCGGGTCTGTGGCCGGTACTGCGTACCGGCTCGCCGATCCGCGGTCGGGGGCCGGGCACCGGACGGGGAAGCCGTCAGCCCGAAGCTCCGCCGGGTGCCTCGCCCCTCGGGGATCGCCCCCGTGTCCGACCGACGCGTGCGACGCCCCGGTCTGGGACGCGGCGAGGTGGTCCTGAAGCCCCTGGGAGGGGCCACGGCCGTGCTGGGCTGGGACGACGCCCTGCCCGTCGTGCACCTGAGGCTGGCCTTCCCCGTGGGGAGCGCCTCGGATCCGCCCGAGCGGTCGGGGCTCGCGGCCTTCGCGACCCACGCCGTCCTCAAGGGGACCCGAGGTCGACCGCGCGAGGCGTTCGAGGAGGCCCTCGAAAGCCTGGGTGCCCGCCTGGGCGTGAGCGTGGACCGCGACACCCTCGCGTTCGACGGATCCTGCCCCTCCGGGGCCTTTCCGGCGTTCTGCGACCTGGTGGCCGAAGCGCTCGCGGATCCCGCGTTTTGCGAGGAAGAGATCGAACGCTTGAAGGACGAGGCCCTCGACGGCTTCCGGGCGATCCGCGAGGACGACGCCGACCTCGTGGGGATCGCCTTCGAGGACGCCCTGTACGGCCCCGGCCATCCCTATGCCGCCGGACCCGTGGGGACCGAGGCCGGCATCCGGGGCATCGAACCCGCCGACTGCGCGGCGTTCCACGCCCAGTACGTCAGGTCCGAAGGGGCCGTGGTCGGCGTGTCGGGCGCGTTCGGCGCCGGCATCGAGGGGCGCCTCGAGCGCCTGCTCGCCGGTGTCCAGGGGCAGGCCGCGCGGAAGCCCCTCGTGTCGGTTGTCGCGCTGTCGCCCGGGATCCGACTGGTCCTCGTGGACAAGCCCGATCGCACGCAAGCCCAGGTCATGGGCGGCCTGCCCGGGAGCGCGTGGGGGGATCCCTGGCGCCTGGCCTTGAGACTGGGCACCGAGGTCCTGGGAGGCGGCTCCTTCTCGGGGCGCCTGATGAAGGAGGTCCGAGAAGCGCGGGGGTGGTCCTACGGAGCCTACGCCTGGGACAGCCCCCGCCGTGCGGGTGGGGCCTGGCGGTGGTGGATCTCGCCCGACACGCACCAGGCGCTGGACGCGATCCGGCTCGTCCTCGACCTGGTGGAGGCTGCCCGTCGCGACGGGGTCACCGAGGCCGAGTGCGACCAGGCGCGCGCCATCCTGGTCCGGGGTGCGCCGTTTCTCCAGGAGACCGTGAGCCGCCGCGTGGGGCTGGCCGTGGATCGGGCCCTGACGGGATTCGACGTGCTCGCGGACGTCGAACGCCTCCGGCGCCTCGACCGCGCCGAGGTGAACCGGGCGCTGGCCGAGCGCCTCACCGCCAGGCGACACCTGGTGGCCGTCGTGGCCGGCGCAGAACTCGCGAAACCGCTCGAGACCCTCGGGCCGGTGGAGGTGGTGCCCTGGACCCGGGTGGCCGTGGGGGCCCAGGCGCACTGACCCGGCGGGCTCGGGCCCGCCTCTGGCCGGGAACGTGGTAGGCTGTGGGGCTCGCCCGACCCGGAGACGCCACGGTGCCTCGGATCTTCGGCCTGGTCCTACTGCTCGTCGCCCGGACGCCAGCCTACGGTCAGGAGGATCGGGACGGGCCCACCGTGGACGCCGCGCCCGTGGCGGACGGCTCCGTGGTCGAAGCACCCGCTCCAGCGGAAGGCGCAGCCGCGGACGTGCAGGCCATGGCCGCCGCCGTGCGAGGGCTCCTCCAGGGCACGCTCCCGGATGCCTTCTCGCTGGAAGAGCTCTTCGTGGTGGACCTGGGTGACGAGGATGCGATCGCGCGCCGCCGGGAGGAGTTGCGGGTCGAGGCGGACGCACTGCGGGCGGAGGCGGCCGGTGCGCCTCCGGATGCGGTTCGACGGACCCAGGCCCGCCTGGCGCTCACCGAGGCCCGCCTGTCCTGGCTCGACCAGCCCGAGGAGGCCCGGCGTCGCCTGGAGGAGGCCGACCTGGCACGACGCCTGGCCCGCCAGGAGGTCGAGGCGGCCGAGCAGGCCCGCCTCACGGCCGAGACCGAGGTCGAGGCCGCGCGGGAGGCCCAGGAGCGCGCACTGGCCGAGGCCCGCATGGCCGGAGACCAGGCGATGCGGGATCTCTCGACCGAGCGCGCCCGCCTGGAGCGCATTCGGGCCGAGATCGCCACGCGCAGGGGAGAGATCGCCTCGCGAGACGCCGGCGCCATCGCGGAAGGCACGGCCCGCCTGGACGAAGCGTTCGCCTTGGAGACGCGTGCGAACCAGGTCCAGGTCGGCCGCCCGGCGGTCAAGGGCCTCCTCACGGAGGTGGACGCCGCGGCGGAGCGGGCACGGGACACCCTGACGGCTGCTCTCGCCGACCTGGAGGGCCTGGCGCGTCCCCCCTCCTATGCCCCCGACCCGGCTCTGCTCGCCAACGAACTGGTGCCCGAGAGCGATCGGGAAGCGCTCCGCGAGGAAGCCAGGAAGCTGGAGCAGGAGGCGGCCGACCTGGCGATCCGCGAGCGGGAGGCGGCCTTCGCTCGGGCTCGTGCCGCGGCCGAGCTGGAGGAACGGCTCAACCGCCTGCGGGTCGGCCTCTTGGGGAAGCTCCCCATGGAGGCCCGCCGCCAGCGGACCCGCATCCTGGCTCAAGGCGCGGAGGAGATCGGGATCGAGGCCAGGCGCCTCGGCATGCGCGGTCGCTGGGCCGGTGCGCGCTTCTCGGAGTTCCGGGCGCACCCCGGCGAGACACTCCTGGACGTCGGCACCCTCCTCACCGGAGTCTGGGGGCTGGTGTGGCTCGGGGTACTGGTAGGCGTGGGCGTGGTGGGTGCGCGACGCGGACCCGGGTGGCTGCAGCGCCTGTCGGATGCGCTCCTCACCACCTCCTGGAACCCGGTGGTCGTCCGGATCGGCCGGGCCGTCCTCGAGGCGATCCGGGGTGTCTTCAGCAAGCTCCTCGTCGTGGTGGTCGTGGCGCTCGTGGGCTGGGTGCTGGCCGATGCCCTGGAGAACCCCGTCCTCGCGTTCCTGTACGAGGTCTGCTGGGCCGTGGCCGTGTTTCGTCTCGTGCTGGACCTCGCCCACCGCGGGGTCGTGTGGGCTGCCGTGGCGCGCAGCGGGGCGACCTCGCCCCAGTGGGGCGAACGCCTGCTCGGATCCATGCGTCGGCTGGGCATCCTCGTCCTGGTCTGGATCATCCTCTTCCGCGCGTGCGAGACCGCATTCGGGACCGGCATGCTGCTGGGGCTGGCCAACCGGGTGCTCGGCATCCTGGCGTTCCTCCTGGTCTGGCGCGAGATGGCCCGATGGCGATCCGCCATCGCGGACGCCTACCTCGCGAGCTGGCCCCAAGGGCGGTTCGCGAATGCCGTACGCGCCTCCCGGGATCGCGCGGTGGGGGCCCTGGTGGCGCTGGTGGCGGTGGCTGCCGTGGGCGCCTCCACGGTGGCGGCCGCCGGCCGACGGTTCGCCATGGGGTTCGAGCAGTCTCGCCGACTCATGGCCCTCCTGTTCCGGCACAAGGCCCGGCGCACGGCCGACGTGGGCGCGGCCAGCCCCTCCACCCTTCCGCCGGACCTGGCTGGCGCGTTCCAGCCGGGTCCCGTGGACGAGGCGCCCTGGCGGGTGGATCGTCTGCCCGGCCGCGACCGGGTCGACGCGGCCGTGGATTGCTGGCGTAAGGGAGGGCGGGCCACCCTCCTGGCGGCGGGACTGCCCGGAAGTGGCCGCACGTCCTGGCTCCGAGCCGTGGCGCGTCGGATAGGGGACGGATCCGCCCAGTTCCTCACTCCGCCCAGACGCCTGCATTCCGCCCGGGACGCCGTGAGCTGGCTCTCCACGGCCCTGGGCCTGCCCGAGGAAGGATCGCCGGAGGCCGTGGCGGCTCACCTGAGCGCGGGCCCGCCCCAGGCGCTGCTCCTGGACGGGTTCGATCGGTTCGTGCTGCGAGGGGACGGCGCTGCCGACGCGTGGCGGGGCCTCGCGGCCGTCGTCCACCACTCCGGGCCGGCGGTCCTGTGGATGGCCACCGCGTGCGCCCCCCTGGCCCGGTACGGTGCCTGGGCGGGCCGCGCCGACTGGCCGTTCTCCGAGGTGGTCCGTCTGAAGCCCTGGACGGAGGAGGAGATCGCCGAGCTCCTGGAGTTGCGGGTCCGCGCGTGCGGCTACGAGGTGACCTACGACCGGCCACTGGCGGGTACCCAGCGGTTCGTGGCCTCCCGGGCGGAGTTCTTGCGCCTCGTGTGGGATCACGCGAACGGATCGCCGGCCGTGGCACTCCACGCCTGGCGGCTCGCCCTGGTACCCTGCGAGGGGAGGCGTCTCGAGCTGAGGCTTTTCCAGGAACCCGACCTCGGCGTGCTCGAAGCGCTCACGGACATCGGCGCCTTCGCGCTCGCGGCCGTGGCCTGGCACGGTGGGCTCGATCCGACCACCGCCGCTCGCGTCCTCAGGCTGCCTCGCGTCGCCACCGAGCGCACGTTGGGCCACCTGGCCGATGTCGGTGTGCTGGAACCCGAACCGGACGAGCCCGAAGCGCTCCGCATCGCCGTGCCTTGGATCGCGGCGGTCTACCGGTACCTCGCGCGGAAGCACCTCGTCGAGAGTGCATGAGGAGGCGTCTTGGACGCAGCGATCGCCGTTCCTGAAGGACTCGGGTTCTTCGACATCGTACGCGTGACGGGCCTGCCTTTTGCCGTCTTGGCGCTGGTCGTGGCCTGGATCGCGGCCCGGATCGTCTCCAAGGTCTTCGTGCGACTGGGCGACCGCTTCACCGACCGCCGACTGCTGCTCAACCAGGTGAGCACGGTGCTGCGGTTCCTGGTCTACCTGGTGGGCATCGTGGCGGCCGTCTCGTTCGCGATGCGCCTGACGGACGAGGTCGTGCTGGCGTTGACCGGAACCGTGGCGATCACCGTCGGGTTCGCCGTGAAGGACCTCGCAGCCTCCATCGTGGCCGGGGTCATCATCCTGGTGGATCGCCCCTTCCAGGTGGGCGACCGCGTCACGTTCGGGGGGGTGTACGGAGAGATCTCCTCCATCGGCCTGCGCTCCGTGCGGCTGGTCACGCTCGACGACAACGTGGTGACCATCCCCAACAACAAGTTCCTGACCGACATGGTGTCGTCCGGGAACTGGGGCGCCCTCGACATGCTCGTGCAGATGGACTTCCACGTGGGCATCGACCAGGACCTCGCCCTGGCCCGGCGCCTGGTGGGCGAAGCCCTGACGGGGAGCCGCTACGTCTTCCTCGAGAAGCCCTGGGAGGTGCTGGTCAGCCAGATCCTCGAGGACGGGTACTTCGCGTGGCGGCTGCGCGCCAAGGCCTACGTGCTCGACGTCCGGTTCGAGAAGGTGTTCGAAACCGACGTGAGCGAGCGGGTCTGCGAGGCGTTCCGGCACGCGGGGATCGGGCCGCCCGCCCGTCTCAACCGGATGCTGCCGCCGGTTCTGGAGGGCACCGAGCGGGAGTAGACCCCTCGAGGCCTGCTCGGACCGTCAGGTCCCCTCGAAGGGTGCCCGGGGAGGCACCCACGGCCCGGGGGACCCGGAGGGTGGGTGCGCCGGAAGGAAGAGCCGCGTGAGAGAGCGCCGGGCGTCGTGGGAGTCCCAGCGGATCACGCCGTCCGAGGCCTCGGGACCCGCGAGGACCACCTGCTCCAGGCGCCATCCCTCCCGCACCGGGAGCAGCCACACCGTGCCCGGCCGGTCGGGCTGCCCGAGGAACCCGAGCCCTTCGCCCAGGTAGTCGAAGACGAGGGCGCCGGGCTCCTCGGCCCAGGACTCGAACTCCGGCACCTCGACGCCCACCCGGCCCCAGCCCTCGTGCCCGGTCTGCTGCTCGGTCCGCCCCACCCACCCGGTGACGGCAACCCCCAGTCCGGGCAGCGCCCGGTGCAGGTGGACCAGGATCTCGGCGGCGGCCTCGAGGCTCCCGCAGCGGAGCTCTGCGTACCCCGTGGCATAGGGGTGCCCGCGGCCTCGTTGGATCAACCACCCCGGAGCCCCGCTCCAGGCGGCCAGGTGGTCGTCCGAGCCCGCGTCCAGGGTCCACCCGAGCACGCCCGCGAGCGAGGGACCCTCCGGAGGGAGCGCGGTCAGGAACGGATCCGGCAGGAGCGACTCGACGGTTGCGAGGAGCGCCAGGTGCTCGACGTACCGGGCGGCCGATCCCGCCAGCGGCCAGGGCGCGCCGTCCGGTCCGTGCGACCAGAGGCGTCCATCGGGGCTCATGGAGAGGTCGGTCCACTCGTCCTCCCGGCCGACGAACACGCGGTCGTCGTCCGGAGCCGTCCGGAGGTCCGGGTCCTCGGCGGACATGGCGCCGACGCCGAGCAGGATCGACCGGCGTCCACACGTGAACGCCAGGCCTCCGAACTGCTCTTCGAAGGACCGGAGCGCGCAGGACACCGGCAGCCCCTGGGCGGCCACGGCTTCGAGGGCCCTGGACGGATCGGGGCTGGAGGCGCGCTGGGCACCCGCGCCTCGGAGGAAGGCGAGGGCCCGGTCGGAGAGGGCGGGCAGGCGGTGCATCGGCAGGGCGCTGGGGGGAGCCGACATTCTACCCCGAGCCGCGTCCCCGCCTTACGCTCGGAGAACGCGGATCCGCCCGGACCCGGGCGGCCCCGGAGGCACGCCGTGGACCTCGTGCTGGTGAACCGACCGGATACCCCCCTCGACCTGCAAGGTTCCTCCGTGGCCTGGTGCGGAGAAGATGTTCGGGTCGACCCGCGGTTCGCCGTGCCGTTCCCAAGGGATCCCCGGGGAGCGTGGTTCGACGGCGCGGTGGTGCCGTGTTTCGGGATCTGGAACGGGCTCGACCCGACCCGGCGAGCCCGCCTCGCAGCACAGGTCCGCGTCCTCCGGTACCGGGACGCCGGAGACTGCGTGGTCGAACTGCTTCCCGAACCGGGCACCGCACGCCTCGCCATCGCCCGCGTGGACGGCGCGACGACGCTCTCCGAGGCGGGAGCGCGGGTGGCCCGGGCACTCCGGCACGGTCAGGGGGTGCTGGGTCGCCTGCTCGGCCGGGAGCGCCTGCGTCCCACCGACGGCCTGAGGATCCCGGTCGTGGAGGCCTCCGGTCGTTCGGCGGACCGGACGCTGTCCATCCGGCTCGGTGTGGACGGCCCGCTGGACCCGGTGCCAGCCGCGGTCACCGAGGGCCGCGCCGACGTCTACGAGCAGAACCTCGTTTACGGGGGGCCGTTCGTCGTCTGGAGCGGCGACCGCCGCAGCCTCGCGCCGACCGCGATCGCCTGGATCGCCCGACCCTGACGAGGCCGCGCCGCTCGCCAGGGCCCGTTCGAGCCGTACGTCCGGGCCGTCGCCCAAGACGAGGACCACGATGGGGCAGTGCCTCTCGATCAACCTCGACAACAGGCTCGTACAGATGCCGTCCTGGGTGGCTTCTCCTGCTGGGAGAGGGGGACACCGAAGGTGCCGGGTGACCCGTCACGTGCCCCGAATCGC
>JAFGLY010000215.1 GCA_016927815.1 Deltaproteobacteria bacterium | reverse complement strand
TCCCCCTCTGTTGAGCCAGGCGACCGACCAGGTCCCCCTCTGTTGAGCCAGGCGACCGACCAGGTCCCCCTCTGTTGAGCCAGAATCCGTTCGAACTGGCTCAACTCGGGGGGACCTGGTGCCCCTGGTGGCTCAACTCGGGGGGACCTGCCACCCCAGCTGGCTCAACTCGGGGGGACCTGCCACCCCAGCTGGCTCAACTCGGGGGGACCTGCTGCCCCGGCTGGCTCAACTCGGGGGGACCTGGTGCCCCTTGCGGACGACGACCCAGGAAGGTAGTTTCGAGAATGAACGATTCGGACAGGAACCATCTGCTTCTCCGCCGCCAGGAATCGATACACCCGAACGCTGCTGCGGAAGGTCTTCCCCGCCCTCGCGTGGGTCACGCCGCTCGCTGTGCTCGCGTCCTGGAGCGTGGGGACCGTCCTCGAGGCGATCCTCGATCCGTCCGACCCGGACGGCACCGCATGCGCGGAGGCGCACACAGGGGATCCGCCGCCGCCTCCCCCGAGGCCGCTGGCCGAGTACGCGGGGCCCATCCTGGAGCGCAGCCTCTTCGACTCCAGCAAGGTGGGCGGTGGAGGCGTAGATTCGGAGGGTATACGCCGGACGACGTTGGACCTGGTCCTGGTGGGCACGGCGGTCACCGATCCGCCCGAGTACAGTTCGGCCCTCATCGGCACGCCCCAGTCCAGGAGCGTCCGGTTGAACCTCGGCAAGCGCCGCCGCACGGTACGGACCACCATCGTGGAGGATGCCACGGGCTACGGGGTGGGCGACGCACTGGCGGACGATGCCACCATCGTTGCCATCGAACCGGGCCAGGTCACCCTGGAGCGATCCGACGGGCAGCAAGAAGTGCTGCTCCTCTGGTCGCCCGAGGAACAGGGCGCAGCGCCTATCGACCCGACGTCCGTCGTGAACGTGGACGATGGCGTCGAGAGGCTGTCGAGCAACCACTTCGCGGTTGCTCGTGAGGTGCTGGACGCCCTGGCAGAGGAACCCGGCGCGTTGGCCGAACTGGGGCGGGCCACCCCCCACCGGAGTTCTGCCGGAGAGGGGGACGGAGTCCGGCTTACGGGAATCCGTCGGAGCTCCCTGGGCTACAAGGTCGGCCTGCGCAACCGAGACGTGCTGCACTCCGTCAACGGGAGGACGCTCCTCAGCCAGGACCAGGTCCTGGAGGCCTTCCGCGCCTCCTCGGGCGCCTCCTCGGTGGAGATTCGGCTGACCCGGCGCCGCCGCCAGCGGACGATCCGGATCGATGTCCGCTGACGCGCGGGCCCGCTTCGTTCGCACGCTCGTCCCGGCACGCGGCCTGTTGACCCGAACCGGCTTTCGCACGCAGGAAGACGCCCGTAGGACGTTCCTCTGCGGTTGCCCCGCCAACCGACCATGGGTAGGGAGCACGCTCCCTAAGGCCTGTTCGATGCCGATCGAACCACACACCCCTCGCGCCGCGGCGCGATGGCCGCCCTCGTGCCTTGACAGGCACCGTCCGTAGGGGTCGGCCCAGGAGGAGGACACCCGATGGACCTCTGGACCCGCATCGTCACCTACCCGCTCCTCGGCATCGATCTGTGGGTCTATGGGGCCTCGTTCCTCGCCGTGCTCGGCGGCTTCGTCGGAAAGCGGATCGTCACGACGGTCTTTCGGCGCCTGCTCCGGGCCAGCGAGCGGACCACCCTGCCGCTGGACGAAGTGGTGCTCGACGCGCTGGTCCGGCCTTTGGAGTGGGCCGCCATGGTCGCCGGCGTGTTCCTGGCGGTGCTGATCCTGCCGCTCCCGAAGGAGCCGGTGGACATCGACCACTACGCCAGGGCGATCGCCACCGCGACCAGCGTGGTGCTGGGGGTCTGGTTCTCCATCCGCCTCTCGGACGGGCTCACCGGACTCTGGCAGAAGCGGGCGCAGAGTACCGACACCCGGCTCGACGACCAGCTCGTGCCGATCGTGCGGCGAAGCGCGCGGGTGTTCCTCCTGGTCATCGGCGTCGTCCTGGTGCTGCAGAACCTCGGCTACTCGGTCGCCAGTCTGCTCGCCGGGCTCGGCATCGGCGGTGTGGCCCTCGCCATGGCCTCCAAGGATACCGTGGCCAACCTCTTCGGTTCGTTCGTGATCTTCCTCGACAAGCCGTTCCAGATCGGCGACTGGATCGAGACCGGGTCGATCGAGGGGACCGTGGAGGAGGTCGGGCTGCGCACCACCCGGGTCCGCACGTTCTCGGACAGCCTGATCACCGTTCCCAACGCCAACTTCACGACGATCGCGACGAACAACTGGTCCCAGATGCGAAAGCGTCGGATCAAGACGACGATCGGCGTTACCTACTCGACCCGTCCCGACCAGGTGGAGCAGCTCGTCCAGGAGATCCGCCAGCTCATCCTGGACGACGAGCGGCTGAGGAGCGACTTCTTCCTGGTGAACTTCGACAACTTCGGTCCTTCCAGCCTCGACATCTTCCTCTATTGCTTCACGGTCACCACGAACTGGGCAGAGTACCTCGAGGTGAAGCAGGACCTGTTCTTGGAGATCATGCGGCGCATCGAAGCCAGGGGGCTCGCGTTCGCGTTCCCGACCCAGACGGTGCACCTCGAGACGGATCCGCCTGCGCACCTCGAGGTCCAGCATGCGGGCTGACGCGCCGAGGCGGAGGGAAGTCCGGCCACGGTGTCCACGGCCGGATGGCTCGGGCGAGGCGCTCCCGATTGGACATGCGGATCCCGGTCCGGTCGCGCCCACCCGTGCCGCAGAGCCGGGGTGGATCGAGAGATCCCTCGCTCCAGGCCCGGTCCGACGCACCCGCCCGTTCAGGCACGGGATATGCATCGCTGGCGTGCGACCCTGACCCCATGGAGTCCTCCCATGACCCGCTTCCGACTGTTCCTCCTCCCGCTCGCCGCTGCCTGCTCCTCCGAGATCATCGGTGGCAGCGCCGACGTCACCGCTGGCGAGTGCGAGGGCAGCCCCTACGACCGCGCGCTGGACCTCGACACCGGGGAGAAGGAACCGGTGGTCTGGGCCGAGGCCGACGGCCCCACCATCCAGCTCCACCTGGACGACCTCGTCGCCAACTGCTGCCCCGAGCCCGAGGCGGACGTGACCCGGGACGGCTTCGCCCTCGAGGTGGCGTTCGACGACCTCGTCGAGGGCGAGTACGGCTGCGATTGCATCTGCTACATGGACTTCCTGGTGGAGATCGAGGGGAACGACGCCGGTACCTACACGATCGCGGTGGACTACCACGAGGAGACGTTCGAGGGAATCGAGATCGTCGTCCCCTGACGTCCGACGCTCCCCACGCGGCTCCGGCCGACGATTATGGGCGTCCCATTTACCGAAACACGACCACCTCGTAGTCGCCCTCGAGCGCCCCGTCGCCTCCCAGGAAGGGAAATGCCGCCACGGCGAGCAGTCCCTGGGCAGACAGCGCGTGGTGGATGAACACCGGTCCGGAGGTCGGGCAGGCCGTGACCAGGCGCTCGTAGCCGGTGCCCTCGCCGTCCAGGCGGAAGAGCAGGGCCCCGAACAGGTCGCGCCGATCATCGGCCACACGGGGACCGGCCCCGGCCACGAGCAGGTCTCCGGGGCCGAGGGAGAGGCCGGCCAACGCGTGAGGCCCCCGCCACTCCCACTGGAGGCGACCCTCCAGGTCGTGCACCCGGATGGCGTTCTCCGCGGGATGGGCCCAGGCCGGGCGGACGTCCGGAATGGGGTTGCCGTAAGGAATGTTGGAACGTGCGGTCTGGCTGACGAGGGTGTCCTGGTGGAAGAACCCGAACCCCACGGAGGCTGCGAGCGGCACGCCCCCCGAGACCACGGGCGTACCCAGGTCCAGGCGGAGGGGCGCGGCGTCTTGGGCGATGGGCACGACGAAGAGCCGACCGTCGCCCAGGCCGAGGAGAACCCGGTCCAGGCGGGCCGAGACGTCTACCGCCTCCCAGGCGAACACTGAGTCAAACCAGGGCTCCAACGGTGGCGGCACGAACGCAGCGGCCGGCTCGAGGTCGGGCAGGGTGAGAATCTGGACGCCGTGGACGGGCAGGTCCGCCGGAGGCGGACCCTCGGCCGAGCGACCCACGGGCACCGCCGCCAGGCGCCCTGAAGCGTCCACGCGAGGATGCATGAGGGTGGCGTCGGCCGCGTTCTCCCGAGGCCAGGCCGCGAGGACGTTGCCAGAGGGGTCCAGGACCAGGAGGCGCGAGCGGTTGCAGCGGGCCCCGTGCGTGTCGTTCCAACCGTGGACCGCGGAGACCAGCAGCGCCCCGTCGGGGAGGACCTCGAGGCCGTAGACCCCCGGCAGGGTGTAGATCCCGTACAGGTCGTCGCCGGGCGGAGCGGGCGACGTGCCGACCTCGTCGGCCAGGCGGAGGGACCACCGGGTGTCCAGGGTCCGGGGGTCCAGCGCGTGGAGAAAGGCGTCCGGAGACTGCTCGCCGGCGTACAGCACGTCGCCTCGGGCCGACCAGGCCACCCGCTTGACGACGGCCTCCGGGAAGTCGCGCTCGGCCGTGACCTCGCCCGTGGAGGGGTCGATGAGGAGGAGCGTGCCGAGGCGGGTGCCCACCGCGAGGCGGCTGCCGTCCGGAGACCACGCGAGCGCGGTGTCCGGTGCCTCGGCCCCCAGGGCAATGGCGCGGGAGACGTTGCCCAACCTGTGGCGGAGGAGGGGCACGCAGGAGGCCTGCAGCGGGGCGACGAACCGATCGCCCCCGATCTCCACCGTCTCGCCGGGCGTCCAGGCGAGGGGGACGAAGGACCGGCCTCCGGGCAGGGGTTCTCCTCCGGTCGCATTCTCCTGCAACACCACGCCGCCACGCACGAAGGCCACCGCCTCTGGGGCCGGCGCGGAGCAGGACGCCAGAGCAAGGAGCGCGAGCGTCAGGGGTAGAATCCCGTGTAGGACTCCAGCTCGCGGCACTCCTGGATCTCGCCCTTTTCGTCACGATCCTCGTAGAGCACCAGGCCCAGGCCCCAGACGTACCACAGGTGGACCGTGCCCCGGGCGTCGTAGATGCCGAGTTGCAGATCTACCTGCTCGTATTCCTCCATGATCTCGAGAGCCTCGAAGGCGCCGGCTGCCACCGTGATGCTCCCGACGCCCAGGCTCGTGTACGTGCCGCTCCTCGCCCAGAGCGCTCCGAGGGAGCCTTCCCAGGCGGTATACGCGTAGCTCCACTCCTCGCCCGGGCCGAGGGAGGCCGGGCTGGCGAGGAAGGGGTGCGGCTTGCTGTAGGTGATCCAGGCCACGGACTTGCCGTCCTCCAGGTAGGAGAAGCCCGAGACCGTCATCACGCCCTCCTGGCACCGCCAGTACGCGTCCGACTGCCGTGTGTGCCCGTGTCCGTCGGTCAGGAGGCGGGTCACCGTGCCGCGATGTACCTCGGTGTCCCAGTTGGGGATGGTGAACGTCTCGGTGTAGTCGGTGTCCTCGTAGAACGTGGCGTAGGTGAGGAGGGCCTCGGGACCGTTGCTGACCGGCGCGTAGGCGTTGCAGTGGGCAGCGTCGTCGGGCACGCCGTCGCAGTTGTCGTCCACGCCGTTCGGGACGTCGTCGGCGGCATTGGGATGGATCTCGGCGTTGGTGTCGTCGCAGTCCTGCCCCTTGCAGGTCGCCTCGGAGTCCCACCCGTCGTCGTCGCAGTCGCACTCGTCGTCGCCGTCGCAGTCGCGATCGATCCGGTCGCCGCACTCGTCCGTGGCCCCCGGATGGATGGCCGGATCGTTGTCGTCGCAGTCGGTTCCGCCGACCTCCTCGCAGTTGTGGCCGTCGTTGTCCGCGTCGGTGAGATCCCCGCTGTGACAGTCGTTGTCGATGAAGTCGCAGGGGATCTCGTCGGCCCCCGGGTTCACGGCCGGATCGTCGTCGTTGCAGTCGCCCTCGCCCACGGTCCACCCGTCGTCGTCTCGATCGGCGTTCTCGGCCGTGTCGTAGGGAGGCGGAACCACGAGATCGTTCGAGGAGTCGCAGGCCTGGAGGGCCAGGAAGAGGAAGAAGGCACGCACGAGTCACCTCCGCGTGGACCGGTTGCCTCTCCGAACCTACCTCAGGCTCGCGCCCTTGGCATCCTCGGAGTGGAGGGGCGCGTGGTGCCAGCCGCCGGAACCGCGTTCCAGGAGCGAGGTGGGCCAGTAGACCTGGTCGGTGAGCAGCGTGTGGACCGACTCGGCGCCGTTCAGCCCGCAGACCCTCACGCGGACCGGCGCGCGATCCCCGAGGGTTCGGACCACCGCGAGAAAGCTGTCGAGGTCGTGGACCGGCACGTCGTTCACGGCACGGACGAGCGTACTGGCGTGGAGGCCGTACTGGGCCGCAGGGCCTCCGTACCAGTACCAGGACAGGTACAGGCCGTCGGCCGGCAGGCCGTACATCATGCCCAGGGCCCGGTGCGGCGCGTGGAGCAGGGCCCCGGCAAAGGCCACGGCCCGCCGGATCCCCCGGCCGTCCAGGACCACCGGTTCCACCTCGACGTCCTCGACGCGCCCGTCCACCAGGCGCGTGACGCGTACCGTGGGGCCGGCGTCGGCGAGGAGCGACTCGATCTGCCGGGGCCGCGTGACGGGGACGCCGTCGAGTGCCAGGAGCACGTCGCCGCCTGCGAGGACCGAGGCCGCGGGCGCGTCGGGGTGGATCCGGAGCACCACGAGGGCCTGGCGCCGCTCCGGGTCGGCCTGTTCGAGGCGGGTCACCAGCGCGGCGGGCAACCCCTGGTCGCGAACCCCGGCCAGGCTCTCGGTGTCCACCTCGAGGCCCAGGTCGCGCAGGACGGGCTCCTGGCCCCGCCGGAAAGGCTCCACCACGTCCACCACGCTGTCCACGGGCAGGCCGTAGAAGTGTCCCGAGCCGGAGTCTTCGAGTTGGAAGGCCCACAGGCCCACCACGCGGGCCTCTCGGTCGGCCAGTACGCCTCCGATGGACGAAGCCGCCTCGGCGATCTGCCAGACCTCGGCGTTGGCCTCCTGGAAGCAGGGGGGACGGGGCGAGGCGCCCGCGGCGAGGTCCACCCGCGTGATGCGCGTGGACTGGGACACCACGCGGGAGGAGGAGGTGAGCCCCACCTGGTGCACCGCGTCGCCGGCGTCGAGGTCGGCACCGGGTGCGAGGCGGGCGGCCACCACCGGCACGGACCCGAGCCGTGCGGGATCGTACCTGAGCACGGCCACGTTGTGGACCGGGTGCAGAAACAGCACCTCGGCGGGCACCCGCACGGATCCGGCGAAGGTGAGTTCAGCGTCGCCCAGCGAGATGGGCACCGTGCCCCGGTCCGTGACCACCAGGCCCTCTTGGGTGTCCACCACCAGGCCGGTGCCGATGTAGGACCATCCCTCGACCCCCTCGGTCCGGAAGGGGATCGTGAACCGTATGTGGCACAGCGACGGTGCGAGGCGCGCGGCCACCGGATCGCGGACCGCCTCGAAGGAGGCCGAGGCTCCGGGGGCTTGCAGGGCGGGCGCCGTGGGAGGCTCGGGAAGGTCGTGGCAGTCCCAGAGACCGCTCGCGTCGTTGCGCCGGCAGTCCCGGGCGGGCGACCAGTGGCGGTCCACGGTGAGCACCGCCACCTTGTCCTGGTGGAAGCTGGACAGGCCCCGGTACCGGACCCGCACCTTGCGGCCATCGGGCAGCCCGGCGAGAAGGGACGCGAGGGCGTCGAGATCCTCCACCGGCTGGTCGTCGACGGCCAGGACGAGGGTTCCGGATCCGATCCGGGCGTTGCGGAAGGCGTATCCCGGCTCGATCAGGACCACGCCCCGGGCCGGGACGTGGCGGTTCCGGGCGATCTGGAGGGAGGTCTCCTGGAGGATCGCCTGGGAGAACTCGATGAAGCGGGAGGGTGTGAGACGATGGAGGTCGTCCACCCGCACGTCCACCTCTACGGACCTCCCGGCCCGATCGAGCGCGAGCCGGACCTGCTGGCCCACGCGGGCATCGAGCGCGTCCTCGAGGACGTCGAAGTCCTCGGCGAGCCGGCCGGCCACGCGGACCAGGATGTCCCCGGGCTGCACGAGGCCGTCGCAGGGCCCACCCGGTACGACGCTGTCCACCACCAGCATTCCCTCGGCACGGGGCAGAGCCTTGCGCACCGCGGCCTCGGTGCCCGGTGCGAGCCCCAGGCGGCTCAAGACCTCGAAGGGCTGGTAGAGGAGGGTGGCCTGGATGTCCCCTCGAGGCACGGGTTCCCCCCGCCGGAGCAGGTCGAGCGCGCGCCGTGCCCGGTGCACCGGGAGGTAGAAGGAGGAGGCGGCCGACGTGGCACCGCCCGCGTTGAGCGCCAGGACGGCTCCCGTGACGTCCACCACCGGGGAGCCCGAGGATCCACCGGAGGTGGAGGTGGCGGCCTGGTAGTAGAAGGTGTTGAAGTCGTTGTAGGAGTCGGTGCCGTAGTGGGGCGCCGGTCGATCGAGGCGTGCCAGGGTACCGTCGAGGATGGAGAGCTTTTCCCCCGCATCGTTGCCCACCACGCGGATCGCGGTGCCCACGCGCGCCCGCTCCGGCTGGAGGGAGAGCTCGGCCAGACCCATGAACCGGACCTCGGAGGGATCGAATCGGTAGAACCCGAAGTCGTGGACGGGGTCGCGATAGATGGGCTCGAGTTCGACCTCCTCCTTGTCGAGCGTGATGCCCCGGGCCCGCACCGGGCCCACGTGGACCATGTGCCGGTTCGTGAGGACCAGGCCACGGGCGAGGTCCACGATGAAGCCGGTGCCCTCCGTGGCCGTGGCGCCCTCCGTGTCGAGGGGGCGGGTGGCCGACACCTCGATGGTGAGCACGGCCCGGGCGACGCGTGCGAGCGTGGTCTCCCAGGGATCCGGCCGAGCCCCGGCCCGGGGCGCCGGCAGGAGCAGGAGGATCGCGAGCACAGCCCATGCCGCGGCCCGCGGAAGACGAACGAGGCGTGGTTTCATCCCGTCAACGTAGCACCGAGCGCACGCGGCTACTTGCGTCCGAGGGCGCGGACGGCGTCGAGCGCGGCCCCCCGGACCTCGGCGTCCAGGTCCTTCAGGCGCCGGCGGATCAGTGGGAGGCTCACCCGGGACCTCAGGTCCACCAGGGAGCGGCAGGCCTCGGCGCGGACCGTGGGCGCGGGGTCCTCGAGGGCCACCTCCACGGTGGCGACCGCGTCCGGACACTCCGAGAAGCCGAGGAGCTGGATCAGGTCCCGGCGGACCAGCGGCGGCAGCTCCCAGGAGCCGTAGGCAGCGGCGATGTCGGGTACGGCTTCCCCCCGGTCGAACAGGAGCGCATCGAACGCCTTGTCGGCCGCGCACGGATCGAGGTCCTGGAGGCGCCGGACGAGATCGGCATAGCGGGGCCGGACGGTGGCAGGCATGGGGGGCCGGGCCGGAGGGGGAAGGGCAGGATAGCATGCCGGCCCCCCACCCTGGGAGGACCGCCTGCGGCCGGGCAGCGCGTGTCCGCCTGAGGCCCCGTCCGGGCGTTCGGGATAGGGCGGGCGGCGTCCGAGATGCACTTCCTCCTCTCCAACGACGACGGATTCGACGCCCCAGGGCTCCAGGCCCTGGTGGAGGCGCTCGCGCCGCTCGGCACCTGCTGGGTGGTGGCCCCCGAGACCGAGCGGTCGGCCACGGGTCACGCGCTCACGCTCCATCGCCCCTTGAGGGCCCGCCAGGTGAGGGAACGGTGGTGGGCGGTGGACGGGAAACCCGCCGACTGCGTGTACATGGGTCTTCACCACTTCTGCCCCGAGCGGCCCGATCTCGTGGTGTGCGGCATCAACCGGGGCGGCAACGTCTCGCTGGACGTCTACTACTCGGGCACGGTGGCTGCGGCCCGAGAAGCGGCCATGGCGGGCGTGCGTGCCGTGGCCTCCAGCCTGTTCGTGTTCGACTGGGACCAAGACCCCGCAGCCCACCACTGGGACGTCGCGCAGACCCTCACGCGCAGGCTGGTGGAGGATCTCCTCGCCCACCCCCTGCCCCCGGACGTGCTGGTGAACTTGAACGTCCCGGATCGACCCGCCGCCGAGCAGCAAGGTGTGCGCCTGGCGCGTCTCGGCCGGCGGCGCTGGCACGTGAACGTGGACGAGCGTCGCGATCTCAGGGATCGACCCTACTACTGGATCGGAGGCAACCATCGGTCCTTCGCGGACCTGCCCGACACCGACGGACCGTTGATCCACGCCGGGTGGGCCACGGTCACGCCCCTGGTCCTGGATGCCACGGCCGAGGCCTGGATGGACGCCGTCTCGGCCCTGCCGATCCTGACCCCTCCGGGAGTCCGGAACCGTCCCGATGTGCTTCGGTCCCGATGCGGGACCCCCTGAACGGAGTGCCTCCATGAACGACCTCGCCGACCGGCTCGAGCGGACGATCCGCGACGTACCGGACTTCCCCCAGCCCGGCGTCGTATTCAAGGACATCACGCCCGTCCTCGCGGATCCCGAGTTGATGGAGGACGTGGTGCAGGCCTTCGCCGTTCGGTTCCGCGATGCCGGCGTGGACGCGGTGGTGGGCATGGAGAGCCGCGGCTTCCTCTTCGGAGCGCCCCTCGCGCTGGCCCTGCGCTGCGCCTTCGTGCCCGCCCGCAAGCCCGGAAAGCTCCCCTGGAAGACCATCGGGCACGAGTACGCCCTGGAGTACGGGACCAACCGGCTGGAGTTGCACGTGGACGCACTTCGGCCCGGGCAGCGGGCGCTCGTCGTGGACGATCTCCTGGCCACGGGCGGCACGGCCCGGGCCACGTGCGCGCTCGTTCGGGAACTGGGGGCCGAGGTGCTGGCCTGCTGCTTCGTGGTGGAGCTCGGGTTCCTGGGCGGACGGAAGCTGCTCGAGGGCACCCTTGTCGAGAGCCTGATCCGCTACTGAACTCCATCCCCCCGGATCCGCCGCCAAGCGGCCGCCAGGGCGACCCGGAGGTCGGCCGGCGATCCGTCGTTGGCCAGGACCACGTCGCCCAAGCGGACCTTCTCGTCCTCCGGTGCCTGGGAGTCCACCCAGGCCCGAGCCTGGGCTTCGGTGAGGCCCCGGCGCTCCACGAGGCGCTGCACCCGGAGCGCCCTCGGCGCGGTGACGACCACGAGGGCGTCGAAACGGCCGGCCTGGCCGGTTTCCACGATGAGGGCCGCTTCCACGGCCGCCAGGGCGTGCCCCTCGGCGGCCCGTTCCCGGAGCCAGGCCTCGATTTCGGCCCAGATGGCCGGGTGGGTGAGGGCCTCGAGCCGCCTCCGGGCCGCGGGGTCCCGTGAGACCCGGGCGCCGAGCGCCGCGCGATCCAGGTCGCCGTCCAGACCCAGTACCGACGGCCCGAACGCAGCGACCACGGCCTCGAGCACGGGCGACCCGGGGGCCACCACCTGCCGGGCCACGAGATCCGCATCCAGCACGGGGACGCCCCAGGTGTCGCGCATCCAGCCGGCCACCAGGGACTTCCCCGACGCGATGCCTCCCGTGATCCCCACGATCCTCACGGGTCGGTCCTTGCGGGAGACGCGCCCTCGATGCGCTCGAGCGCCCGCTCGATGCGCCGTCGCGTGCGGCACCGTGGAGCGCCGCGACCCTCCTTTGCCAGCAGGGCCTCGAGCGGAGCGACGGCCTCGGGCGTGGTGAGCAGGCCCAGGACGTCCGCGCACGGACCGGTGGCTCCGGGCGCCCCGAGGGCCTGGAGACAGGCCGGGGCGACCAGGGCATCGAACCCATCCAGGGCAGCCAGGGCTTCCCCGTAGGTGAGCGACCCGGGGTCGGATCGCTCGGCCTTGCGGACCGCCAGCCGGACCCGTGATCGCAGGAGGCGGGCTGCGTAGGTGCGTTCGCTACGGTCGTCGCCCAGAAGGGCCGATACCCACCGCTCGGTCGAGTCGTCGGGGGGCATCGGGTAGGGCACCTGGGTGGCCCCGGCGCCCAGGAGCAGAGGCAGGAGCACGCACAGCAGCGATCGGGGCACGACCTACTCGGCCTCGAGCTTTTCGACGTACCGGAAGATGGTCCGTGGATCCACGTCGAGATCCCGTGCGGTCTGGGCCTTGTTCCAGTTGTTCCGCTCCAGCACCTCGCGCACGTAGGTGCGCTTGAATTCCTCCTCGGCCTCGGCAAGCGGGACGACCCGGATCCGCTCCCCCTGGGACAGCCCGAGATCCGCCGGGTTGAGCAGGGGCCGGTCGCTCATGATGACCGCCCGCTTCACCCGGCTCTCGAGCTGGCGGACGTTGCCGGGCCAGAAGCTGGCGTTCATGGCCTCGATGCACTCGTTGGTGAAGCCCCGGACGCGAGATCCGGCCTGTTCGGCGTACTTGTTCAAAAAGTAGCGTGCAAGCAGCAGAATGTCCTCTCCGCGTTCCCTCAAGGGGGGCAACTGCACCACGACCTCGTTCAGCCGGTAGAACAGATCCTCGCGGAACCGGCCGGCCTTGATCTCCTCGTCGAGCGGCTTGTTGGTGGCGGCCACCAGGCGGAAATCGATGGCCCGGGGCTGCAGCTCGCCGATCCGCTCGATGCGCCGTTCCTGCAGGACGCGCAGGAGCTTGACCTGCAGGTGCATCGGCATCTCGCAGATCTCGTCCAGGAAGATCGTGCCGCCCGCCGCCAGTTCGAACTTGCCCATCTTGTCGGCCATCGCGCCGGTGAAGGAGCCCTTCTTGTGACCGAAGAGCTCGCTTTCGAGCAGGTTCTCCGGAATGGCTCCGCAGTTGATGGACACGAAGGCCTTGCCGCTGCGATCCGAGAGTCGGTGAATCTCGCGGGCCACCAACTCCTTGCCGGTCCCGGTTTCCCCGAGGATGAGCACGGACAGGTCGGTGGGCGCAACCCTCCGCACCATGCGGAAGACCTGCTGGACGGACGGGCAGGACCCCACCATCTCTCCCTGCGACGAGCGGCGCAGCTGGTCTCTCAGGTTGCGGTTGGAGGTCTGGAGCTGGTTGAGCATCAGCGCGGTGTGGACCAGGATGGCCGCCTGGCTCGCGAACACCTCGAGGAGGGAGAGATCGCGCTCGGTGAACAGATCCGCCACGTTGTCGTTGCCCAGGTAGATCACCCCGAGCAGGTCCTCCCGGTAGATGAGCGGCACGCAGAGCACGGACGACAGCCGGAGGTCCACGACGCTCTTGGAGGTGGAGAAGGCCCGGTCGTGCAGGGCATCGGACACGACCAGCGGCAGCCGGTTGCGAACCACGTGGTCCACGATGCTGTCGCTGATGCGGGACAGGTCGAGGTGCTCGTCCCCGACGTTGTGGCTCGCCGCGAGATGGCGTTCGCCGTCCTGGAACACGATGACGAACCCCTTCTCGGCCCGCGTCAAGCCCACCACCGAGCGCAGGAGCTTGTGGAAGAGCGCCTCGGGCGTGGTGTCGCGCATCAGTTCGCGGGAGAAGTCCACCAGCTGCTGGAGGGTGTCGAAGCCCGCACCTTCCTGGGGAAGCGTCTTTTCCGGGGGGAAGCCACCCTCGAGCCGGATCTCGAAGCGGCCCAGGAGCAGCGTGTCGCCCGGGGAGAGATCGGCGGTGCGGACGCGGTGCCCGTTGACGTAGAGCTCCAGGGAGTGTTCCACCACGGAAACCGTGAGGCCCCCGCCCTTCTGGACGAGGTTCGCGTGCACCGGCGCCAGGGAGGCGTCGTCGAGGACCACGTCCGCACCCTGCTTGCGGCCGAGGGTCAGGATCGGCTTGCGGAGCGCGACGTCCTGGGTGCTCCGCCGCACGGTGTCCACGATGTGCAGGTAGGCCATGGGTTCCTCGGAGGCCCGAAGTATATCCCCCCGGCACCGGTGGGGCGTCAGGGCGTGCGGACGGCGAGCGCGACAGACAGGCCGTCCGGGAGCGGGACGACCTGGACCGCCGCGCGGGACGGCTGCGTGCCGCGGGCCGCGCTCCAGGCGTCGATGCCGCCGACCAGCCACGCCCCGTAGAACACCGCGGTGGCCGTCCACGAGAGGCGTCGCTTGAGCCGCATGGTGTCGTACACCTCGGGATCGCGCGTCTCGTGGCTCTCGGTGAGGTCGGCCAGCAACCACAGGCTGGCCACCCCGCTGGCCACCTGCACCGTGGCCAGCGTCCATCCCGTCCAGGGCTCCTGGTTGGCGATCTGCCAGGCGCCGAAAGGGGCGTACGCGAGGAGCGGCACGCGGGCCGGAACCCCGGCGGCCGGCAGGGTCGCCCGACCCTCGGCCCGTGCCGCTCGCACGGTTTCGAAGAACGCCATCACGTCGGGAGGATGCTCGTAGGGATCGAGGCGGTACCTCGGGTCGTCCTCGAGGAGCGCGGCGAACGCGTCCCAGGACGCATCCCGATTGCCCTCCACGAACAGGACCTCTCCGAGGTACACCCTGGCCCGGATGCGGATCTCTCGGTCCGTGACGCGGTCGTCGTTGAGGAGGTCCACCAGGGCCACGCGGGCCTGCTCGTGGTCCCCTGCGAGGTGGTGCCTGAGGGCATCTTCGAGCCGCGTCCTGGGGGACGGGGACACGGGGACCTCGGCCGAGGGCGACTCGGGAGGCACGCCCTGGGCGCCCCATGCGCCCGAACCGCAGACGACGGCGAAGAGGAAGCCCACCATGGGGCGTAGGGGTAGCGCTCCCGCCCGTCCGGGTCAATCGTCCCAGGCCACGTTACGGGGCCGTCACGGCCGGAGGCTCGGCTGCAGGAGGATGTAGTGGACCTGCCGTCCATCGAGGCTGCCCTCGGCGACCTTCACGACTGCCTCGGCGAGGTGGACGACGCCGAGCTGGCCCGGCTGGCGGGCGTCGACGAGGAGGACGTGCGCGCGCTTCGAGAGGCTCGCGCCATCCGCCCCTGGTCCGCACGCGGCCGCCGTGCCACCCGGACCGGGAGCGCCACACCGGCCCAACTGGAGGCCTGGCGCCGGGCCCGATCCGAGGGGGCCTCCTGCTTCCGGGTCGTGTTCGAGGATGCCGTGATCTTCGTCGCGGCCCGCACGGTCGCCGAGGCCGTGTGCGCCGCTTCCGCGGCCTGCCGGAGCGCTCCGATCGGGGTGGAGCCGGTGGGGCCCCTGGTCTAGGCCCCCGGGAGCCAGGCGTCCGTGTTCGGAATCGGGACCAGCGAGGCCTTCCTCCTCCTGGTCCTGATCCTCGTGCTCGGGGGGCCGGAGCGCCTTCCCGCCACCTTGAGGTGGGCCGGCCGCCAGGCGCGGGCGATCCGGGGGGCGATGGAAGCGTTGCAGGACGCAATCCTGGAGGGAGAAGCGACGCGGAGGTGGGCCGACTACGCCACGGGTGACGACGGATCCGCGCCCGGGGAGGCCGAAGTGGGCCCTCGAAGGCCTTCGCGGGCCTCGGAACAGGGGCATGCCCTGCTCGGGCGCCTGGCCGAATTGAGGCGCAGGCTCCTGGTTTCCGCGGCCGCAGTGGGGATCGGCGTGGGGGTCTGCTTCGTGGCCGCTCCCCGGATCTGGGCCTTCCTCGCGGCGCCTCTCTGGGACGCCGTGGGCGCGGACGGGACCATCGCGGTGACCCGTCCCACCGAGGGCGTGACCACCTGGATGGGGCTTTCCCTGTATGCGGGACTGGTGGTGGCTTCGCCGGTCCTCTTCCTGCAGGCCTGGGGCTTCGCGGCCCCCCGGCTGGGCGGGCTGCGCCGGGCCGTCCTGGGCCTCGGGCTCGTGTCCACCGTGCTGTTCCTCGCGGGAGCGGCCTTCGGGTACCTCGTGATGTTCCGGCAGGTCTTCCCCTTCCTCATCGCCATCACGCACCAGGCCGCACGGCCGGTGATCTCCATGGCCGCCTACCTCGACACCGCGGCCTGGATGCTGCTGCTGTTCGGCTTGTGCTTCGAGCTTCCGGTGGTCGTGTGGGTGCTCGCGCGCCTGGGATGGGTCACCCCGCGGAGGATGGTCCGGGGGTTTCGCTACGCCGTGGTGGGCATCTTCGTGGTGGCGGCCGTCGTGACGCCGCCCGACGTGGTGTCCCAGGCGGTGATGGCCCTGCCCCTGCTCGTCCTCTACGGTGTGAGCATCGGCGTGTCGGCCCTGGCGCGCCCGGCCCCTCCGAAGGGTCTCGCCGGGTAGGCGCCTGTCGGGCGCAGGAGCTGCCCAGGAGCCACCGGGGCGCACCGCTCCCCGAGAAGCCTCCGGCCTACAGCCTATCTCACGCAGTGACCTGCGGATCCGGGGCCGAACGCGTGGCCGCGGCCAGGGCCTTCCGCTGGGCGAGATCGGACCGGACGCGGGCCAGGTTGTCCTGGCCGAGAGCCAGGTCCAGGACCTCCTCCATCCGGGCGACGAAGTGGAAGGTCATCTCGTCCTGGATCTCCTGGGGCACCTCGTGGAGATCCTTGCGGTTCTTGTCGGGCAGCACGAGCGTGCGGATCCCCGCGCGGTGGGCAGCCAGGACCTTCTCCTTGACGCCCCCCACCGGGAGCACGGCGCCGCGGAGCGTGACCTCACCGGTCATGGCGAGGGTGGGGTCCACGGAGATCCCGGTGAGGAGGCTGGTGATGGCGGTCATCATCGTCACGCCGGCCGAGGGGCCGTCCTTGGGGATGGCGCCCGAGGGGACGTGGACGTGCATGTCGATCTCGTCGAAGAGATCCTCGTCGACCCCGAGCGTCTCCGAACTGGCCCGGATGAAGGAACGCGCCACCGAGACCGACTCCTTCATGACGTCGCCCAGGTGGCCGGACAGGTGCAGGTTGCCCTTGCCCTTGAACTTGGTGGCCTCGATGAAGAGGATGTCCCCGCCGGACGCCGTCCAGGCGAGGCCCGTGGCCACGCCCGGGACCGCCGTGCGCTCGGCGATCTCCTGGAAGAACTTGATCGGGCCCCGAATCTGCTCCACCTTTTCCGGAGTCAGCACGATCCGGCCCTCGGCCTCTCCCGCAGCCACGTCCCGGGCCACGGCCCGGGCGCACGAGGCGATCTCCCGCTTGAGGTTCCGAACCCCCGCCTCGCGCGTGTAGGACGAGATGATGAAGTGGATGGCCTCCTCGGAGAACTCGATGTGGTCTCCCGTGAGCCCATGGTCGCGCGTGACTTCCGGAATGATGAAGTTGAAGGCGATCTTGAGCTTCTCCTCCTGGGTGTAGCCGGGGATCTCGATCACCTCCATGCGGTCGCGCAGCGGCGGTGGGATGGGCTCCGCGAGATTGGCCGTGGCGATGAAGAGCACCTTGGAGAGGTCGAAGGGGACGTCGAGGTAGTGGTCGTTGAAGGCATGGTTCTGCTCGGGATCCAGGACCTCGAGCAGCGCGGACGAGGGGTCGCCCCGGTAGTCCATGCCCAGCTTGTCGATTTCGTCCAGAACGAAGACAGGGTTGTTCGAACCGGCCTTCTTGATGCCCTTGATGATCTTTCCGGGCAGGGAGCCGATGTACGTGCGCCGGTGCCCCCGGACCTCGGCCTCGTCGCGCACGCCGCCGAGGCTCACGCGCACCATCTTGCGCTTGAGCGCCCGGGCCACGGAGGTGGCGAGCGAGGTCTTCCCGACACCCGGCGGGCCCACGAGGCAGAGGATGGGGCCCTTCATGTCGGGCTTGAGCTTGAGGACCGCGAGGTACTCCACGATCCGCTGCTTGACCTTGGCGAGGTCGTAGTGGTCCTCGTCGAGAATCCGTTCGGCCTGGGCGATGTCGTGCAGATCCTTGGTGGAACGGGACCAGGGCAGCTCGATGAGCCAGTCGAGGTAGGTGCGGCTCACCGTGTACTCGGCCGCGCCGGGGCTCATGCGGGCCATCCGCTTGAGCTCCTTGAAGGCCACCTTCTGGGTGTCCGGGGGCATCTGGGCCTTCTTGATGGCCTTCTCCAGTTCCTCGTACTCCTCCTGGCGTTCGTCCACCTCCCCGAGTTCCTTCTGGATGGCCTTGAGCTGCTCCCGCAGGTAGTACTCCCGCTGGGCCTTGTCCATCTCCCCCTTGACCTCGGTCTGGATCTTGTTGGACAGCTCCAGGACCTGGATCTCCTTGGTGAGCAGGGCGATCACCTTCTGGATTCGCTCGCGCGTGTCGAAGGTCTCCAGGAGGGCCTGCTTCTCCTCCACGGGGATGGTCAGGTTGGAGGAGACGATGTCGGCCAGGATGCCGGGGTTGTCGATGGAACGGACCAGGAACCCGGCTTCGGAGGGGATCTGGGGGGAGAGGTCGATGATCTTCTGGGCGAGATCCCGAAGCGTGGACAGGAGGGCGTCCATGCTGGGGTCGCGCTCCTGGGACTCCTCGAAGACGTCGGCCTCGACTCTGAGGTACGGATCGGTGTGCACCCACTGGCGGACCCGGATGCGCGCCAGGCCCTGGATGATCACGTTGAGCTTGTTGCCCGGCATCTTGACCGACTTGAGGATCTTGACCACGGTGCCGGTCTGGTAGAGCCCATCGGGCGGGGGATTCTCGCTCTCGGCCTCCCGTTGGGAGAGGATGCCCAGCAGGCGGTCCTTCTCGAGGGCTTTCTCCACGGCCTTCAGCGACTTCTCCCGGCCGACGTTGATGGGGAAGGCCAGGACCGGGTAGATGACGGTGTTCCGAATGGCGAGCACCGGGATGTTCAACTCCCCCGGGAGGTTCGCGCCGGAGTGCTCGATGTCGGTGGGGTCGGGGGCCATGGAGGCTCCAGCGCGAGAGAAGCGCGCGAACGGCGCGACGTACGGTGTACCTGTATCCCCGGTCCTGAGGGGGTCAAGCCGCACCGCGGACCGATCGGGGTCAGGGACGGCCGCCCGGGCGGTGGTCGCGATCCCGCGGAACGCCGCCCTCCGGCAGCCTCCCTCGTGCCTTGAGCATCTTCTCGTAGGCAGGCGCATCCGGGTCGGCCCAACCGCGGGCCTCGAGGCGCTCCGGGGTGGGGCGGATCCCTTCGGGCGGCTCGGCTCCGCCGACCAGGTCCCAGGCCACGATCGGGCCGTCCACCGCGACGGGCGGTCCCAGCACCTCGGCGATGCGGGCCTGGACGCGGAAGGGGAGGGTGGGGTCCTCGTCGCGGGCGTTCCCCGGTCGGACCGCCGGGAGGAAGTCGCGGTGCAGGAGGACCCAGCGGAACCCCTCGCGTACCAGCCGGGCTCGGCCAGCGTCGGTCGCGGGCGCCTGTGCCTCCTCGGGCTGACGGACCGCATCGCGCAGGAAGCGGACGAAGTCGATGGACAGCCGCTGTGAATACCCCTCGGGCCAGAACACCGTGGCGTTCTCGCCCATCCCCCCGAACGTGGGCTGTTCGTGGACGGTCTGCCAGATGATGGTGTGCTTGTTGATGCCGAGGGGCAGGTCGATGACGGCGCCGGTCTCTTGGCCGATCCAGCGCACCATCTGGGGGGGTGCCACGTCCCGGGTCACGAACGGCCACTCGAGGTTCCAGTGCTGCTCCGCGAGGTGGAGCCCGGCCAGGACCAGGGCGACGGTCGTCGCCCCCCCCCGGAGGGCCGTGCGCCCGATCCTGCCCGGCCGGGCGGCCCAGGCGGCGAAGATCCGGTCGAACGCACCCGCGGCGCCGGCGGAGAGGAGGAGGAACGCCAGGACCACGAGGCGATAGGGAAACCAGAAACGGTCCAGGAACGGAACCAGGTGGTAGGCCACCAGGTAGTGGGGCATGGGGACCTGCCGGCCGTCCGAGAAGGAAAGGACGGGGCCGATCGCGAAGAGGAGGACGACGGCCGTGCCGCCGATCCACCGGACCCGGTTCGGGCCGATCAGCGTCACGAGGATCATCACCCCGATCCAGGTCACGTACCCCAGCATGGGCGCGCCCCAGCGCTCCATCAGGAGGTACCCGTGCAACTGGGCGGCGACGTTGTTCCCCAGGGCTCGCGGGAGGGCCATCAGCGGATCGTTGTCCGGGGACAAGCCCGGGACCTGACCGCCCTCGGCGTGGAGGAACATGGCCAGCACGAAGGGAGAGACCACCACGAGTGCGAAGACCGCGGCAAGGGCATGGCGGCCCAGGAGACGCAGGCGGCCCGGCCCCCGGGCCGTGGTCCCGGGGACGAGCCCCAGGAACAGGAGCCACGCGCCCAGGAGCGCCGCGAAGTACCCCATGAACCAGTAGGTCATCGCCTGGAGCCCCACCCAGAGCCCGGCCAGGAGTGCGTCTCGGGGGCGGCCTTCGGGGGTGCACAGGGCCAGGAGGCGGTCCACGGCGAGCGGCAGGAACCACAGGAAGGCCTGGGTGATCCGGCCGCAGGTCACCTCGAAGAGGGTGAACGAGCAGGCCTGCCACAGGGCCGTACCGAGGAAGGCCCCCGTCGTGAGCCGGTCCCTGCCCAGGACCAGCCGATGCCAGGAGCCGGGTGCCCCGGCCGCGCGAGCGGCCAGCGGGCGGAAGGCGAGGGCGTTGACGAACAGGACCCCAGCCACGAAGACGGGCTGATACCGGGGGAAACCCAGGATCCACTGGAAGGGCAGGGACAGGACGGCGTCGAGGAAGTTGTTGCCCGTATGGGCGAAGATGTCCTTGCCGAGCGGGAAGAAGAAGAGCTGGGTGAAGGACGGGTCCCGGAGGTGCTCCACCGAGTCGCGGATCCACCAGAAGAACCAGAGGGTACCGTACAGGTCCACCCCGTCGCCCACGACGGCGCTGCCCGCGAGCAGGGCGGGCAGCACGCCGCCCAGGGCCACGAGAGCGTAGAACCCGAGCTCGACGGGACGGGGGACGGTGGGAGCGGCCGACATGCGGCCCACCCTATCCCACCATCGCCCGCCCTTGCGTCGGACCGAAACTGAACATATGTTCCAACCGGACCCTGGAGACCGCACCCGTGACGGCCCGATCCGCCGCTCTCGAGGCCCTCAAGGCCGACCTGTCGGCCCGGGGGCTGCTCGGTATCGTCGAACCTCGCCGCATCCCGAGCGGCCACCCCGCCCTGGACGCCGCTGTGGGGGGGTGGCCCCGGCCCGGGGTGGTGGAGGTGGCGGGGCTGCCGGGATCGGGCCGCCTGGGAGTGCTGCTCCCGAGCCTGGCCCGGGAGACCCGTGCAGGCCGCGTCGTGGCCGTGGTGGACGCCCTGGGCCGCCTCCACCCCCCGGGCCTGACCGGGGTGGCCTGGTCCTGCCTCCTCCTGCTGCGACCAGGGCCCGATCGGGCGCCCTGGGCGGCAGAACAGGTGCTGCGCTCGGGAGCGGTGCCCCTCGTGGTGCTCCTGGACCCGGCTCCCTTCGGGCGGTCGGGCTGGCGCCTTCTCAGGGCGGCCGAGGAGGGAGACGCCGTGCTGGCCGTGGTGGCCGAGGCCCCGGATCCGGGCCTGCCCGCCGCCCTGCGCCTCGCGACCAGGTTCCAGCCGGGTCGCGGCACCCTGGCGGTGCGCCTCTCCGGGGGCCGCTGCGTACGCGAGGGCCGCGTGATCGAGGTGGGCGTTCGGCCTCCAGCGAGGTTCGACGGCCGGCGGGATCACACCGCTTCGATCGTGGATGGCGGCTTGGTCGCGATGTTGTAGGTGACGCTCACCACGCCCGGCACCTCGGCGAGCAGATCGCGGGCGAGGGCCTCGAGCGTCTCGAACGGGAGCTTCGTCGGGGAGGCGGTCCGTGCGTCCACGCTGTCCCAGCACCGGACCTCGATCTGCCGGCCGAAGTCGCGCTTGCCGTCCCGCATCCCGGTGACGCGATCCGCGTGGAGGATCGCGAGGTACTGGAACGCCCCGGTACCCTGGAGCCGGCGCTCCACCACGGCGGTGGCCCTCCGAACCGTCTCGATGCGCTCGGGCGTGACCTCCCCGATCACCCGGGCCGCGAGCGCCGGTCCGGGGAACGGGATGCGCTCGAACAGCTCGGGCGGCAGCCCGAGGGCCCGGCCGACCCGCCGTACGCCGTCCTTGCGGATTCTGAGGAGCGGCTCGACGATGCGGTAGCCGAACGCCTCCTGCGGATCGATGCCGAGCTGCTCGAACACGTTGTGCTGCCGCTTGATCCCCGCCACGGTCTCGTCCACGTCGGTCAGGATCGTGCCCTGCAGCAGGTGCCTGGCTCCGCTCTCCCTCACGAGCCGCCCGAACACCTCGCGGTAGAACGTCTGGGTGATGGCCTCGCGTTTCTCCTCGGGATCCGCGACCCCGGAAAGCGCCGTGAAGAACGCCTCGCGGGCGTCCACCACCTCCACCTCCACGCCCAGGCGGCCGAACATGTCCCGAACCCGCTCGGGCTCGCCCTCCCGCATGAGCCCGTTCTCGATGAATACGGTTCTCAGGCGCGGCCCCAGAGCCCGGTGCCCGAGCATCGTGACCACGGACGAGTCCACCCCGCCCGAGAGTGCGTTGATGGCGCGGCCGTCGCCGACCGCCGCCCGGATCTCCTCGATCCGTTCCTGGATGAACGTCTCCGGGACGAGCTGCTGGTTCGTGATCTCCTGGATCATGGGCGGGTCTCCGTGGATGGGGTGGATCCTGGGGGGTCGTGGAACACGGGATGCGCCGCCAGGGCCGAAACGGCCTGGTCCCGACGCTGGAAGAAGCGGTGGGTGGTGGCCTCCACGAGGGCCACGTCGCCGTCGAGGTGATCGAGCACGTTGGCGAAGACCAGGTCCGAGCGCGTGCGTTCGAGCTGCCGCCGGGCGACGGCCACGAGATCGTCTCGGCCGGTCCCGGGAGGTGCCGCCTTGAAGGTGACGATGACAAGGCCCGGGCCCCAATCCCTCAGGTGATCCGCGATCTTGGGCGTGGGCCTCAAGCGGACGACCCACTCGTTCCGACCGCTCTCGACCTTGCCGTCGAGCGGCTCGGTCTCGTAGTCGCCCACGGCCGCCGCATGGACCACGACCCCGCCCGGGTGGGCCCGTACCCAGGCCTCCATGCGGGCCATGAGGTCGCGCGTGGAGGAGAACGTCTCCACGGACGGGAGATCCGGGCCGCGCAGGATCGCCTCGGGGCTTCCGAGCAGGTGGACCGCGTGGCCCTGGGAGAGCGCCTGCGCCAGCGTCACACCGGTCCAGCCGCTGGAATACGCCGAGAGGTACCGCATCCGGTCGATGGGATTCCGGGTGGCGCCTGCGGTGACCAGGACGGGGCGGGACATGGACGTACGGTCAGGACGCGGTCCCTACTTCGTCCGCCGGGTCCCGGACTTCTTCGTGGTGGTGCTCTTGGTCGTGGTCCCGCCCGTCTTGCTCGAGGTCTTGGACGAGGAGGTGCGCATGACGGGCTTGGTGGACGTGGGGGTCGAGGAGGAGGTCTTGGACGAGGACGTCGGGGTGGCCGGTGCTGCCTCGGCCGGTGCTGCCTCGACCGGTGCTGCCTCGGCCGGTGCCGCCTCGGCGGGCGCGGCCGGGGGCTCGGTCACCGGGGCCACGGGCGCGATGGGGTAGGTCATCGGGGTTTCGGGGGGAGGGGGCGCGACCTCGGCCTTCTTGTCGCCCCCCCCGCAGGCGAGTGCGAAGGCGAGGAGCAGGAGGAGGGACGCCAGGAGGCGGAGACGCATGGGAGACTCCATGTGCGCACGTGGGCAACAGGTGGGCGGGACGGACCGGCGACCGGCCGATGCGCTCCTATGCCGCCCCTCTCCGCGGATCAACGCGCGTGGCGTCAGGGCACGGCCACCACGCGGGTGACGCCCGGGAACTCCTCCTTGAGGAACGCCTCCACCCCCATCCGGAGCGTGATCTCGGCGCTGGGGCAGCCCTGGCAGGCCCCTCGGAGCCGCACCCGCACCTCCCCACCCTCCAGGCCGACCAGCTCGATGTCTCCCCCGTCCGACTGCAGCGCCGGCCGGATCGTCTCCTCCAGGACCTGCCGCACGGCCTCCTCCGTGGGGGGCGACGAGGCCGGAGCGGGCGGCGCCGGATCGGCGCGTGCCCTGGGGGGTTCGGGTGCGGGCCGATGCACGGGGGCAGGATCCTGCCGCCTCCGGACGTCCGAGGCGACGCGGCGGAGCCGGACGAGCCCGGCCTTCAACGTAGAGCGGATCATGGGGCTTCTCGGGTGGGAGTCGACGATCGGATCCGCCAGCACCGCGGGACGTGACGGGGGTAGCTACCGCGGGCCGGCCAGCCGTTCCTGGAGCGCGGTGACCGCGGCGAGGGTGGAACGCTTCACGTTCTGGAGGACCAGCGCACGCGGCGCCGGCACGTCGGGATCCACCACGACGCGGAAGGAAACGCGGGAACCGCCTTCGACGGCGTCGATGCGCCACTCCGACTCGTACCGCTTGAAGTCCCCGGTCTCGAGGAGGGACTCCCGGTAGCCCGTGTCGGTGGGGCATCTCAAGGCTCGGTAGGTGAGGGGGCGCGTCAGGCCGCGGGTCCGGGCCCGGACCTCCACGCAGGCGTCCCGGGGGACGACCTCGACGGAAAGGACATCGGAGGTGCGCAGGGAGAGATCGCCGGCGTCCGCGAGGGTCGCCCGTACCACCTCGGGCGCGGCGGCCACGATGGCGGTGGCCTGGTAGCCGTCCCCCGCACGGGCCACCGAGGGCGCGGCGTCCGAGGGGTGCGCCGGGGCAGCGAGCAGGCACAGGGTCGTGGCGAGAGACTTGAGCATGTCGCGTCTCCCCGGAGGCGCCGAGCGTCCGGCACGTCCAGGATAGCCGATCCAGGGCCCGGTTTCAGGGCGGTTCGACGGCCTCGGCGGCCCGGTAGGCCTCCGCGGCCTCGTCGTGGCGCCCCAGGGCCGCGAGGATGGCGCCTCGGAGCGCGAGCAGGCGGGCTCGGAGCGCGGTCGCCCGGACGTCTCGTGCGAGCCCGCGATCCACGGTGACGAGGGCGGCGGTGGGGAGCCCGGCCTCCAACTGGAGGCGCGCGGCGCGAAGGGCGGCGTCCTGGGCGACGGTGGGGTCGGGATCCTCCAGCCGCGCCAGGAGGGGGGCGAGGCCCTCGACCGCGTCGTCGGCGTCTGGAGGCATTTCGGCGGCGTTGGCCCGCAGTCGCTCGGCCGGGGCAGGGGAGGCGGCGTCGTGGGGCCAGCCGTACACGCCCTCGTCCGACGCCGCGGGGACCCGGAGCGCCGATTCAACCGGCGCCGCCGACGGCGCCGAGGCCTGGGCGGACCGGCCGAGGCCTTCGCCTTTTTCGATCGATTCGGCGAACCCCGCGGACAGACCTCCTCGGGCCTCGATCGACTCGTCCCCTGGGGCAGGCACCTCCGGGATCGGGAGGGCGCGAGGCGCCTCGCCGATCGGAGCAGGCGCCGCCGGGAGGACCTCGGGGATGGTCCGCTCGGCGGGGCGTAGGGGAGGCGCCTGTGTGGATGCCGGGACCGTCTGGGGGGCAGCGGGCGCCTCGAGGGCCTCGTCGGCGGGGGGGGCGGGCGCCTCGGCGACCGGGGACGGGGGGGGAGGGAGCGCGGATTCGGGGATGTCCCGCGGGAGGTGAGGCCGGACCACCACGAGCGCCAGCGCGGCCACGGCCAGGGCGCCGATACCGGACCCCCACGCCACGAACCGCGGGCGGACGCGAGCCCTCGGAGCCTCGGTGCGGGGCCGGAGTGTGAGGGGCACCCCCTCGGAGGCGAACGGGCCCGCGGTCACACCGGAGAGGATCTCCTCCACCGTGACCCGAGGAGCGGGCGCGAGGTCCGGCCGGATCACCCAGAGCGCCTCCAAGACCTCGGGGTCCACCCCATCGGGGAGCGCTGCGCCCGGTCGCTCCTCCAGGTACCGCGCGAGGCGCGAGGCCTGTGCTTCGATGGAAAGGCGGCGGGTCACGGGTCCCAGACCTGTCGAAAGGCCTTGCAGGCGCGGTGGAGGATCACGTCGAAATTGCCCACGGTCACGCCCATGACTGCGGCGCACTCCTCGCGGTCGCGGTCCTCGAGGAGGCGCAGCCGGAGGGCCTGCGCGTAGCGATCGTGGAGGGTGCCGAGCGAAGCCCGAACGCGATCGCACAGCTCGGCGGTATCCACCGCCCGATCGGGCGGGGGAGGGGGGGTACCGTACGTGCGTTCCGGCTCCCTGGCCGCGGCCTCGCGCAGGCGGCGGTCCCGGCCGTCGGCACGGTGCACGTCCATGGCGCGGTTGATGGCGATGCGGCGAAGCCAGACGTAGATGGAGACATTCTGAGGCTCGTACCGGGTGATGTGCTCGACGGCGAGGCGGAAGGTGTCCCGGAGCACGTCCTCGGCGAGGTCGATCCGGGGCAGGCGGGGCAGGATCACCTGGCGGTAGAGCCGATCCCCGTACCACCCGTAGAGGGTGGCCAGAGCCCCTCGATCGCCGGACCGGAGCCGCTGGACGACCTCGGCTTCCTCGGCGAGGGAGGGCGCCGTCGGGGCCTCGAGTGCCGTCAGGGTGCCTCCTGCTTCACCCACCGGGGAACGGCCTGCCACGGCCGGACCTTACAGCCGATCAAGGCTCGGCGGGCAGGAGGCCCGCCCCCACCAGGGCCTCGGCGAGACCCGGAAGATCCTGGAAGAGCGGTCGCGCTTCGGGGGCGTAGGTGGAGCGGAGCGTGACGGTGTGGACCTTCCGGGGCAGCGACCACACCTCGTAGCGCCTGGCCGGGGTGTCCTCCCGGTCGGCGAACCAGATGAGGCGGCGGCGGACCTTTCCATCGACCTCCACCACCGTGGTGCGCGTGGCGACGTCCTCGGAGTCGCCCCCGAGGAACACCAGGAGGTGCGGTTTCTCCTTTCCCTTCCTGCCCTCCTCCTCGACGAACACGCCCGTCCCGGGAACGACCTGGCTCCCGGCGGGCGTGGTCCAGCGCACCATGGCGTCGAGGCGGGCACCCTGGCGGGAGAGGGACACCTGCACGTCCTCGGCCATCGCGCCGATCACGTCGTCGAACTCGGAGGGGTCGGCCACGAAGGCCTTGACCTTCTCGACGCAGCTCTCCACGTCCGCGCAGTCGAGCCCGTCCTTCTGGATGTTGAGGATCTGGCGTTCCACCTGGAACTGGCTCGTGTCCGGAAGCCAAGTCACGTGCGTGACCATCTCCTGGCAGAAGCAGCCCGCCAGGAGCGTGACGAGAGAGAGCAGGACGAAGGGAAGGGAACGGCGCATGGCGACCTCCCGGCCGCTTCCCGGGCGAGCGCGGCCGCTCGGAGGATAACACGGGTCGAAGGACGCCCCGGGATCCTCTACCGGGCCTCGAGCGTGGCTGCGCCCGCCACGAGCAGGAGCAGTCCGGGCTCGAGAACCCGGATCTCCACGTGCGCCACGACCTGGCTGGGATCAGGGTTCCAGGCGTCGAACCGAACGAGCACCCGGTCCCGCGCCTCCGGATCCACCCGGGCGGCCTCCTCGGAAGGGACCAGGGCGGCACCCGCGGCCTCGAAGAGGGCCGCACCTCGGGCCGGGACCTCGACCGGACCCGTGTGCAGGCCCAGCACCATCGGTCGCGTGGCCTCGCGGTCCGAGGCGTAGCGGAAGCGCACCTCGGCCACCACCGGGCCCGCTCCGCCGGGATCCCGCTTGCGGGCGGACGCGAGGACGAGCCCGGGGCCCGGCGGTACGACCGCCGCCTGGAGCACCGAGACGCCGGCGATGGTCCTCCCGACCGGGAGGACCAGCGGAGCCCCGGGACCCACCGCGCACGGCGTGCCGGTTCGGAACGGGACGTCCACGACACGGATCTCGTCCGGCAACGCGAGGCGGGGTGCGCCCTCCGGGGCCGCCGAGAGGGGCAGGTCCAGGGGTCGGGACGCGCCGCTCCAGGCGTCGGGGTGGACGTACCCCGGGAGAAAGGCGGGGACCTGGACGAGGTCTCCGAGGGTGGGGTCGATGCTCCCCTGGTCCGCGAGGTCGGCCCGCCAGCCGGTGGTCCCGGCCAGGAGGACGTTCGTCCAGTGGAACCTCAAGTCCCAGGATCCGGGCTCGCGCCCGAGGGACGACCACGGGTGGGGTGTGAAGAGCGCGAGGGCCTCCCCCACCAGGTGGGTCCGTTCGGCCATGAGACCGGTGCGCTTCCAGTCGTCGTAGCCGGTGTGGCCCCGGACCAAGGCCCAGGGTCCGCCCGCGAGTGCGGCGACCGGGTCGCCGACCCGGGCCCAGGTCATGACCACGAGGTCCGCGAGGCGCTCCGGCAGAACGCGTTCCAGCGCGCGGTGGAGATCTCCGTACCGGCCGTTCCACTCCTCCACCAGCATGTCGGCCCAGACGACGGGCCGCACGCCCCGGGCGTGCAGGTGCTCGAGGGTCCAGGCGAGATCGTCCCCGAAGAGGACCCAGCGGGGCGTGGACTGGCACCGGGGGCATCGCCGGTCCTCCGGCACCTGTCCCGTCCGCCAGAACACCTCGTCGTGGCCGACGTGGAGGAAGGGCGGGTGATGGAACCGATCGATGAGCTCGTCGTACACGTCCGCCAGGAGCGCCCGGGCGTCCGGATGGCGCATGCACAGGAGATCCGACTGACCGTCCTCGGCCCACTCGGGATGGGCCTTGAGGATCCACTCCGCATGGGCGGGCGCGTCCGACCCCGGGATGGGGACGAGGCCGAGGTCCCGGGCCTCGCCGAGGAACGCCTCGAGTTCGGCCCCGGTGAGCGCGTGTGCGTCCGCGAGTTCGGGGTGACAGGCCCAGCGGTAGCCGGAACGGAGATCGAGCACGAGGCCGTTGTAGCGACCGCGAGCCACGACCCGACGGAGGAAGGTCCGGAAGCGCTCCCGGTCGAGCGGACCTCCCCACCGGTGGTAGAGGAAGCGCCAGGGGAGGTCCGGGGCGTCCCAGGCGGAGAAGGCCGGCGAGCGCCCGTCGGGGCCCACGGCGTCGGCCAGGGCGAGGGACCCGTGCACGGCCGCGGCGAGGGCGTCCGCGCGGATGACCGCACCGGCTCTCGACGCAGACACGGTGAAGCCCCCGGGCCGGAGGGCGTCCGAGAGCGAGCCCTGGGTCTCGAGGTGTCGGGGCACGGATCGGGTGGACGGCCCGATCCAGACGTCTCCCACCCGGGGCCGGCCCCGATCCGCCAGGGCCAACGCGCGGCCGGTGAAGCGCCGGATCTCCTCGGCCAGGAGGCGGGCCGCGGGGAGGAAGGCGGGATCGCCCAGGTGGATGCGGGCGCCCTCCGAGGGGACGAACGGGGCCTCCGGCAAGAGGAGCAGCCGCCGTGGCGAGGGATGGATGTCCAGGCTCGACGCGGCCGGCGCCCCTGCGGCCGTGAGGTGGAACCGGACGGCTGCGACCTCGGCCGGCCGCCCCTCAGGGTCGTCCCAGGTGGCCAGGACCGTGAACCAGCCACTCGCGTCCGGCGGGATCACCGCGAGCGGTGTCGGGCCCGCGGCCGACCAGGGAGGCGGGATGCCGCTGTCGCCGCCGGGGAGGAGGATGCGCTCGTGCCACGTCTCCACGCGCTCGGCGCCGGCGGCGGAGATCCGGATCCGTCCGTCCGGGTCGAGGTCCACCCCCACCGTACGACCTGGAGCGGGCGCGCTGGCGAGCACGAGACGCGCCGGACGTGCGGGGTCGCCGTCGCCCGTGGGGGCCCACGGCAGGACCGTGGCCGGGCCGCCTCGAGGATCGAGCAGCACCAGAGAAACCTGAATATCTCGGACCTGGCCGGCCGCGGCCGGCGGAGCGAGCGGGACCGTGGTGAGGCCCTCGGCCGCGTGGGCGTGGGCGGCGTGCGAGAGCAGCGAGCCCCGCCCTGTCGAGACCACGACCTCGATCCCCGCGCCGGAAGGCAGCCGCTCGGCCCGGACGAGCAGTCCTGCCGGGCTCCAGGCCACCCGGACGTCGGCGGTCTCGGCAGGCCGGATCTCTCCCCCCGAAGGTGCGAAACGAACGAGTCGGGGGGCCACGTCCCAGCAGGCGGCCCGAGGGTCGGGCGCACAGGGCGGCGCCGTCACCGCTCGGCCCGGCACGACGGCGATCGGGCCCGCGGTGGCCGCCCCGACCGCCCACCACAGGACGATCGCGAGGCATGGGAGACCGAACGGGTGCATCATCCCCGGAGGGCCACCAGCAGGCCGACCAGTACCGCGCTTGCCACGAGGATGACGTAGAGGAGGACGGTGCGCTTGCGGCCGGTCAGGAACCCCGGAGGTCGGTACTCGCGGTGGTGCGCCGACCGGGATCTGCGGACCCGCATGCGCCACGCGTACTCCTCGGGGGGCAACCACGTCTCCTGGCCCCGGGAGTCCGTGTAGCGCTGGTACCCCTTCTCCTCGTAGAACCGCCTCCGGACCTCCGCTTTCATCAGGGTCAGCTTCTCTGTGCGCTTCTGCTCCCGGTGATCCGCGCCCCGCTCGTGGGCGTCCTCCCGGCGCCTCTGGAACTCCTCGATGCGGCGGGCGTGCTCCTGCTCCAGCTCCGCCCGCATGCGGGCCTCGAGTTCCTTCAGGTCCGCCTCGTCGCCGGGGTCGGTCATGATCGGGTCCCTCCGGGGTCCAGGGCCTCTCCCCACAGCGTCTTGAGGCGCTCCACCACGACCTCGTTGTCGAACACCGCCTCGGCACGGGCGCGGCCCGCCGCCCCCATGCGATGCCTCGAGAGCGGGTCGCCGAGCAGGCGATCCAGGGCGGCCTCGAGCCCGGCCCGGTCGCCCGGGGGCACGAGGAGGCCCGTCTCGCCCTCCACCACCTCCTCCGGGATGCCGGCCACCTGGGTGGAGATCACCGGGAGGCGGGCCGCCATGGCCTCCAGGATCGCCACGGGGAGATTCTCGTGGTGGCTCGGAAGGCAGAAGACGTCGGCTTCGAGGAAGGCTGCGATCTTCCTCTCGCCCCGGAGCCAGCCGGGCACCTCCAGCGCACGGGAGACGCCGAGGCGATCCGCCTCGGCCTTGAGGCGATCCACCTCGCCGTCTCCCCCGAATACGAAGCGCGTGCCCGGGTGGCGGTCGAGGAGGGCGGGCACGCACGACAGGAGGTCGAAGGCCCCCTTCCGATCGCCGATGGCGCCCATGAACAGGACCGTGGCCGGCCGATCCACCGGCCGCTCGGCGGGTGGGTCGAACATCTCGACGACGACCGGGTTGTAGAGCACGCGGACCCGGGCCCGGCCGCCCGTCCACTCCCGGGCCAGCGCCTCCGAGCGGTGGCTCAGGACCAGGACCAGGGTGGCCCGTTCGAAGAGCCAGGACACCAGGGCGGCGTTCCGGCGGGAGGCGTCGTGAAAGGGCTCGATCTCGGCGCCGTGCAGGTGCACCACCACCGGTCGGCCCACCCGTCGGGCCTGCTCGTACCAGGCCGTCTTGCGGAGGAAGGACCGCCGGTCCGCCACGTGGATGTGGAACAGATCGGGCCGGTAGCCCCGTGCGAGGTGTGCCAGGAACCGGGCCTCTCCGGCGGCCATGCGCCGGATCTTCCGCAGGCGGCTGCCCGGGCCCATCGTCTCGAAGTAGTCGATCTCGACACCCTCCATGGCGCGGGCTTTGAGCCAGGTGCGGTGCACCGCGGTCATGCCCCCCGTCACGTCGAGGCCGGGACCGATCATGCAGACGCGCACGCGACCTCCTTTCTGCTCCTACATCCGTCCGGAGGAGCGGGCCAGCCCCTGCTCGGGAGGCTCCGCCTCCCGGGCGGTCGCGGAAGCCCGGCGCCGGGCGAGGTCGGCTCTTTCGGCGAAGATCAGGCCGGCGAACCCCCAGAAGTACCAGGCCGGGGAGGTGCGGTGGACGAAGGAGTTGCTGACCCCGTTCGTGACGAGCACCACCGCCGCGAAGGCCAGCACGAACGCTCCCAGGAGGCGCGCCCAGGGGCCGTCCGCCTCCCGGATCACCGCCCTCGACTCCTGCATCACCCTCCAGAGCAGGACGACGTACGCGATCAGGCCGGCAGGACCGACCTGGTAGAGCAGCAGCAGGAAATCGTTGTGGGGGTCGAGCGTCGGTACGAACATCTGGTGGCCCTTGACCCACCGATCCACCACGGTCCAGTGGCCGCCGAGACCGAGCCCGAGGACGATGTTCTGGAGGGGTTGGTCCAGGTAGGCCTCCAGGGACGTGGTCCAGATGCCCCAGCGCCCGCTGCCCAGGCCGGACCGGTTCAGAAGCGGGTTTCTAAAGTCGAAGACCAGCTTGAAGTCCAGGAAACGCTCTTGCAGGACAGGATCCAGGAGGACGAACAGGGCCCCACCCGTCAGGACCAGCCCGAGCCAGGGCCAGCGCCGGAGGGAGACCAGGAAGACGACCGCGAACACCGCGAGACCCAGCATCCCCGTGCGGATGAAGGTCTGGTAGAGCGCGAAGACCGCCCCCCCCATCAGCCCAAGCGCACCGATCCTGAGCGCCTGGGGGACACGGGGGAACGAGCCCCAGAAGAGCAGGAGGGACGCGAAGATGAGCATCATGATCGCGTGGTTGTGGAGGTTCTTGTAGCCTCCGAGCAGGCGGAAGTAGCCGTGCAGGTGGTAGGAGCCCATCTGCCCATGGAGGTAGTGGTAGATCGAGGTGGCGATCGGGAAGATCCCCACGACCGTGACGGCCAGGAGCAGGCCCTGCCGCAGCCTGCGGTCGCGGAACAGGTTGGACGACAGGAACAGGAGGAGGAAGGGGCTCGTGTACTGGACCAGGAGATCCGTGGTCCCCAGACGACGGTCGGAACCGGCCCAGAGGGTCCTCAGGAAGGCGAGCGCCATGAGCCCCGCGAACACGAGGAAGGGACGAAAGCAGGGGTGCCTCTCGAACCGCTTCAGTTCGATCAGGAAGAAGGTCGCTGTGAGCCCGGCCACGGCTCCCGAGAACAGTTGGAGCATGTTCAAGCCGAACACGGACCCGGGGATCCACCAGAGCAGGTCGAGCACGCCTCGGGCCACGAACACGGTGAACAGGGCGACGACCGGTTGGATGAGGGCGAAGAAGCCGACGATCATCGAGAGCAGGATCACCACCAGGTGGACCTTGTCCTGGACGCCCCCCACCAGCAAGGCCAGACCGCCCACGGCCCCCAGGAAGACGATCCAGCGCGTGAGTCCGTCTCGGGTCGCCGAGAGGCGCGAGAACAGGATCTGACGTGTGGGGACGCGTGGCACGGACTAGTTCCCCGGAGCGGGGAGGGATCTCCCGTCCGTGGGCTCTGCGAGCGCTCGGCGCTCGGCCGGGGTGGCGAGGCCCGCGTTCACCAAGGCCTCGAGGTGAATCCGGACGCGATCGAGACGTCCCTGGCTCCGCCACGCCTGGATGGCCAGGCGGCGAATCCGCGCGTTTTCCGGCTGTTCGTCGACCAGGGCGTCCAGGGAACGCGCCCCCCGCACGTCGCCCAGACCCACCCGGGCCCGAGCGAGGCCGATCCTCGAACGCAGGTCGTTCGGGGGGCAGCGACCAATGGCCAGGTCGTAGGCGACCACCGCCTCGTTCCAGCGCCCCAGGGCCAGCAGCGCATCGGCCGTGATCACGGTGGGCCAGCAACGGGCTCGGGGATCCTCGGCGAGGGGCAGAGCCTCGGCGGGGCGCCCCCGGTCCACGAGAAAGCTCGCCAGATGGAAGCGGCTCCAGTCGTCGCCCACGGCGGCCTGGCGCAGGAGACGTTCGGCCTCGTCCTCGTAGCCCATGTCCGACAGGACGCGGGCGCCGGCCCGCAGGCCCTCGGGACGATCCGGAAGCACGCGGCGGGCGGTCACCACGGGATCGCCTGGACCGAGCAGCACCTCGAGCACCAAGGCGTCGTGGATCTCGCGATCCGGAGGGAACCCGCAGTCGAGCATGCGCGCCCAGGCGATCTCCGCCAGGTCGTGCTCGCCTTGGCGCCGGTAGAACCTGGCCAGGTCCCGCCAGGGCCAGGGAAGGGAGGGATGGACGGCACTCGCGGCCATCCAGGCATCGAGCGCAGCAGCGTCGTCTCCTCGTGCCTCCAGGAAACGGCCGAGCGCCTGGAGGGCCGCGCGCTCCGCGGGGCGGCGCCGTGCGGCCTCCCGGTATCCGCGCTCCGCGCGATCCAGGAAGGTCGCGGCGGCCTCGGGGTCGCGGCGGGCTTCCTCGAGGGCGAGGGCGGCTCGGGTGAGGGCCGCCGAAGAGGACCCCCAGGCGGTGTGCTCGAGCGGCGCGGACAGGAGCCGCCAGCCGACGGCCACCCCCAGGAGCCCGAACGCGACCGCGGGCAGGCGCACCAGCGCGCACCGCGCGCGCTCGGGTCCGGGGTCGTCCGCGTCGGCGCCGAGACCCAGGAGCGTGCCGGCCTGGAGCGCGGCCAGGACGGACAACGCCCCGATGCGAAGCGGAAAGTCCACGAGGGAAGCTGCGAACAGGGCTGCCGCGGACGCCAGGAAGGCCGAGGCGAACAGGCGCACCTCGGCCTGGGCATGCCGCCTGGCCACCCCGAGGGCACGCATGGCGAGGCCGACGAGGACCGCGACCCAGAGGAGGAGCACCGGCAGGCCGTGTTCGGCCGCGATCTGCAGAGGATCCGAGTGGGCATGGACTGCGACGGCGTAGGCGGGCAGGGTCCGGGCCATCTGGTCCGCGTCGTCGAACCCGCCTGGCCCCACGCCCAGGAGCGGGGCACCGCGGACCACGGACCCAGCCTCCTGCCAGAGCGCCGCGCGACCGGTCAGGAGGTCCGAGTAGCCCCCCTCGACGATCGTCAGGGTATCGGGAGAGACCGCCGCGGTGAGGGCCAGCGCGAGCGTCCGGGGCCCCAGGTACCCGATCACCAGTGCCAGGATCACCGCGACGATCGCGAGGACCCAGCGCCAGATTCGGCGGCCGGAGAGCAGGGCCAGCACGACGGAGCCGGTCGCGAGCGCCAGCACCGCCCCCCGGCTGCCGGAGCAGACCACCCCGGCCACCAGCACGATCGAGGCCAGGATCCAACCCACGATCCCGACGTCGGAACGACGGGCGACCACGAGCGCCAGAGCCAGGGGAAGCAGGGCGGCGCAGGCGATGCCTCCGTGGTTGGGGTTCACGAAGGGGGCGAAGAACGCCTCCCGAGCCGAAGCGGGCACGCCGGTCCCCCACCAGATGTGCGTGGCGCCCGTGCGCTGGTGGACGAGGAAGATGGCCACCAGGACTACGCCGCTCGACACCAGGATCGCCGCGGTACGCCGCGCGCGTCGGTAGGAGCGGAACATGCGGGAGAAGCCGAGGGCGAGCAGCACGAGCCCGCAGGCCACGGCCCACTCCAGCACGCCCTCCCAGGGGTCCAGGGCGAGCGGCCGAAGGCCGGGGCCGACCACGGACAGGACGCGGTCCACCGTGGGACCGAACCCCGGCTGAAGCAGGGCGCCGAGCGCTGCGGGTACCGGGAGGAGCGGCAGCGCCATGACCAGCAGGGCGGCCAGCGCGCCGGCCCCCACCCACAGGCGGGCACGCGACGGAGTGGGCAGGTGGGTGGTGGCGGCCAGGGCGAGGAACCCACCGACCCCCGCGGCCGAAGCCAGGACGAGCCTCCAGGGGGCGTGGACCGTCGCGAAGGGGAGGATCGAGAGGAAGAACAGGAGCGAGAGGAGGATGGCGAGGCGTCGGTCCCTGCGGCGAAGGCGTTCGCGATCGGCCACCACGGGTCCTTCGTCCATGCGCGCTCCTGGGGGGCCGGACGTCCTTTGCCCGCCCGTATCCCGGCACTGCGGGCCGGGACAGCCGTGCACCCGGGTCGCACGGCGCCGCGTTGACCCGGGGTTCGGGCCGGAGATACGGGGAGGCATGGCCCGCGCGTCCCCGGACCTCGGAGCCCGCCTGCCCGCGCCCCCTGCCACCGCCGAAAGCTCGAACGCCCCCGAGGGGCGGGAGGCCAGCCTCCTGCGCTACTGGCTCATCCTCCGCAAGCGCCGGGAGACCGTCCTGCTCTTCACGGGCATCGTCGTCCTCGTGGTCACCCTCTACACCCTGCTGGCTCCGAAGGTCTACGAGGGTCGGGCGGTCCTGGAGATCACGCCGGAGTCCACCTCGGCCATCAACGTCGAGGAGGTGACGGACGCACTCACCGTGACCACCGCCGAGGAGCGGCGGATGTTCTACAACACCCAGTACCGCATCATGCAGAGCGAGCGCGTGCTGCAGTCGGCGCTGGACGCACTGGAGGATCAGGGAAACCAGTTCGTCTACGAGATCGACAAAGACAGGCGGATCGATACCCTCCGCCGCCTGCTCACGATCGATCCGGAGTTGGACACGCGTCTCGTCAACGTGGTCGTGAGGCACACGGATCCAGAGGACGCGGCGCTCTTCGCCAACACCATCGCCCAGGCCTACATCGATGCCAACCGGGCGCGCTCCCTGCAGGCCGCCGAGGGGGCGCTCTCCTGGCTCCGTGAGCGCCAGCAGAAGGCTCGGAGCGAGAAGGAGGCCTCCAACCAGAAGGTCCACGCCTACAAGTACCCGGAGGAAGGGCTCCTCGGTCTCGAGGAGCAGTCCGCCGCGGTCCGCATGAGCCTCGAGCGACTGCAGGCGGCCTGGAGCGAGGCCCATGCACGACGGGTGGAGGTCGAGAGCGGCTACCTCAAGGCCCGCTCGCTCCTGGGTTCCGGGGCATGGGTCGGCCTGGCCCGGCTCCTGGCCGCGGAGGATCCGGTACTCCAGAACTTGATCCAGTCCTGGCAGGACCTCGAGAAGGAGCAATCCGCCCTCGCTTCCAGGTACCTCCCGGATCATCCCAGCATGGGGGAGATCGGACGCCAACTCGTGGAGGTCGAGGCACAGATCAAGGATCAGGCCGACCAGATCCTGGCGGGCCAGCGGGCCAGGTTGGACCTGCTGGTCACCCAGGAGAAGGCGCTGGCCTTCGAACTCGAACAGGTCAAGAGCGAGCTGGGCGACCTGGATCGACGGTTCCTGAACCTCAACGACATGAAGGACGAGGCCGAGCAGAACACGGCGTTCTACAAGACGCTCGACCAGCGGGCCGCGGAGGTCGCGCTGCTCTCGGATGCCGGGCTCCAGCAGTTCATCGAGAGCAACAACATCTGGATGGTCGACGCGGCCAAGCCCACGGGCCGGATCGTGCGCCCCCTGCTGCGCGTGAACCTCCCCTGGTCCCTCATCGTGGGCCTGCTTGGCGGGATCGCACTGGCCTTTTTCATGGAGTACGTGGACAACACCGTGAAGAGCCGGGAGGACGTCGAGGAGATCGTCGGGGTCCCGTTCCTCGGGGCCGTGCCGGTCCTCCCGCCCCAGGAGCTGACCGCGCTGCAGGACGAGCGTGACCAGACCATCTTCGTGAACGCACGGCCCCGGTCCCCGGTGGCCGAGGCGCTGCGCAGCATCCGGACGAACATCCTCTTTCACCTCGAGGGAGACGCCATGGGGGCGCAGGGGGCGTCGGAGGCGACCGGCGCGGCAGGCCGACGCAGGCACCGGCGGCTGCTCGTCACGAGCGCGGCACCCCGCGAGGGCAAGTCCTTCGTGACCTCGAACCTCGCGGCGATCATCGCCATGACCGGCAGCCGGGTACTGCTGGTGGACGCGGACTTGAGGCGGCCCACGCAGCACAAGCTCTTCCGCCTGCCCAACGATCGCGGGCTTTCGACAGCCCTGCAGGGCGAGGCCCCGCTGAACGAGTGCATCCAGGAGACCCACGTCCGGGATCTCCACTTGATGGCGGCGGGGTCGCGACCCCCCAACCCCGCCGAGATCCTGAGCTCCGAACGGATGGTGCAACTCCTGGACGATCTCAAGGAGTACGACGTCGTCCTCGTGGACTCCTCGCCGGTCACCGCGGTGGCCGACCCCCTCATCCTGTCCCGACTGGTCCACGGCGTGGTGCTGGTGATCGAGTCCAACCACACCGCGCGGGAGCTGGTGCTGCAGTCGCGGGCGCGACTGGCCGAGATGGGGGCCGAGATCCTCGGCGCGATCGTCAACAAGCTCGACGTCCGCAAGGCCGGCTACGGCTACTACTACTACTACGACTACCATACCGTGTACTACTACGGCGAAGGCGACGGCCGATCCGGCCGGAGGAAGGCCTGAGGGGCGCCCATGCGGACCCTCCTCGTCGCCTTCGGCCTCTCGTTCCTCCTGGGGATCCTGCTGACGCGCAAGGTCCGCGATCTGGCCACGAGGCGAGGCCTGGTGGACGTCGGCGGCGACCGCCACATCCACACGCGGCCCATCCCCCGCCTGGGCGGCCTGGCGTTGGTGATCTCGTTCGCCCTGCCCCTTGCGCTCCTGGTCGCCGTGTACGAGAACGACCTCACGAGGGCCATCCTCCAGCAGCGCGCCCTGGTGGCGGCCCTGACCGGTGGGGGGGCGGTCATCGTGGCCGTGGGCCTGTGGGACGATCTCAAGGGCATGCGGGCCTGGATCAAGCTGGCAGGACAGGTGGCGGCCGCGCTCGTCGTGTGGGGGGTGGGGGTCCGAATCGAGTTCATCAGCATCCCGTTCGTGGGTCCGATCCACTTCGGGTGGTTCGCCGTCGTGGTCACCGTGCTCTGGTTCGTGCTGGTCACCAACGCGCTCAACCTCATCGACGGCATGGACGGGCTCGCGGGGGGTGTCGCCATCCTGGCCGGCAGCGCGCTCCTGGTGATGTCCCTGGCCACGCGGGACACCCCGGAGACCGCTCCGGTGGCGCTGATCCTGGCCGGCCTGCTCGGCGCGGCGGCCGCATTCCTGGTGTTCAACGTCAACCCGGCCAGCGTGATCCTCGGCGACACCGGCAGCCTCTTCCTGGGGTTCGTCCTCGCGCTCGTGGCCGCGCACTCCTCCCAGAAGTCCTACGCGGTGTTCTCGTTGATGGCCGCGTTCCTGGCCCTGGGGCTGCCCCTCTTCGACCTGGCCATGGCCGTGGTCCGTCGCACCCTCACCGGGAAGCGGATCTTCTCGCCCGACCAGCTTCACGTGCACCACCTCCTGCTCCGTCGGGGCCTGTCCCAGCGGCGATCGGTGGCGTTCCTCTACGGCGTGAGCGCCGCGATGGGAGGCATCGCGCTGGTGTTCGTCTCGGCGAGCGACGTGCTCTCGGCCGTGACCCTCGTGGTCACCGCCGCGGCCCTGTTCGCAGCTGTCCGGTACCTCGGGTACGACCGGATCATCCGCGCCGGACGCAGGGACCGTGCCCTCGGGACGTTCGAGGAGGCCGCGGCGGCCCGCTCGGCCCTGGTCCTGTCCCTTCGGGACCGGATCCGGACCGCGGCTGGAGAGGAAGCCGCCTGGAACCTGCTGCGGGAGGCCGCGCCGGACCTGGGATGGGAGCGGATCGCGTGGAATGGGGGGCCGGACGCTCCGGAGCGGGTCTGGCAGGGGGAGGCGCTCACCCGGAACCCGGGCGTGCATTTCCAGGATCTCCAGTGCACCCAGGTGCCGATCCAGGGTCCGAAAGGGAGCGGTGCAGGTTGGTTCCAGGCTTGCTGGTACCGCCAGGAGAAGGTCTTCGGGCCGCACCAGGAGCTGCTCGTGAGCGTGGTGGCAGAGGCCCTGGCGGGCACACGCGCTGGTCCGCCATCCGACGGGTCGATGCCTGCCAAGCACGGATCCTGAAGGACTCCCGAAACGGACCCGCACCGTGGCGGATCGGTTATCCGGCTCCGCGTGTTCCTTTGTCGAGGTGCGCCCGATGCATCCGGCCGTGTCGATCCTGCTCTGCCTTGCGTGGCCCGCGGGCCTCGCCCGCGCCCAGGAGGTCGATGCCTCCGCCTACGTGGTGGGCACCGGGGATCTGCTCGACATCCGTGTCTTCAACGAGCCCGACCTGAGCGGCACGTTCCGGGTGCACGACGGCGACGTCCTGGCGCTGCCCCTGCTCGGGGAGGTCGGGGTGGCGGGCCTGACCGTCTCGTCCCTGGACGACACGCTCACGCGCCTCTACGGGGAGCGGTACCTGGTGCGCCCGGACGTCACGATCCAGGTCACCGAGTACGGCAGCCGTGCGGTGCAGGTGCTGGGCGCGGTGGGCAAGCCCGGAGTGGTCTACCTGCAGCGCCCCACGCGCATGCTGGAACTCCTCGCGCTCGCTGGGGGCCTGAACGCCGAGAAGGCCGCGCGGGAGATCCACGTCCAGAGGACGGTGGACGGAGCCAGCCAATCGATCGTCCTCAAGATGGACGAGGTGCTGGCCGGTGGGGAGGGCAACATCGAAATCCGGGCGGGGGACGTGGTCAACGTCGCCGAGGGGCTCCTGGTCTACGTGAGCGGGCAGGTCGAGAAGACCGGCACCGTGCCCTTCCGCGAGGGCCTCACCGTGAGCCGCGCGGTGGCCGAGGCCGGCGGTCCCAAGACGTACGCCAACCTGAGGGAGACCTACATCCTGCGCGGAGGCGAACGCTTGAAGGTGAACCTGAAGCGGATCCTCGCGGGACGGGCCGAGGACGTGCTCCTCCAGCCCGGGGACCAGGTGGTCGTCGAGCAGCGGGTCTTCTGACGCGCCGGCCGCGGGCTATCGGGCACTCCACCTCAAGGCGAGCGATCCGATCACCGCCAGCGGGGCTCCCTCTTCGCGCTGGCGACGGCCGTCCCAGGACCAGACGCGATCCTGCCGCAGAATGAAGGTGGTGGCGCCCTCGATGGCGAAGGCCCGCCCTCCGCCGGGGCACACGAACCCGGTGGTCTCCCGCGTCCAGGCGCGCACGTCCATGTCTGGATCCGGGAGGCCCAGCAAAGACGGCCGGGCCGCCAGGCCCGCGACCCGTGGGTAGCGGTGGAGGGCCACGAGCACCCCCCACGGGGAACCGGGACCCACCGCGAGGACCTTGGACGATGGCCGGATCAGGTCCGGAAAGCCGTACAGGCCCAGGATGAACCCGTCCGGGAGGCTCAGCACCGCGCGCTGGCCCGCGGAGTGGAGCACGTCGGTGAGCGACGTGTTGGTCCGCAGCAGGTCCCTCAAGGGCGGCTCCCCCTGGCGGACCTCGGCGCCGAGCGCCAGGAGTGCGTCCTTCCAGCCGGGCGCGGCGGGGGATGCCCCGCCGGTCACGAGCGAGGAGGGCGGGAGGGACGCCGAGGCGGACATGGGCAGGAAATCGACGTGAGGGCGGTCCGACAAAGGGGAGCGCATGGGTGCGGGAGGCAGCGTGGTGCCCGCGCGAGTCGGTGGACTCCCGGGGGGCTGGGCTGTCCGGGACGTCGGGGCGCCCCCCAGACCCGGGTGGGAGGTGGTGGCGGGCGGCGAGGGGAAACCGGGCTCGGTGGCCGACGCCGGCGTCCCGATGCCGGGATCGCTCTGGCTGGCAGACGGCGGAAACGAACTCGACGCGAGCGGTTCGGAGAAAGGCGGCCCATGCGGGGTCGGCCACGGGGGAAGCGTGCTGGTCACGCCCTCGAGCAGCGTTGCCCGATCGCGTCGACGCTCCCAGGCCAGGTGGCGGATCTCGGGGAGAATCAGCCGGTCGAGGGCGAGGGCGCAGGCCGAGGGCGAACCGGGCAGGAGCACCACGAACGTGGACCCCACGAACCCCGCGGCGGCCCGGGAGAGCATGACCGCTGGGCCCATCTCCCCCATGGACAGGATCCGGAACATCTCCCCGAACCCGGGCACCTCGAGGTCGAACAGCGGGCGCACCGCCTCGGGCGTGCGATCCTTGAGGCTGCAGCCGGTGCCTCCGGTCACGATGAGGACGTCCAGTCCGGGGCGGGTGACGAGGTCTCGCACCCGGCTGCGGACGAGCGACTCCTCGTCCCCCACGAAGTCCCGCCCGAGGACGCGATGGCCTGCGACCAGGATGCGGTCCTCCATCACCGGCCCCGCGAGGTCCGTCTCTACGGATCGACTCGACGAGACGACCAGGATGTGCACCGATACCGGACGGGAGCTGACCTGGGTGTTCGGATCGGGTGCGCCCATCCTGACTCCGTGGAGGGAGATGTCTTCGCCAACATCGCCCGGCCGCAGGCCGATTGCAAGGGTCTGCCGTCAGGATGCGGCGATCGGGGTTCGCCCCTCCCTTCCGCTAGAGACGATCGGGTCGGCCCCTCGGGTGCGACCCGGCCGCCTCACCGGCGGATCTTGAGGACCTGGCCGGGCAGGATTCGGTTCGAGGCAAGGGAGTTCCAGGCCTTCAGATCCTCGACCGTGCAGCCGTGCGAGCGCGCGATGGCGCCCAGCGTGTCCCCACTCTGCACGGTGTAGGTGGTCCACTCTTGGTTCGTCGTGGAAGGGGATCCGGAGGGCCGGCTCACCACCAACGTCTGGCCCGAGCGAATCCGCGTGGGGTCGGAGATCTTGTTCCAGGCCTGGAGATCCGACACCGCGACCTTGTACTTCTCGGCGATGCCGGACAGGGTGTCCCCCCGTCGCACCTTGTAGGTGGTCGCCGTGGCGCCGGAGGACCGCACGGCCTGTGGCGCGGCCTTGGACGCCCGCGGCGATGCCCGGACCTTCAGGCGGCTCCCCGCCTGGATCCGGTCGGGATCCCCGACGTGGTTCCAGGCCACGATCTGGTCCCGCGTGACACCGTATTTCTCGGCGATGCCCGCGATCGTCTCGCCGGGACGGACGGTGTGCCAGGTGACGGGGGCCTCGGCGTCCCCCTTGCTTGCCGCCTCCGCGGTGGCCGGGGTCCCCGAGCGGCCGTCCACGGGGATCACGATCTCGGTCCCCACCGAGATGCGGTTCACGTTCCGGATCTTGTTCATCCGGGCGATCTCCTGCACCGTGACCCCGTATTTTCGGGCGATGCCCCCGAGGGATTCACCCTTGCGCACCCGGTGGCGTCGGAAGGCCACGCGCTCCGACGGGGGGATGGTCTCCACGCAGGCCTGGAACGTCTTCGAGAGGCCCGGCGGCACGCGCACGGGCCAGGCTTCGGGCTCGGGCGGTACGGCCCATCGTCTCAAGGCGGGGTTCAGCTCGAGGAAGGCCTCCTCGGAAATCGAGGCGCACCGCGCCAGGGACTCCACGGAGAGCGAGTCCGGGACCGGAACGGTCTCGAAGGCGAGAGGCTTCAGGTACTCCACGTTCGTGAACCCGTAGCGCTCCGGGTGGTGACCGATGATGGTCGCAGCGATCAGCTTGGGGACGTAGTTGCGGGTCTCGGCTGCCAGGATGCCGGGCTTCGCCAGCACCCAGAAGTCGTGGGACCCGGTGCGGCTCGTGGCCTTGCGCACGCGCCCGGCACCCGCGTTGTAGGCGGCCGCGGCCAGGTACCAGTCTCCGAACATCTCGTACAGATCGGCCAGGTGCTCCAGCGCGGCATCGGTGGATCGCTCGGGATCCCGGCGTTCGTCCACCCACCAGTCCACGCGGAGTCCGTAGGCCATGCCCGTGGAGGCGATGAACTGCCAGAGGCCCACGGCCGCGGCGCTGCTGTAGGCATTGGGGCTGAACCCGCTCTCGATCATGGACAGGTAGAACAGGTCCTGCGGCATGTTCCGGGCGGCCAGCCGCTCGGTGATGAGGGGGCGGTACCGCGTGCTGCGGCCGAGCCAGCGCGCGTAGTACTTGCGACCCCTGCCCGTGAAGTAGCGCATCCACCGTTCGACATCCTCGTTCACCACGATCGGCAGGTCGAACTGGCGAACGTCCAGGTCGGACAGCCTCAAGGGATCCGCGGTGAGGAACGCGACCGGATCGCGATACCAGGCCAAGGCGTCGAGCAGGCCCCGTCCCTCCTCGGTGTCGAGGAAGTACTCCTCGGCATTGCGCTCCTCGGCCAGCTCTCCGGACGCGGCCATTACGGCATCCGTGGGCGGCTGGCCACCCAGGGCATCCTCGATGAAGTCCCACAGGGACCCCTCCCCGGGCTCGGTCGCCGGCTCCTCCCAACTCGGTCGGAGGGGAGTGCTCGTGGGCCCCGCGTGCGCCGCACTGGAGGCGAGCAGCAGAAGGGACGCGGCGGCGGCGGGGCGGAGCACGGAACCCCCTGACGCGAGGGCACCGCGAAGATAGCATTCCCGTCTGTGTGCAGCGAGGCGCCGTCCTGCGGGGCCCGGGCCACGGCCGAGGAGGGCATAGTGTCCGACATCGTGGTGGCCACCCGGGACGATGCCCAGAGAGCCCGGGTCTGCGACGTCCTCCTCGGAGGCGGGTACGCCGTCCGATCCGCGTGCTCATGGTCGAGTTTGCTGGAGGACATGGCGCGTCCCGGCACGCGTCTCGTCCTGGTGGACGGCGGTCCCCTCTCGGTCCTGGACGGTCCCGAGCGGGCTCGGCTCGTGCGGGAGATCGCGGCCTCGCTCGAGCACCAGCCTGCGGTCTTCGCCTTCGGGGCCTCGTGCCCACCCCTCCCGCCGACGTCCATCCAGACCGGAACCCTGCGCCGTCTCGTGGCGGGTCGCGTGGGACCGGCCCTGGGGCGGGACCTCCTGCGTCTCCTGGGACACCTCGGCGTGGGCCCCCGTCCGCTGCCGGTCCTGGCCAACCTGGCGCGCAGCCCTCTCCCGGTCTGCATCGTGGGCGAGCGGGGGACGGGTAAGAAGCACGTGGCGCGTGCCCTGCACGCGCTGGGAGGCGGAGGCCGGCTCCTCTCGGTGGTCAATCCGGAGGCGATCGCCTTGCCGGAGGATCCGGAGGGACCGACCCAGGTCCCGGAGTCCATCTGCGTGGCGCTGCCGGGGGCCTGGCCGACCGAGCCCCTGGCGCATCTCCGGGATCGGGCCGAGGGGCTGGGCGCCCGCCTGGTCGTGACGTCTCGCGAGCCGCCTCCGCCGGGAGCCGGCCAGTGGGCCCTCCTGCTGCTTCCTCCGCTGAGGGAACGACCCAGCGACCTGCACGCCCTCGCCCTCCACTACCTCGACCTCCACGGGCACCTCCTCGGCCTGCCACGACGACGCTTCGGGCGGAGCCTCTGGGCGCTCGTCCACGCCCACGGCTGGCCCGACAACGCGCGCGAGCTGGAGACCTTCGTGGTGGCGGTGCTCTCGGCCGTGGATCGACCCCTCATCCGGGCCGAGGATCTCCCCGAGCGCGTACGCGCCCTCGTGGTACCCCGCCGGGAGGATCCGCTGGCGAGCGAGACCAGGGCGTTCGAGGCCGTGGTCGAGCGCCACCTGAGGCGGGTGGTGGACCTCTACGAACCGGGAGGCACCGCCGGCCTCCACAGTCTCGTGCTGGCAGGTGCCGAGCGGCCGCTGCTTCGGCTCGTGCTGGCCAGGACGGGAGGAAACCGGAAAGCCGCGGCCGAGTTTCTCGGCATCTCCCGAAACACGCTCGCGGCCCACCTCGGGGCGCTGGGGCCTTCAGGCGGAGGGGGACGGTGAACCCGGACGATCGGCCGGGCGTGGCTCCGGGTACGTCCGACCTCGTCGGCCAGTCCCGGGTAGTGGTTCGCCTCTGGGCAGCCCTGGCCTCCGGACGCGTGCACCACTGCTACCTCTTCGAGGGGCCTCGGGGCGTGGGCAAGGCCACCGTGGCGCTCAGACTGGCCATGGCTGCCAACTGCGAGCAATGGGGGGTCCTCCCTCCGGCCGATCTGCCGTGCGCGACCTGTCCGACCTGCCGGAAGATCGCCGAGGGTCACCATCCGGACGTCCTCGAGATCGGTCCGGATCCGTCCAAGGCCTCGGACGTCATCACCGTGGACCAGGTCCGGGAGGTGACCCGCCAGCTCTCCCTCCATCGCCACAGTGCGAGGCGACGCTTCGTCCTCGTGGATCCAGCGGATCGCGTCCGGTCCGAGGCGGCGCACGCCCTGCTCAAGACGCTCGAGGAGCCACCGGAGGGGACCGGGTTCATCCTGATCACCTCCAAGGCGCCGAGCCTGCTGCCCACCGTGAGGTCGCGCTCGCAGCGGGTACGCTTCCGGGCCGTTCCGGAGGAGGAACTGCGCACATGGCTCGCCCGCCGCGGTGTGACCGACGCCGAACGCCTGGCCCGCCTATCGCTGGGCAGCCCGGGGGTGGCCCTTCAGATCGCGGGCGGTCGGGCGGACGAGTGGGACCAGATGCGCGCGGCGCTCCTGGAGGCTTTGGGTGGCGGCGTGGGCGTTCTCGTCTCCTGGGTGGAGAAGACGGTCGCTCCCCCCAAGGAGGCTGCGGACCGGCGCGTCGAGGTGCTGCTCGCGGTCCTGGCCGGGATGCTGAGGGACGCTGCGTGTCACGGCGCGGGGCGTCCGAAGCGGGCGACCGATCCCGACCCGGACGGCGTGGCCGCGGCCTGGGGGCGTCGCCTCTGGCCGGGGGGGATCCGCCGCCTCGACGACGCGCTCACCCAAGCCCGGGAGCGGCTGGACCTCCATGTCTCGAACCGACTGGTGCTGGAGGCGCTCCTGGCCACCCTCGCCGCCGAGTTGGAGTGACCCCTTGTCCGCCCAGCCTCTCCGTCCCCCTCCACCGGTGGTGCGCGCGCCGGTGGTGGACAGCCACTGCCACCTCGACCCCGAGGAGTGGGGAGGAGACGACGGGGTGGACGCGGTGGTGGATCGGGCCTTCGCCGCCGGCCTGTCGGGCCTCGTCGTCGTGGGTGCGGGGGTTTCGGTCATGGATCACGCGGTGTTGCTGGCCGCCCGCCACGGACCCCGCGTCCGAGCCGTGGTCGGCATCCACCCGCACGAGGCACGGTACGCCTCCCCGGCCGCGTTGGCCCAGGTGGAGGCGCTGGCCCGTCGGCCCGAGGTGGTGGCGGTCGGAGAGGTGGGCCTGGACTTCCACTACGATTTCTCCCCGCCGGACGACCAACGGGCCGCGCTCACCGCCCAGGTGGCGCTGGCGCGACGCCTCCAGAAGCCGCTCGTGATCCACGACCGGGAGAGTGGCGGGGAGACCTTCGCCATCCTCGCCGGGGAGGGCGCGTTCGGCGGTGCAGGCGTGCTGTTCCACTGCTTCTCGGGCACACCCCGGGAGGCGGATCGGCTCCTGGAGCACGGGGGGTACCTGTCCATCCCGGGCATCGTCACGTACGCGAAAGCGGATCGGATGCGGGAGGTGGCGGCCAGGGTGCCGACGGACCGGTACCTCGTGGAGACCGACGCTCCGTACCTGGCCCCCGAGCCCTGGCGCGGGCACCGGAACGAGCCGGCCTGGGTGCTCTACACGGTGGCGGCCGTCGCACGGATCCGCGCGGAGCCGGCCGAGGTCGTGGCCCGGACCACGACCCTCAACGCGGTGCGTTTCTTCGACAGCCCCGGCCTGGCGGGGCAGGAGCCGTGGACGGCTCCGGAGAGCGGGGCATGACCGAAGTCCATGGCGTCGGCCCGAGGGGGGGACCGGCCTCGGGGGTCAGTCCTTCTTCGCCTTGGCCTCGGCGTTGGCATCCGCTTCGGGGGTATGAATATCGAAAGACGGCGTTGAGCCGCGATTCTCGCGCTGCCGCTTCGCCTTCTTCCCCGCGTTCTTCTGGCGGGAGGCACGGCGCTTCTTGGTCACCTGAGCATCGGAGGTCATGGGGGCGTCCTCGCAAGGCCGGCCGGCCGGCCGGAAGGCGGCGGTACCTACCCGGAGGGGCCGGACGTGTCAACGGAACCCCGCCGGATGGGGAAGTTCGACACCCCCAAGCCCTCGAGCGCGGCCCGTGCGGCATCCCCTCCGGCGGAGACGGCCCATGAAGGCCCGTGTGCTTGGCTTCCCGGTGCGGGTCGACACCAGCGCCTGGCTGGTCTTCGGGTTCGTCCTCCTCTCCCGAGCCGGCCTGGGCCCGGCGGGCCTGAAAGATGGTATCGTGCTCGCAGGGGTGCTCCTGGTCAGCATCCTCGTCCACGAACTGGGGCACGCGCTGGCGGCCCGAAGGCTGGGGCTCGGGCCCGTGGGCATCATGATCCACGGTTTTGGTGGCCTCACGGCCTCCTCCCGCCCCCCCACGCCCCGACAGGGGCTGCTCCTGACAGCGGCCGGCCCGGGGGCCGGCCTCCTCCTGGCGGCGGCCTCCGCGGTGGGCCTGGTCCTCCTGCCCGGGAGTGACCTGCGCGGAATCCTCGGGCAGCTCTTGGGGATCAACCTCTTCTGGAGTCTGTTCAACCTCGTCCCGCTCCACCCCCTGGATGGGGGGATGCTCCTCGCCCATGGACTCCTGGCCGCTGGGGTCGCGCCCCTCCGGACGGCCTCCGTCGTGCGCTGGGTCTCGCTGGCCTCCGCCGCGATCGTGGGCCTCTGGGCCGTCCTCTCGGGCTGGTGGTTCCTGCTCGTGGTGGTGGGGTTCGCGGCGGCCCGGCACCTGAAGCCTGGGAGGCTGTAGGCTGTAGACTGCAGGGGCGAGGGGGGGACGAGGAGCGACTCTGGCAGGGCACGCAGGAGGCCGGCGATGGCCTTCCCCGTCTCGGTGCAGAGTGCGGGCAGCTCCAGCCCGGCTTCGAGGTGGCCGAGCCTGGCGGCCAAGGGGAGCGGGTACTCGACCTCGCGGGCCGAGGCGAAGGCGACGTCGAGGAGGTGGGGGTAATCGGCTTCGGAACTGCGGGCGCACCCCTCGGCGATGTTCGAGGGAATCGAAACTACAGTCTACAGCCTACAGCCTACAGCCTCCATCCCCCCCGTCTCCCCGCCCCTACGCCGGCATCGCCCATGATCACCAGGCTGTCGGTGCGTCCGGCCACCCGATCCACC
>JAFGLY010000007.1 GCA_016927815.1 Deltaproteobacteria bacterium | reverse complement strand
GACGGGGTCCTGGTGAGAAATGCAGGCTAGACCGCACACCCGCCAAGGCTGCCTCGGAGCGCGGGCGGGGCCAACGCCCGTGTCCCGTCACGGATCCGTGCCCGGTCCTGGGAGCGCTGGGAGGTCCCTTTCGGCAGATCTGAGCGATTCGGTAGGTTGGTCGTTCCTTCCTGTCCGCCGATCCCGACCTGGCACGCATCTTGTAGTCTCTCGACCCCTTCTGCCCGGAGGTGGTCGTGTCCCTTCGTACGCTGGCCCTGTCGATCCTGATCCTGGCCTCCTGCAGCGGAGGCGGCGATCGCCCGGCCGGCGGCGCCCCGACGCGCACGCTCACCATCGGGGCCTACACCACGCCGCGCGAGGTGTACGACCGCGAGATCCTCCCCGCCTTCGAGACCTGGTGGAAGCAGAAGACGGGCGAGGACGTGGTGTTCGAGACCTCCTGGCAGGGGTCCGGTGCGCAGTCCCGCGCGATCGTCGGCGGCTTCGAGGCGGACATCGCCGCCCTCTCGCTGGAGGCGGACGTGACCCGCATCGCCAAGGCCGGACTCATCACGCGGGACTGGAAGGCCGGCCCCACGGGGGGCATGGTGGCCTCCTCCGTGGCGTGCCTGGCCGTCCGCCCGGGCAACCCGAAGGGGTTCCGGGACTGGGCGGACCTGGCCCGTGGCGATGTAGAGGTGCTCACGCCCAACGTGCGGACCTCCGGGGGTGCGATGTGGAACGTCGCGGCCATCTACGGGGCGACCCTGCGGGGTCACACGCCGGCCAACGCCAACGATCCGGTTGCTGCCGAGCGGCTTCTCTCCAGCATCCTCCAGCGGGTCGCCATCATGGACAAGGGCGCCCGGGAGTCCATCGTGACCTTCGAAAAAGGCGTGGGCGACGTGGCCATCACCTACGAGAACGAGGTCCTCGCCGCCCGGCTCGCCGGCCGGGACACCGACTACGTGATCCCCACGTCCACGATCCTCATCGTGAACCCCATCGCGGTGGTGGACGCGTATGCCGAGAAGCACGGCGTGTTGGATCTCGCGGACGCGTTCGTGGCCTTCACGCTGGAGCAGGAGGCCCAGCGGGCCCTCGCCAGGTACGGCTACCGGCCTGTGGACCCGGCGGTCCGAGACGAGACCGCCAGTCGGTTCCCCCCGGTCACGGACCTGTTCACGATAGAGGACCTGGGAGGCTGGCCCGTCGTCATCGCCACCCTCTTCGACCAGGGCGGGATGTACGACCGCGCCATGGGGGCCTCGGACGAGAGCCCCGAGGCCGCCGGGGCCCGGTAGGGGTCGAGGACCTTTCATGGCGGCTCTCATGGGTACGGTCCGGCCGAGTCCTGGGGGCGCGTCCCCTGCCGTCCTGAAGCCGGGTGCCGCCGGGATCGCAGGCAGGGGCCTGTTCGCCTCCTGGCTCTCCCTCCTGGTCGCCCTCCCTCTCGCCGTGCTGGCCTGGCACGGCCTCGAGGGCGGCCCCTCGGGCGTGCTCGCCGCCCTCGAGCTCCCCTACGCATGGGAGGCCCTCCAACTCACCCTCTGGACTTCGGCCGTCACGGCGATCCTGAACGCCGTCATGGGCACGGCCACTGCCTGGGTCCTGGTGCGCTACCGGTTCTGGGGTCGCTCCCTGCTCTCCATGCTCGTGGACCTGCCCCTGGCCATTCCGACCCTCGTGGCAGGGCTCATGATCGTGAACCTGTTCGGCCCCCAGACCCCGCTGGGCGCCTGGTGCAAGGGGCTCGGGTTCCCCGTCGCGTTCGCCGTGCCGGGCATCGTGCTGGCGCTCCTCTTCATCAACCTCCCCTTCGTGGTCCGCTCCGTGGAGCCCGTGCTGATGGACCTCGATCCGGCCGAGGAGGAGGCGGCGGTCATCCTGGGCGCCCGCACCTGGACGACGCTGCGTCGGGTCCTGCTGCCGCCGCTCGCTCCGGCCATCGCGGGTGGTACCCTCCAGGGTTTTGCCCGCGCGCTGGCCGAGTTCGGTTCCATCGTCGTCGTGTCGGGCAACATCCCGGGCAGGACCCTGACGTCGCCGGTCTTCATCTTCGGCGAGGTGGAGGCCGGCCGAACCGAGGCGGCGGCGGCCGTTTCCGTGGTCCTCCTGGCCATCGCCATCGGCCTCCAGCCCGCGGTGCGCTGGCTCAACCGGCTGGCCGGAGCTCGGCATGTCTGACGCCCGGCCCGACCCGTTCCGCACACGCTGGTTACCCCGAAGGGTCGCGCTCCTCGCGCTCGTCGTGGCCTGGATGGCCCTCCTGCTCTTCGTCCCTCTCGGATCGCTGGGGGTGGGGGTGTGGACGTTCGGCCCCCTGGCGGTCCTCGACCAGATCGGGGAGGCGGGCGGCTGGCCGGCTCTGGGTCGGACAGTGGTGGTGGCCATCGTCTCGGTGGTCCTGAACGGCGTCGTCGGTGTGGCGGGCGCGATCACCCTCGTGCGCCACCGGTTCTGGGGCCGCCGCCTGCTCGACATGCTGGTGGACCTGCCCCTGGCCGTATCCCCCGTCATGACGGGTCTCGCGTTCCTCCTCGTGTTCGGGCGGGGGGGACTCGCGGAGCCGCTGCTCTCGGCCCTGGGCTGGAAGATCACGTTCGCGTTCCCCAGCCTCGTGCTGGCCACGGTGTTCGTCACGCTCCCGTTCGTGCTGCGCGAGGTCAGCCACGTGCTCGTCGAGCTGGGTACGGACGAGGAGGCGGCGGCGGCCACGCTGGGCGCCTCCTCGCGCCAGACCTTCTGGCGGATCACCCTGCCCAACATCCGTCATGGCCTCACCTACGGCAGCACCCTCACGCTCGCCCGCGCGTTGGGCGAGTTCGGAGCGGTGCTGGTGGTGGGCGGGGCCATCGAGGGCCGGACCGACACGGCCACCACGTTCATCTTCACCGCCGTCGATGAGCGGCACGAGCCGGCAGCCTATGGCATGGCGCTCATCCTGGCCGCCCTGTCCATGGCGTTCCTCGTGGTCCTCGAACGCCTCAAGCGACGGCAGGCCAGGGAGACCTGATGGGCATCCGCGTCGAGCACATCACCAAGCGGTTCGGCAGTTTCGTGGCCGTCCAGGACGTGAGCCTACAGATCCGGCCAGGCGAGCTCTCGGCTCTCCTCGGGCCGTCGGGCGGGGGAAAGAGCACGATCTTGAGGATCATCTCGGGCCTCGAGACCGCCGACGAAGGACGCGTGGTCATCGACGGGCAGTCGGTGGACCACCTCCACGCCCGGGCCCGGAACATCGGCTTCGTGTTCCAGCACTACGCGCTGTTCCGCCACATGACCGTGGCCCAGAACATCGGCTTCGGCCTCGAGGTCCGGAAGGCTCCCAAAGAGTCCCGGCGAAGGCGGGTGGCGGACCTCATCGACCTCCTCGGCCTCCAAGGCCTGGAGGACCGCCTGCCCTCCCAGCTTTCCGGGGGCCAGCGCCAGCGCGTGGCGGTGGCCCGCGCGCTCGCCCCGGAACCCAAAGTCCTCCTCCTCGACGAGCCCTTCTCCGCGGTGGACGCCCAGGTGCGCGAGGAGCTGCGGCGCTGGCTGCGCCGCCTCCACGACGACCTGCACGTCACCTCCATCTTCGTGACCCACGACCAGAGCGAGGCGTTCTCCGTGGCCGACCGCGTGTTCATCATCAACGAAGGTCGCCTCGAGCAGTCGGGGACGCCGCTCGAGGTGCTGGACGATCCCGCCACGGAGTTCGTCGCCCGCTTCCTCGGCGAGGTGAACGTCTACGACGGGCGCGTGCACGAGGGGTTCCTGCGCGTCGGGCCCATCGAGGTGGCAGCCCGCGACGTCGCCGACGGCACCCCCATGCGCATGATCCTCCGCGCCTACGACCTCAAGCTGTGGCGAGAGGAGCCCGGCGTCGGCGTGGTCCGCCGCGTCCTGCTCCTCGGCGACCGCGTCAAGGTGGAGGCCGTGCTCGACGGAGCCGGCCCCCTCTTCGCCCAGTTCCCGCGTCGCTCCTCCCTCCTCAAGGGCATCGAGCCCGGCTGCCGCATCGCGGTCGAGGTCTCGACGGCCCGCCTCTACCCCCTCCCGGCGGACCCGCCGGGTCCATGAACCTTCCGGAGGACCCATGCACGCTGTGATTCCGATCGTCCTCCTCGAACTCGCCTGTCCCCCCGCGTTCGCGGGCGGCGACGCGGGCGCGGACACCCCGCCCCCCTTCGTCGCGAGTCGCACCGAGAAGGGCCTCACCTTCGAGGTCGGGAAGTCGAAGATGAACTTCGACGTCTTCTTCCAGCCCCGCTTCACCTTCCGGCAGTCGGGCGATCCGGACGTGGACGCGCCCGACAGGTGGGATGGAACCGGCTTCCAGGTCCGACGGATGCTGTTCCTGGCGAACGGCGTCCTCACGCCCCGACTCGGGTACACGTTCCGCGTCAACTTCGCGGGCACGAAGGACGCCCTCACGTCGTTCTCCGACGACGGGGACGTGACCATGTTCTCGACCGCCACCTTCGCCACGCCCGTGCTCGACGACGCGAGGCTGAACTACAAGGTCGCCGACGCGTTCCAGGTCGCCTTCGGCCGGTTCAAGGTCCCCTACTCGGGGCACTGGCTGGTCGGCGTCTACGACCTCGCCTTTCCCGAGCGCTCCGCTGTGATCGACGGCATCCGCGCCGGTGGCCTCCAGATGGACGGGTTCGGCTACAAGCGCGACACCGGCCTCGCCATCACGGGCAATGCGATCGAGCGGCGGGTGGACTGGGCCGTCGGTGTGTTCTCCGGCGACGGCGGTTCCACCGCGGGCCTCGTGTTCCCCCCCGCGGACGACGGCTATCTCTACACCGCCCGCATCGCCGTGGCCCCGCTTGGTGCGTTCGAGATGCGCGACCTGGACACGAAGCACGGCCGGCCCCGACTCGGCCTCGGCGTCAACGCGGGATTCGACGACAACCCCGTCTACGGTCACGACCGGCGGCTGGACGCGAGCCGGACGGACGTCCACCTGGGCGGCGAGGTCCGGTTCGCCGCGAGCGGCCTGAACCTCCAGGCCGAATACCACCTTGGCAGGACCCTCGGGGACGACGACACCGCGAAGGCGAACGGCTTCCTGGTCCAGGGTACCTACGTGATCCCCGATCCGGCCCTCGTGCCCGGCCTCCGGTTCTCCCGGATGGACCCCGACGCCGAGACCCACGACGACGGCTACTCGATGGCCGAGGCCACGCTTGCGTGGCTCCTCCCCGAGCCCGGTGCGAAGAAGGCCAAGGACCGCACGAACCGCCGCAAGGTCCAGATCGCCTACACCCTGGCGAAGGCGGACGCCTCAGGGAACCTGGCCTTCCACCAGGTGATGCTCGCGGCGCAGGCAGGCCTGTAGCCAAATGAGATACATGCCGAGCGGTGTCTCGGAGGACGTGAGCGTGCGTGGCGACTCCGGCGCTTCCCCACCTGCCTCCCCCGAGGAGTCCGGCCCCGGGAGGCGCCTTGCACCCCTCGGGGGGCTCTCGCTCGGCACCCGACTCATGGTGGCCTTCGGCCTCCTGGCGGTGCTGCTCGCGAGCGGCTTCCTGGGCTCAGGCATCGCGATCTTCGCCCGACGGTCCCAGGCACTCGTCCAGGCCCGCCTCGCGATGGACGTCGCCGCAGCCGAGCGGATCCTCCAAGCCCGACAGGGCGCGCTGATCTCGGTCGGCCGATTCCTTGCGCAGGTCGAGGATCCCGACCTGTACGATCGGCTCCTCTGCGGCGTCCTGGACGCCGGGGAGTCGGGCGTGGACCTTGCTCTTCGCGTCTCGGCCTCGGAGACGGAGCTCCTGGACCTGGACGGATGCCACTCCCGTGCACTCCCCGCCGAGGTGGCGCCCCGCCTCGGAGCCTCCGATCTGGGGCGTCTCTATCGTGTCACCCGGGATGCCGACAGCGCGAGGTCCGGTTTCGTGGTGGTGCCGGCGGGCGTCCTGCCCGGAACGCCCGGAGCGCGGCTCGCCTTCGCGGCCGCGTCTCCTCTGCCGGACGGTGCGATCGCCGTCTTGGCGACCCTCGTCGACGGCCGCAGCGACCTCGCGATCGATCTGGCCGAAACCCTCAGCCGTGGCCAGGACACGCCCTACCAGGCCAGCCTGTTCCGAGGCGACGTGCGGGTGGCATCCTCCCTGCAGGCCGAGGCGCTCGGTACGGCTGCGAATGCGAACGTGGCGCGGACGGTTCTCGAACGGGGCGAGGCGTACGTCGGAAGCGTCCAGGTCCTCGGACAGACCACCCAGGCGGCCTACGTGCCGCTCTGCCGGGAGGACGGATCGCCGGTGGGAATGCTCGGCATCGCCACCCTCGACGACCTGTACGGCGCCGTCCGGACCCGGACCGTGAACCGTTTCGTGTTGGTGGGGATCCTGGGCCTGCTCGTCGCGCTCGCGTCCTCCTGGCTCCTCTCCAAGGGCCTCGTGCGCCCGATCCGGGCCCTGGCCGAAGGCATGACGCACGTCGCCCAGGGCGACCTGGACTTCAAGGTCCGCGTCCGATCCGGGGACGAACTGGGCCAGCTCGCGCGGGCCTTCAACCGGATGGTGCGGGCCGTGAAGGAGAGGGACATCCGGCTCCAGGACATGACCACCGAGAAGCTGTCGCTCGTAGAGAGGCAGGTCTCGGTGGGGCGGCTCGCCGCGGGCGTGGCCCACGAGATCAACAACCCGCTCACCGCCATCCTCACCCTGTCGATGCTCCTGCGACGCCGAATCGGACCGGACGATCCCCGGGTGGAGGACCTCGACATCATCTGCGAGGAAGCAGCCCGCTGCCGAGACATCGTCCGCTCCCTCCTGGACTTCGCCAGGGAGCGCCCCACCGAGATGGCGGTCGTGGACGTGCGGGAAGTGGTGGACGAAACCTGCACCTTCGTCTCGCGATACGGAGCGTTCGCGAAGGTGGATCTCGGACGAATCCCCGGAAGGGACCGCCTCCTCGTCCAGGGGGATGCCAAGCAACTCCAGCAGGTCGTGACCAACCTCCTGCTCAACGCGGCCGAGGCCAGCACCACCGGAGGCACGGTCCGGATCTCCGTGGAGGAGGACTCTTCCGGCGGGTTCGTACACGTCGTGGTGGAGGACCACGGTCGGGGCATCTCCGCCGAGGCGCTCGGTCGGATCTTCGAGCCGTTCTTCACCACGAAGGAGGGCGGGACGGGTACGGGCCTGGGGCTCCCGGTGTCGCTCGGCATCGTGCAGAAGCACGGGGGGACCATCCGCGTCGAGAGCGAGGAGGGGCACGGCACCCGGGTGATCGTGGTGCTCCCCCGCCTGGAGGAGGGTATGTCCGGTCGGTGAGGTGATCCATGCCACCAGCGAGGGTTCTGGTGATCGATGACGAGCGCTCGGTCTGCGTGTCCTGTACGCGGATCCTGGAGGAGGAGGGGTACGCCGTGGACCAGGCTCTCTCGGGTAGAGAGGGGCTCCGGATGGCCTCGACCGGGGACTACGACCTCGCGCTCATTGACCTCAAGATGCCGGATATCGGCGGCATGGAGATCCTCCAGGCACTCCACCGCGACCGACCCGACGTGATCACGGTCATGATCACCGGGTACGCCACGATCCACACCGGCGTGGAGGCCGTCAAGAAAGGGGCCAGTGACTACCTTCCCAAGCCCTTCACCCCCGAGGAGCTCTCCACCGTGGTGTCCAGGGCGCTGGCGGAGCGGGCGGCCCTGGCTCGGGGCGGCCCCCTCGAGGACGGCCGGATCCCGGTCGGAGCGCTGCTCGGGAGCGAGCCCGTGCCCGAGACCGTGGAGGCACTGAAGGAGGTCAAGCGCCGCGTCCGCGAGGCGGTGTACGAGCAGGTGGAGCGGGCCTTCGTCCGCCAGGCGCTGGAGCGCACAGCCGGCAACGTCACCCGCGCCTCCGGAAACGTGGGCATGCAGCGCCCGAATTTCCATGCCCTGATGCGGAAGCACAACATCCGGCGGCAGGGGGGCGGGAGGAGCTGAACGCACCCTTGCCTACCTGGTTCTTCACGTCGGACCTCCACGGGAGCGAAGGTCGGGTCCGTGCACTCGTGGCCGCGATCCGGGCCGAGCGGCCCGAGGCGGTCCTGATCGGCGGGGACCTGCTGCCCAACCGATCCCCACGCGGCGGAGACTTCCTGGAGGATGTCCTGGTCGAAAGCCTGCTCGATCTCAAGCGCGATCTCGGGCAGGCCGCGCCCGCGGTGCTCGTGATCCTCGGCAACGACGATCCGGCGAGCGTCGAACCGGCGATCCGCGACGCCGAGACCCGCGGTGCGTGGACCTGGGTGGAAGGCCGCCGCGCATTCGTGGGGGGTCGCCCGGTGTACGGCTGCGGCCTCGTCCCGCCCACCCCGTTCCTCCTCAAGGACCGCGAACGATACGACGTCTCGCGGTTCCTGGACCCAGGCGCCGTCTCTCCGGAGGAGGGGTGGCGGTCCGTACCCGTGACCCCCGAGGAAGCCCGGCGGACCCTTGGCGAGGCGCTCGATGCGCTCGTCGGAGACGACGACCTCTCCGAGGCCGTGCTGCTCCTCCACTCCCCTCCCTACGGAACGGCGCTCGACCGGGCCGGCCTCGACGACCGTTGGGTCGACCATGTTCCCCTGGACGTCCACGTCGGCAGCATCGCGGTGCGCCGCCTCGTGGAGGCCCGCCATCCACGCCTCGTGCTCTGCGGCCACGTCCACGAGGCAGCCCGGCTGACCGGTACGTGGAGGGAGCAGATCGGGTCCACCCACGTCCTGCAGGGCGCGCACGACGGACCCGAACTGTCCCTCGTACGGGTGGATCCGGCGAATCCGGCGTCTGCGACGAGGGACCTCATCGACACCGCGTGAAAGCCCGAGGGAACGGAGCGGCGATCAGTCGCACCGGTGAGCCCGGCCGATCGCCAGCGGCCGTGCCGCGTCGGTGACGGCACCGATCTTGACCGCGAAGGAGGTTCGTTTCTGGATGTCCTCGTCCGTGACGTAGTGGACGTCGAGCAGGCCGTCGGAGCAGAAGCCGGTGCGCAGGTAGTTCATCTCGGCCAGGCACAGGCTCCATCCCTCCAGCCAGTTCTCGAGCGCGGTCCGTTGCTGGGCGGTTCCCCGCACGTGGACGAGGAGGTCCACGTCGCTCGCGGGCCCCGCCGTGGCGTTCTTGGTACTGCCGAACAGGTACATGGCCACCACGCCGAATCGCAAAGCGTCGGTCTCGGTCGCGATCCGTTCGGCCATGCGCTGCCGCCATCGCCAGTGGTCGTCAGCGCGACTCGGAGCGTACTCGCGGGCCAGGCCCGTGGGCACGGCCGGCAGATCCGACTCGGCGAAGAGCGCCAGGGCGCGGTCGCGCTCGGCGTTCATGAACACCTTGAGCACCCGCCCGTCGGTGGCCGCTGGCACATCGATGACCCGAAGGATCGGGGAGAGGGAGGCGTACTCGGGCAACATGCTCTCCAGGACGCTGGGGGCCCGGAGCAGGAACTCGTGGTTGAACACAGAGCGGGAGTCGTCCGGGTAGAGCGGCAGGTACCGGATCGACGCCTCCACGAGATCCTGGAAGAAGTGGGTGCCGAACGACAGGTCGGGAACGTAGTTTCCCTTGGCCCGCGCGATCTCGATGAGCATCGCCGTGTTGTTGATGTCCGAGTACGTGACCTGCACGCCGAGCTGGATGTCGCCGCGGCTGCCCCACCGCCCGGGACCCATCAGGATGAACTGGCGCTTGGGCAGCAGGTTGTTGAGGCGGCCCACCGCGCGCCCGACGGCCACCAGGTCGTTTCGGTCCTCCACCTTTCCATACCGCTCGGGGTCCACGTAGACGACGTGGGTGATGTCCGGCATCCGGCCGTTGGACACGTACCGGTTCGCCGTGAAGAGGATGCGTTCCTCGGCCACGTGCTCGGGGATGTCGACGGGCTCGTCACCGAGCGACCGGCTCTGTGGCCGGCACTGGAGCAGGAAGAACTCGGCGCCGTTGGATGCGAACTCGATGTCCACCGGGCTGCCCAGCGCCTCCTGCAGGGTCTTGAGAATGGCCTCCACCTGCCTCACGAAGGGGGTGCTCTGCACGAGCGCCTCGAAGCTCACCACGAGGTCGTCGTTCTTCCAGTCGGTGGAGAGTGGGTGGACCCGCTGGAGGATGCCGTCCTTCAAGGCCGAGAAAACCCTCTGCGCCCCCGGGTAGTCTCCGCCGACCTCCTTCAGGAGGGTGCGGATGTCGTGGGTCTCGAACCGGTTCGTCTCGAGGTTGATGACGTCCACCTTCCTGGGTGAATAGCGGACGGTCTCGTCGAGGCTCACGTTGACGCGCAGGTTGGGCTTGGAGGGAGCGACCAGGATGGGGTAGTCGTCCGGGACCCGATCCACCGCACGGGTGCCGAGACCGGGCACCATCCGGAGGAGACCGTCCTCCCGGGCGATGCGGGGCGACCACCGGAACTCGTTGTTGGAGAACGCCACGCCGGCAAACGCGGGCAGCCAGTAGCGGCCCGCGCGGCACCCCACGACCTCCTGGATCAGGATGCCCATCTCCTCGTTGAAGTCGAGCAGCCCGCGCTCTGCGCGGTACTCGATGGGATCGGGCCCGAAGGTGGAGGCGTAGACCTCCGCGATGGCGTCCTGCAGTGCGTCGAGACGGTCCTTCCGAGAGCCCTGGTTCGCGAGGAACAGGCTCCGGTACTTGCCCGAGAACGCGCTTCCCACGCGGTCCTCGAGGAGTGAGGAGGACCGGACGATGAGCGGGACGTCTCCGAGGTCCTCGAGCGCGAGTGCGAGTCCCTTCACCATCTCCGACGGGAAGTGCGAGTTCTTGAAGACCTGGATGATGTGGGGGTATTCCTGGCGGACCTCCTCGATCTCCTTGTACTTCTGGTCGTAGACCTCCTCGAGGTCGTTGTAGAGGAGGAAGTACTGGATCCCATCGGCGGCGATGTACCAGGAGCGAGGGGTGCGGATCAGGCCGAGTTCGGGCACGTCGGCATGCCTGCGCTGGAGGATGTGCTCGGCGAGGAAGAGACCGGCGCTCTTCCCGCCCAGCTTTCCGTGGCTGCCCGGTGGGAAGATGATCCGCTCGACGAGGTCGATGAAGTCGTCCGCGCGGACGTACTGCTTGGCCACGTTGATGTTGTCGAGGCTGTCCGTGAAGAAACGCCGTACGAGGGCCGTTCGCACGCCCACGTCCATGGCGGGCGGCATGCCGCCCGCCTCGGCCACCACGGACCGGAAGGTGCCCATGGCGTGCAGGACCTCCTCGATGGAGGCGTGCTCGTTCATGAGCGGCTTGATCAGCACCGAGGAGCGATCCTCCGTGATCCACTTGCGGACACGGCCGAGCACCTCGTCGTCGCCGAAGTGCTCCGAGGCGAGGTGGAACGTCTCGCGGTGGAGGCGATCCATGTTCTCGCGGGTGGTCTTCTGCCGGGGCTGGTTGGACTCCCCGTCCGCGGGTCCGGTCCGTTGGTCCTCGATGAACCGGTGGAGCAGCGACCGGGCCTCCTCCACGCCCGCCATGCACAGCGCGTTCAGCGTACGACGGGCGATCCGGTCCGTGAGCTTGGGGTTGGTCACGCGCAGGAGTTCGAGGGCCACCTCCCACTCGTTGGTGCCCTCCTGCGTGGCTCGCGTGTCGAAGGTGGCCTTGAGCCGGCGATGGAGCAGGTAGTGGCCCAGGCGGTTCGCGATGGTCGCCAACAGGTGCTCCTCCTCCGGCAGGAACCATCCGTGGACCGAGGCAGGCACTTCCCCGCGGTAGTGGACGATGATCTTGCCGACCCGCTGCTCCTGCACGACGACGTCGGCGTTCTGGCCCCACGGCGTCTCCGCGAAGCCGGCCGAGTCGTAGGTGTCGCCTGCGAGCTGGATGCGCGCCGCGCACGCCTCGGGGTGCCTCCAGCCCGGCGGGATGGCCTCCACCAGCCTCTGGCAGACCTCCTCCAGCGGGCGGTCGCTGTCCCGCAGGATCTCCTCCACCTGGTAGAGGCAGGCCAGCTCCTTGGCTCGCTCCTGGAGCTTGGCGATGACATCCGTAGTGTCGTTATTCTTTTCTTTCTTCGTCATGAATCACCACTCCGCGTCCGCTCCGGCCGTCCACCCGGACCTGGAGGGGCCGGGCACACCGGACGTGTCGGACGAACCGACCCCGAGCGATCTCCGGTTGAGCGGCAAGCCAGCTCCAGTCGATCGGCTCATCCCGGCGGACCGCCAGGTACATCACCTGGAACGCCGTCATGTTGTGGAAGAAGTGCGAACCCTGGGAGAGATCGGCCTCGCCCTCGGGCAGGGCCGCCTCCACCACCACCCGGGCGCCCGAGATCTGGCTCCAGTCCACGGGAACGCCGTACCAGGGATCGGTGGTGCCCCACCGCCCGAAGCCCAGGAGCAGGTAGGGCCGGCCCTCGCGCACGAGCGAGGCGTTGACGCCCTCGATCTCCCGGGTCATCTCCTGCGTGCGAGGCCGTTCGAACGCGTCCGGATCCAGCCAGACGACGTCCCGGATGTCGTCCCGGACGCCGTTGCCGAGGGCGCGTGAGGAAACGAGGAGCAGGCCCGGGCCGGACAGGAGGGTGTCGGGCACCTCCACCGGCTCGTGCACCACGGCCATGGGCCGCACCTGGAGGAAGCCCAGCCGGAGGGGAACGCCCATCCGGCGGTCGAGCACGGCGGCGAATTCGACCTCCGCCGCGGCCTGGACGTGCTCCCGGGCGACCTCGAGGATCTCGCGGACGACCTCGAGGAGCGGGGTAGAGCCCAGCTGCAGGATGGGCGCGAAATCGATCACCCGGGCGCCGGGCACGGACACCGTGGGCAGGAGGCGGTCCCTTTCGGGATCCCAGGTCGAGGCCACGTACCTGAGGGTGTTGTCGTAGTCGGCGTCCGAGAGATCCGCCTCGACGAGCCACTCGGTCTCCCGCATCGGGTCGTGGGCCGGCGTGCGGCCCATGTGGACGGCCCAAAACCGCGTCTGGGTGTGCTTCACGAGCTCGCCCATGGTCTTCCAGGGCGGGGGCGTACGGGGCCAGGCGGGGCAGATGGACCACGCCCGCCCGCCGTCCACGATGGTCTTGCCCAGGCCGAGCGCGAGGTCGAGCACCCCGTCTTCGGGCCGGGCGTGCCCCGAGGGATAGAAGTTCCAGGATCGCCCCACACCCGAGATCGTCGGATAGTAACGATCGTTCCTGCGGTCTCCGACCACCTCCTGGATGACGACACCCATCTTCTCCTCGGGCAGAGGCCCGGGGAGAGAGGCCCGGTACCGCCGGGCATCCGCGAAGAACGTGGATGCGAGCACGAACTTGACCGCCTCGGCCAGTCGCCGGAACCGGGTGTCGGCATCGGGCTGGTGGTTGGGGGTCATCTTGGTGGCGTAGACGCCGGCCAGCGGGTGGTCGAGGGCATCCTCCAGGAGGCTGGACGAGCGCACGGCCAGGGGGGCACGGGCTGCCTCCGCGATGCCGCGCAGGTCGCCCACGTACCGGGGAGGAATCTCGCCCCTCACGAACGCGTGCGCGATGCGGTCGTCGGAGAGGGACCCGACGTCCAGGTCCCCGAGGTGGTTCACCTCCATGAACGCGTCGAAGAAGGACGTGGAGAGCACCACCATCCGTGGGATCTCGACCGTGACCCCTGGAAAGCGACCGGGAGGGAAGCGATCGGCCAGTACGTCCGCGACGTCCATCAGGCCTCGGGCCTTGCCTCCGAGCGAACCCGAGCCCACCACCCCGAACCGCTCGCCCCCCTCACTGAAGACGGTGCGCACCATGCTCCCTCCAGGCATCCGGCTGCTACGTGGAAGTCGACGCCGCGAGGTCCTCCTTGCGGTTCCGGTACAGGGTCCGATCCACGACCGCAGCCATCGCGTCCACGTCGAGGCCACCCCCAAGGAAGGCGCTGACCTTCTCGGCGACAGCTCGGGGGTGCTGGATGGCCTCCCGGTGGTCCACCTCGAACATCTCGACGTTCGGGCTCCTCGAGACGAGCATCTTGACCTGGAGCAGGTGGCGCTGGAACAACCGCCGGGCCTCCTCATCGTCCACCCGGTTCTCCTCCCCGCGGTGGTGCAGCATCTTGTTCTGGGAGGCCACGACCTCATCGATGTCGCGGTGCACGAAGACGATCCGGTAGAAGTTGTCGGGGGGGAGATCCTTGAGCAGGAACGAGATGACCTTGAGCACCCTGCCCCTTGCCTCGCGCACCCAGGCCTTGTCGGGGTCCTTCTCGAGATCCTTGACCCGCTCGTACTCGAAGTAGCCCTTGGGATTGTCCTCGTCGGCCTGGCGCACGGCGTCCGTCATGACGAGAAGGCCGGCAGCCTCGAGCATCTTCATCATCATGGAGGTGCCCGAGCGCGGCAGGCCCGACACCACGACGACGGCCGGGCCGTATTTCCGCTTCCGTAAGTACTCCTGGACGACGCCAATCATCGCGTACCTTCCCTCGGTCGAGGACGGGCCACGAGGCACGCGGCCGCGTCAGAGGACAACGCCGAACACGTCCTTCAAGGCGTAACCGGACACGAGGGAGGCGCCGAAGAACCACAGCATGATCCCGAGTTCGCCGTCGGGCAGCCCGGGAATGGCCCGCACCGGGTAGTCGAGGCGTACGGCCCGCACCGCGCTCGATCGTGGGAGTCCGGTCTCGCCCGGGTAGAGCAGCGCCTCCCAGGTCTTGGTGCGCAGCACCGGCACGGGACGGGGGAGGCCGCCCACGGCCATCCCCTTCTCCACGACCTCGTCTCCGACCCGGATTCTGAGGACGTGGTCGCCCTCGGCCTCGGCGCGGATCCGCCACACGATCTCGCCCTCGGGTGTGTGCACGGGTGGCGCGTCGAGCACGAGGCCGGGTGGCATCTCCAGGGTGACCTTCGTGGCCGGGACCTGGGCCCACTCGGTGTCCAACTCCAGCCGGACCAGGGGCACCGCGCCTAACGGGAGCGGGTCGAACGCGTAGCGGGCCTCGATCTGCGTGAGGACGGCGACGAAGGGCACGATCATCACGGCCATCGGCACCAGGTTCAGGACGACGTAGACCGTGTTCTGCAACAGGATACGCCCGGTGGCACCCAGCACCGCCCGCACGTCGTGTGCATAGAGGCGGATCTCCAACAGGTGCATCTTGATGCGGCTCTTGGTCGCGGCGATGGCCTTCTGGGGACTGGTGTACTTGTAGACGACGAGCGCCAGGATGCCGGCCAGGACTGGCCAGAGCACGAGGTCGAACCAGGGGAATCCATCCCCGAACGGAGCGAGGATCACCCCGAACACGGCGCTGGAGATGCGGTTGAAGAGGAGCATCCCGTCGGGTCCCGGGGGCTAGGAGATGTAGCCCAGGCCGCGCAGCTTCTCGCGGATGGCGTCGTCGCCGTCGGTCCCCTCGAACTTCTGGAGCTCCCGCTCGAGGATGTGGGTGACGAACTCCTCCACGGAGGCATAGCCGGCGACGTCGGCAACGTGTTTGAGACGTTCATAAATGTCTTTTTCGATCTTCACGTTCGTGGTCTTGCCGAACAGCATGGGCCCTCCGGTCACAGGACGGGGATGGCCTGGCCGGTCATCTCGGGGGGGACCGGGATGCCGTACCAGTTCAGGATGGTGGGTGCGAGGTCGGAGAGATCCCAGCCCTCGCCACCGATGGGGCGATCGAGCAGGAGCACACCCGGTACGACCTCCGGGGCCATGAGGTGGTTGCCGCTCCAGGGCGACGTGTTGAGTTCGAGGACGTCCTCGGTCACCTCGCCCAGCGTCGACTCGTCCGAGCCGGCGTACTCCCGGTCGAACCCTACGACGATGTCCGGGGCCTCGGGGAGCCTCGGACCCGTGTACGCCTCGGACGCGAGGAAGGCGCGGCGGATGACGTGGGCGCCGGTCTCCTCGTTGATCCATGCCTCCATGCGGTCCGCGATCTCTCGTGCGAGCGCGGGGGCCTCGTCGGGGGGAACGATGCCGTGGGCCTCGCGGTCTTTCAGGTTGAGGTACACCCCGTTGAAGCCGATGTTGTACGCGCGCGTGCGGGACCAGTCCACGTCGTCGGCGGCGATCTGGCCGGTGCGCTTCCCGTCTTTCAGGACCAGGTACCCCTGGTCCCTGAGCCAGGCGTTCACATGGACGTTCCAGGTCTGGGACTCGAACCCGTGGTCGCTCATGATCACCAGGAGGACGTCGTCCGGCAGGCGCGGCCTCAGACCTGCCAGCACGTTGTCGATGTGGCCGTAGAAGCGCTCGACGATCCCGGCGAGCCGCTCCGGATCGGCCGGGCGAGCGGGATGGGGCGGTGCGTCCGGGTGCTTGGGGTCGCCATAGCGCCAGAGCATGTGGCACTGGAGGTCCAGATCCGACATGTACACGAACGAGAAGTCGCCTGGATCCAGGCGCTCCAGGGCCATGTCGAGCATGGCCAGGGTCTCCGCCTGGACCAGCGCCACCTCGGACAGGTACTCCTCGTCGGTGAGGGTCCCGTCCTTGAGCGCGTTGACCTCCTCGGGCAGGCCCTGCGTGTAGTAGGGCCCGATTCGCGCCTCCACCTCCTCGGCGAACCCTTCGTCCGGCGTGGAGAACGACTGGGCCGGATCCGCGGCCCAGAGGTTCACGGGCGAGGCGTAGATCCGGAAGGAGGGTCGGATCTCCTTGGCGTAGAAGCGCACGCCGCCCGAGAAGTCGGCGAGCCCGAGCGGAAGCCCCTCGAAGACCAGCTCCATCCAGGGGCTCCACTCCCCTTCCCGCACGACGGCTTCGCCCCAGTCGGTGCGGACGAGCAGGACGTCCTCCAGGGGATCGAGCACGAAGGTGACCCGGGAGCGCAGGTAGTCCTCCGGTCCGGGCAGGGCTCCCGGCTCCAGGTGGAAGACGTCGGGCGCGCCCTTGAGCGTGGTGACCACGGTGTCCGGCGTGCCGTCGAGATCGGTGTCCTGCACGGTGACGACCTGGACGTCTCCCTTCATGGTGTCCGCGTTCGAGGGGCGCTCGTCGGTGATCCAGGTGTACACGCCGTACCCACCGCGCAGGTCCGGCACGCCCATGCCCGAGAGCACCTTCGCCCGGGACGGCGTGGGCGGGTAGTTGGCGGGGATCCGGTAGACCTCCACGTCCACGCCGGCTTCGGCGAGGACGTCCCAGAGCGCGGTACCGCTCCGGTTGGGCAGAAGATCGGCGGAACCCAGCGGGAACACGTACCCGCCCAGGTGGAGGGCCGCAGGGACGTCGTCCGGGTCCAGGGGCCGGGAGGTCGTGGTGACGGGATGCCCGTTGGCGAGATCGCGACCGACGAAGTCGAAGATGCCG